>CAZAQG010000100.1:0-7205 GCA_964487445.1 uncultured Chromatiales bacterium
GTCAGTCGGCCGCCGCACTCTCCGCGGCGGGGCTCTCCGCGGCGGGGCTCTCCGCGGCGGGGCTCTCCGCGGCGGGGCTCTCCGCAGCAGGACTCTCCGCAGCAGGACTCGGCGCCGTCTCGGCCCCGCGCCGACCACCGCGTTCCTCGTCGCGACGCCCGCGCCCGCCCCGCTCGGAGCCGTCGCGCTCCTCGCGACCCTTGGCCATCGGCGAGGGCTCGGTCACCGCTTCGTCACGACGGGTGACCAAGTGGCGCAACACCGCATCGTTGAAGCGAAACGCGCTGGTGATCTCGTCCAGGGCCTCCTGGTCGCACTCCACGTTCATCAGTACGTAGTGCGCCTTGGGAACCTTCTGGATCGGATAGGCGAGCTGGCGGCGTCCCCAGTCCTCCAGGCGGTGGATGGTCCCGCCGCGGGACTCGATGTTCGAGCGATAACGCTCGACCATCGCGGGCACCTGCTCACTCTGGTCCGGATGGACCAGAAAGACGATCTCGTAGTGCTTCATGCAACGCTCCTCACGGGTTGGCAGCCGGCCGCGCCACGCGACCGGCAAGGAGCAGGGCCGCCACAGCGGCCCTGAGTCCGGCTTCGGAAGGGCGCCCATTCTACGGGAGCCCCGCGGCGGGCGCAATCGAGGAGATCGGCACGTCTCAGCGGCGCTGGCGGCACGCCTCGAAGAGCAACGCGCCGGCGGCCACCGCCACATTCAGGCTCTCCACGCGCCCGGCCATGGGCAGGCCCACCAACAGATCGCAGCGCTCTCGGGTCAGGCGCCGCAATCCGCGCTCCTCGCCGCCGAGCACCAGCGCCAGCGGACCGCTCAGATCGGCCTCATAGGCCGTCATCGGCGCCCCGGCGGCGGCACCCGCCACGCGCACACCGGCCTCCTCGCGCAGGGACTGCAGGGTGCGGGCCAGATTGGTCACCTGCAGGAACGGCACCCGCCCCACCGCCCCGCTGGCGACCTTGCGCACCGTCGGCGTAATACCGACCGCGCGGTCGCGCGGGACGATCACCGCATGCGCCCCCGCCGCCTCGGCGGTACGCAGGCAGGCGCCCAGATTGTGCGGATCCTGCACGCCGTCGAGGACCAGCAGCAGCGCCGGCACATCGAGCGCCGCAACGAGGGTCAACGGATCCCCCGGACCCTGCCGCATCCCGCCGCCGCGGCAGCGTGCGACCACCCCCTGGTGGCGCCCGCCGCCGGCGCGCTCGCCGAGCGCCGCACGCGGCACCGGGTGAATCGCAACACCCGCGGCCTCGGCGCGTTCGATGAGACCGCGGATGCGGGCATCACGCCGCCCGAGCTGGACCCATAGCCCGGTCAGCGCCCCCGGATCCTCGTCCAACGCGGCACGCACGGCATGGTAGCCGAACACCCAATACTCCGAGCCCACGACGGCGCTACCCCCGCCGGCGCTTGCGCCCGAAGCGCCCGCCCCCGCGGCTGCGTTTCCCCGGCGCCGGCGCCGGGGGCGGATCGGCGAGTTCGAAGTCGATCTTGCGCTCGTCGAGGTCGACGCGCACCACCTGGACCCGAACGCGATCGGCGAGCCGGTAGATGCGCCCGGTGCGCTCGCCCGTGAGGCGGTGATGCGCGGGGTCGAAGTGGAAGTAGTCCGCGCCCAGCGCCGTGATGTGCACCAGCCCCTCCACATAGATGCCGTCGAGTTCCACGAACACGCCGAAACCCGTCACCCCAGTGATGGTTCCCTCGAAGGATTGTCCGACTTTGTCCATCATGTACTCGCACTTCAGCCAAGCCACCGCGTCGCGCGTGGCCTCGTCGGCGCGCCGCTCGGCGGCGGAACAGGCGTTCCCGAGTATCACCATACCGGCGTGCGTGTATTCGAAGGTCTGTGCCTCGCCGCCCGTCAGCAGGTGACGGATCGCGCGGTGCACCATCAGATCCGGATAGCGCCGGATCGGCGAGGTAAAATGGGCATAGGCGCTCAGGGCCAGGCCGAAGTGACCGGCGTTGTCCGGGCTGTAGATCGCCTGCGAGAGCGAGCGCAGCAACACGGTCTGTATCAGGTGCGCATCCGCGCGCCCCTGTGCCTTATCGAGGAGTTGCGCGAAATGGCGCGCCTCGGGCCGATCGCCGCCGCCGAGGCGCAGCCCGAGTTCGGCGAGAAAGGTACGCAGGTCCTCGAGCTTATCCGCGTTGGGACCTTCGTGGACGCGGTACAGTGCGGCGATGCGCCGGCGGGCGAGAAAACGCGCGGCGGCCACGTTGGCCGCGATCATGCATTCCTCGATGAGCCGATGCGCGTCGTTGCGCACCAGCGGCACGATGCGCTCGATGCGCCGGTCGGGCCCGTATTCGATGCGCGTCTCCGTAGTATCGAAGTCGATGGCCCCGCGCGCCGCGCGCGCCTTGCGCAACGCCCCGTAGAGTTCGTAGAGCGCCTCCAGGTGCGGCACCAGCGCGGCGTGGCGGCGGCGTAGCGCGGCGTCGCGTCCGACCAACATCGCCGCCACCGCGTCGTAGGTGAACCGCGCGTGCGAGCGCATCAGACCTTCGAAGAACCGCGAGCGGCTCACCTTGCCGTCGACGCCGATACTCAGCTCCGCGACCATGCACAACCGGTCCTCCTCCGGGTTGAGCGAACACAATCCGTTGGAGAGCGCCTCGGGCAGCATCGGGATGACGCGGTCGGGGAAATAGACCGAGGTACCGCGCAGGCGCGCCTCGGTGTCCAACGCGCCGTCGGGACGCACGTACCAGGAGACGTCGGCGATCGCCACCAGCAACCGCCAGCCGCGACCGCGGCGCTCGCAGTAGACCGCATCGTCGAAATCGCGCGCATCGGCCCCGTCGATGGTCACCAGCGGCAGCGCGCGCAGATCGACACGTCCCTCCTTCGCCTCCTCGGGCACCCGCTCACCGAAGCCCCCGGCCTCCGCCGACACCGGTTCCGGCCATTCGGCGGGGATGTCGTGGGAGCGGATGGCCATGTCGACCTCCATCCCCGGCGCCATGTGGTCTCCGAGCACCTCCACCACCCGACCGATGGCCTGGGTCCGGCGACCCGGTTGTTCGATGAGTTCCACTACCACGATCTGCCCGTGCATCGCGCTGCCCTGATGCTCGGGCGGTACCACGACATGTTGCGGTATCCGCCTTTCGTCGGGGACCACGAAGCCGATGCCGGACTCGCGGAAGAACCGGCCCACGACCTTGTGCGTGTTGCGTTCCAGGACCTCCGTCAGCGCACCGATGCGCCGCCCGCGCCGGTCCACCCCCGCCACGCGCATCACCGCGCGGTCGCCGTGCAGGAGCGCCGCCATCTCGCGCGCCGGGATGAACAGGTCGTCGCCGCCCTCGTCGGGCGCCAGGAAGCCGTACCCGTCCGGGTGGGCGATCACCCGCCCGCTCACCAGATCGGCCTGATTCACCAACAGGTAGCCGCCGCGGCGGTTGCGGATCAACTGGCCGTCGCGCTCCATTGCGCCCAGACGCCGACGCAGCGCCTCGCAATCGTCCTCCTCGCGCAACCCGAGGCCCTCGGCGATCTCCTCCCGCCCGAGCGGCTCGGCGCGTTCGGCCAGATAGGCAAGGATGAACTCGCGGCTCGGGATCGGGTGCTCGTACTTGCGGGCCTCGCGCTCCGCAAACGGGTCGGGACTTCGACGGCGACCGCTCATCCGTGCTCCTTATTGGCCGGGAATCAGTGAGATGGATCGACCCGTGGGCGCCCCGGCGCCCCCGTACCGTTTCCAAGAGTGGTTCATTGACAAGGGGTTATGGTATCGGTAAAGTCCGCTTCTCGCAGCGGTGTCGGCGGGCTTCGCGGCCCGGACGCGGCGCTTCTGCTGCCGAGGTGGCGGAATTGGTAGACGCGCTAGCTTCAGGTGCTAGTGAGGGTATCCTCGTGGAGGTTCAAGTCCTCTCCTCGGCACCATTTCAGAATACTATCACAGACCATCGGAAATCCCCAAAGACACTGTATTTGCAGTGTTTTTTGTGGTTGCGATTTTGTTTCGCTGCCACTCAATTGTCCACGATAACCCCCGGCACCCGAAATGGAGTGTGAATCGATACCTTTGTTTGTCGATGTGCATCCGTTCACGGTTCATCCTTCAATCACTATCACGATTCGTTAGTCGATGAAATATGCGCGCCCATACGTCGGTGCACAGCCTGTCGAACGAACAACATCGACGCGCTTTCATCCGACTCGAGGAGTCGCCGGATCTGACCGATTACCTCGCTGATTTTATTCAACTTGGCGGCGGCATCCATCGCCCGGTCATAAGCCTCCACCACATCGACACTGGTCACCTCGTAGCCCCACCCCTCACTCAACCAGCGAAGCGCGGCCATTGCGGAACCGAGTGCAAACGCCGGCTCCGCATCGAGGTAATCCCTTGCCGCTCTTGTCAGCGTTCTCGGATCACAGGGGGTCCGGTTGGCGAGTTCCAGCGCCAAGTCATAGAACTCGATCTCCTTGGCCGTGGCAAACCACTTACCCTCTTCTCCCGGCGTCGTGGCAATGAGATCAGACAGGATCTGTGACTTGCCCTTCATGGGATAGCGCTTCGCCACCGCGCGAAATCGGGCGATATAGGAATTACCCACCGCGGCACTCAACCCATAACGTTGGTAGGCCTCTTCATGCAGGCCGGATGAGATCAGGATCTCCTCACAGGTTTGGTCAATCAGGAAATCCGGCTGATTCAATCCTCGCGAGGCCTCGGCATACTGGATGGCCTCCGCCTTTTTGCCCATTGCCAGGAGAGCCTCGACACCATAGCGCCGGTAATGCCACATGGGGTGGCGGCCCAATTCCAGAAGCTCAAGCAACTCCTGATACCGACCCGCCACCAGCAGGCAGGACAAGCATGCCGTCGCACCGTGGAAATAACGACCTGGATTCGGATCCGACCAACAGGATCGCAACATAGAAACCAGATCATCGGCCCATCGCCCGGCGACCTCTACCGAGCCGCAAATCTCACCCCATCTGTCGCCGACCGGACTGAGGTAATCGACACCATCATCTGCCATGGCCTGCCAGAGCCGGTCGAGCCATTTATTGCGAGTCTTGTCGTCAGCAGGCGCTTTGATGATTACCGGTATCAACGTATCCAGTGTTTTGTAGACGGCCGACCCCAAGGCGCCACTGGAACTATCCACATGCTCCAATGCCGGCCAAAGCTTTTCCATCAGACGAACCGCGCCCTCCGCACCAAGAACCGGATCTTTCTTCGCAACCTTTTTGATCTCAGATACGGCTTCTCGAAGACGCTGACAAGCCAGCCTCGACGCTTTCCAGCCGTAGGCGCCGGTTCGGAATCGAACGGGAAAGATCCATTTATGTTTGTCGGGTTTGCTCATATATCTTTACGGCTCCTCAGCAGAGCCTGTGGGTGGACCCCGGTTCGGGTAGGGCGCCAGGCACAGGATACAAAGCGGTTGCGGCGCCGTGGCAAGTGCGAAAGCCGAAGGATTTTCCGGAGGTCGGTTTTGCCTTGGTGTTGAAACCCTCAACGACTCCGCTGGAGAACGGGCCTTTTGCGCGAAACCCGTTGAGCAGGAGCGCGCGGTGAGCAAGCAGCATCCACATCGGGTGACACCGCACATCTGGTGACACCGCTCTGCGGTGTCACCCATCCGCAGGCGCTCCGCGCCGAAGTTCAAGGGGTCAGAGTACTTGAAATCTCCAGCGCCGGATCGCAGCATCAGCGCAGTTGGGATTTCAAGTACTCTGACCCCTTGAACTCTCCCTCCGGCGTCGAGATTCGGCTTGGAAGCGACACCGCGACGAAACCTGCCCCATCGAGCAGGGCATGAGGCGGCCGTCGGCCACTCACCGGCCGGGTGCGCCTGGTATGCGTGATCTCGCACGGCGAAGCGACGAAAAACGTGACACCGCAGAGCGGTGTCACGAGGGTGTCTCTGCTTTGCGTTACAACAGTGCAGCATATACACCGACGCTCACCGGCCGCACACCCCACATGGTCCATGTGGGGCGGCCGGGGGAGATGGAGCAGTGATCGTGGACAAATTCGGCAAAGAAACGAAATCAGGGACTATTGCAACACCGGGGCGGCTCCGACCCACCACCACTACGTATGAAATGGAATATGCGGCTCGAACTTGGCGTGTTCTTGCCTCGACGGCATCTTCTATGCCTTGAAAACGGCCTTGCAAATATCGCCCCGCGAAATCGTACCGATCAATTTCCCGTTTTTCACGACCGGCAAACGGCGCATTCTCTTCATGGCCATGGTAGTAGCGGCCAAGAGGACCGGTGCATCCGGATCAAGGGTGATTGGATCCTTTACAAGGTGATTATCGATGGGGTCATTTCCAAAGCTCGCACCTTTCTCACTAAAAATTCCGTAAGAACTTCGTAAGTCCCCGCCATCCTCCATGACCGCACTCATTTCGGGAAGGGCCAACTGCATCATGTCACCTTCGGACAACACTCCAATAAAATTATTTTCGTCATCCACCACGAACAAGCCGCTTGCATTGGACACGGCGGCCAATTCAGCGGCTTCCGCCATGGTGGAACCGCTCAAGATGCGGATTGGGTTGATGCTCATTATGTCACTCACCTTCATTTGCAATCATCTCCTTCATGGAAAACTTTATTGTGGCTTTTGTCGCCGTTCCCATGGCGTCATAAACTTCCCCCGCCATAGCGCCTTACGAGTATCCCGCGCCTCTTTTTTCTCGTCGATGGAGTAACTTGGAAAGGATAGAAGCACTTCCCCAAAAAGTCCATGCTTGAGGTCCCGGTAAATTACTCGTTGCCGCCGTTCCGGGGAGGGGAGCGGCTACCAAGCGGCATGGGGTTTCAGCGAAAACCGGGCTCGGAAACGCGGTTGACAGCGCACGAAACCATCACATCGGTAGCCGATAATATTGAAGGTAAAATGGGCTCCTCGGCAGAATTCGTGGGCGAATGTGCCGTGATTTTGGTCGAGAAGCGGAGGGACGGGAAGCTCTGAAAGTGGTTCCAGGGGAGCAACCCGGTGTTTCTGATGTACGCCCTGCGCAGGGTGGCCTGTTCGGCGTGTGGGGTGCGGGTGGAGGCGATGGCATGGGTGTCGGGGAAGGGCCGCCTGACCCGGGCCTATGCTTGGTTCCCGGCCCGCCGGGCGCAGCGGCTGTCTTGGAAGGAAGCGGCGAAAGGCGTGACACCGCAGAGACACCCTCGTGACACCGCTCTGCGGTGTCACGCTTT
>CAZAQG010000101.1:0-7194 GCA_964487445.1 uncultured Chromatiales bacterium
ATGGTGCCGACGGCCGGACTCGAACCGGCACGGCTTTCGCCACCGCCCCCTCAAGACGGCGTGTCTACCAAATTCCACCACGTCGGCGAGATCGACCGGCGCTGCCGGCGGCGGGCTATTTCCCTCCCTTGGGAGGCTTGGGTGCCGCGGGCGGCAGGTCCGACGGCACCGTGCCCTTGGCCGGTACTGCGGGGGCGCTCTGGGTCGGGACCGGCGGGAGGTTCTGTTCGGCGATGCTCTTGCGCTCGATCTTCTGGCCGGAGAGATAGGCCAGGGTCAAGCTGGTAATGAAAAAGAACGTCGCCAGCACCGCCGTAGTCCGGGAGAGGAACGATGCCGACCCGCGCGAGCCGAACACGGTCCCCGAGGCGCCCGCGCCGAAGGCGGCGCCCGCATCGGCTCCCTTCCCGTGCTGCAACAGGATCAGGACGACCAGCGTGATCGCCAACAGGAAATGAAACAACAGCAACAGGGCGTGCATGCGATGCCGTCAGCCGTTTTCCGAATTGAGATTGCGCGGCACCCGCAGAACCCCTCCGCGACCCCGGCGGGCGTTCAGCCCGCGGCGCGGCAGATAGTGAGGAATTCCTCGGCCTTCAGCGATGCGCCGCCGATGAGTCCGCCGTCGATATCCTCCATTGCGAACAGCTCCCCAGCGTTGGAACCCTTGACGCTGCCGCCATGAAGGATGCGGATTCGCTCCGCGATTGTACCATCCCGCGCCGCGATCCGGGCACGGATGAATGCATGGACCTCCTGGGCCTGCTCCGGACCCCCGGTCTTGCCGGTCCCGATGGCCCACACCGGCTCATAGGCGATCACCGAACCGGCGAGTCCGGTCTCACCGGCCGCCTCCAGCACCGCGTCGATCTGACGCCCGACGACCTGCTCGGTGATCCCGCTTTCCCGCTCCTCGATCAACTCGCCGACGCACAGAATGGGGATCAGGCCCGCGCGCCGCGCAGCGAGAAACTTGCGCGCCACCAGGGCATCGTCCTCGCCATACAGGATGCGCCGCTCCGAGTGGCCCACGATGGCATAGCGGCAACCCAGCTCGACCAGCATCGGCGCCCCCACTTCCCCGGTGTAGGCGCCCTCGTCCTGATCGCTCACATCCTGAGCGCCCCAAGCGACCGACGTACCGGCGAGCAACCCGGCCACCTTCGGAATGTGGACGAAGGCCGGGCAGACCACGATATCCGCCGCGCTCACCGTCTGCGCCCCGGCGCGGATCCCCTCCGCCAAGCGCTCGACGCCGGCCAGCGTCCCGTTCAACTTCCAGTTCCCGGCCACCAGCTTGCGTCGCATTCCCCCACCTCGTCCTGTTCAACCGCCTGCCAGAAAGCGCCCGCCAGCTTAGCGGGGGATGCTTGGAAAATCAAACAAAATCCGCCCCGATCTCACCCGGCGGCGGGCCGGGCGGCCAGCGCCGCTTCCACGGCCCCCGCCAGTTCCTGCGCCAGCCGCTCGACCTGACCGGCATCGACTCCTTCGACCATCACCCGGATCAGCGGTTCGGTCCCGGAGGGCCGCAACAGCACCCGCCCGCGGCCGTTGAGCCGGGCCTCGACGGCGCGCACCGCTTCCTCGATCCCCGGCGGCACGAGCGTTGGACCCCCGTTCTGGCGCGTGCGGACGTTGACCATGCACTGTGGGTACTTGGTCATCCCGGCGCGCAGTTCGTGCAATGTCCGCCCGGTCTCGCGCATCGCCCACAAGACCTGAAGGGCGGTGACAATGCCGTCGCCGCTGTGCGAGCGATCCAGGCAGATGATATGCCCCGAGGACTCCCCCCCGAGAGTCCAGCCGCGCTCGAGCAACACCTCCATGATGTAGCGGTCGCCCACCGGCGTGCGATGAAAGTCGATGCCGCACGCACGCAACGCGTGCTCCAGGCCGAGATTGCTCATCACGGTGCCGACCACCGCGCCATCGAGCATGTCGTGCTCCTTGCGGAAGCGGGCGAGGATATAGAGCACCTCGTCCCCGTCCACCAAGTCTCCGTTCGCGTCCACCAGGATCGCCCGGTCGCCGTCGCCGTCGAGCGCGATGCCCAGATCGGCGCCGTGCTCGCGCACAGCCGCCTGCAACATCCCCGGCGCGGTGGAGCCGCAGCCGGCATTGATGTTGAGCCCGTCCGGGTCCACGCCGATCCCGATCACGTCCGCGCCCAATTCATCGAGCACGCTGGGCGCCACGTGATAGCTCGCGCCGTTGGCGCAGTCCACAACCACTTTCAGGCCCCGCAGGTGAACACCGTGCGGGATCGTGCTCTTGCAGAACTCGATGTAACGCCCGGCGGCGTCGGCCACCCGCTCCGCCTTGCCCAGTCGCGCCGGGTCCACGGTCTCCATATCCTGCCCCAAGACCGCCTCGATCTCCACCTCCAGTTCATCGGGGAACTTGTTGCCGTCGGCCGCGAAGAACTTGATGCCGTTGTCGTAGTACGGATTGTGCGAGGCGCTGACCACGATCCCGGCGCAGGCGTGCAGCGTGCGGGTAAGGTAGGCCACGGCCGGCGTCGGCATCGGACCGGAGAGCAGGACATCCACACCGGCGGCGGACAGGCCCGCCTCCAGCGCCGACTCGAACATATACCCGGAGATTCGGGTATCCTTCCCGATCAGGACCTTGCCCCCGCATCCGTGAGCCAGGACCCGGCCCACGGCCCACCCCAGCTTGAGCACGAACTCCACGGTAGCGGGAAATTCCCCGACGTGGCCGCGGATTCCGTCGGTCCCGAAATAGCGTTTGGTCACAACCCCCATTGCGTTCTCCCCTCAATTCAGCGACCGGCCGGCTGCGCCGATCGATCGTATGGGAATACTACCCCCGGGCCCCGCCGCCCGCACCGCCGGCGATCGGCGCCCGAGCGTCGCGCACCGCCGCCGCCCAGCGCACCGCGTCCACGGTCGCCGCGACGTCGTGGGCACGAACCAACGACGCGCCCTGCCGGACCGCCAGGGCGGCGGCCGCGACACCGCCCGCCAGCCGTTCGCCCACCGCGCGTCCCAGCACCCGCCCGAAGACCGATTTGCGCGACAGACCCACGAGAATCGGCCGCCCCAGCGCCTGCAATGTGTCCAGATGCCGCAGCAGGAGCAGGTTGTGCCCGGTGGATTTCCCGAATCCGAAACCCGGATCCACGATCACCCGCTCCGGCGCAATGCCCGCCGACGCGCACGCGGCCAGGCGCCCGGCCAGGAACTCGCGCACCTCCCGCACCACGTCCCCGTAGCGGGGCGTCTCCTGCATCGTGCGCGGCTCGCCCTGCAGGTGCATCAGGCACACCGGGACTCCCAGCCCGGTGATCGCCTCCAGGGCCCCGGGCAGGCGCAGGGCCCGGACGTCGTTGATCATCCCGCCGCCGGCTGCAACCGCCGCACGCATGACCTCGGGCTTGCTGGTATCCACAGAGATCGGCACGGACAGCCCGGAACTCAAGGCCCGGATCACGGGTACCAGCCGTGTGATCTCTTCCTCGGCAGTCACCGGCGCCGCACCCGGGCGCGTGGACTCGGCGCCGACATCGATCAGCGCGGCGCCCTCGGCGACCATCGCATGGGCGTGCGCGACGGCCGCCTCCGGGTCGAGGAAGCGCCCGCCGTCGGAGAAGGAATCGGGGGTGACATTGAGCACCCCCATGACCCGGGGAGAGCCGAGATCCAGGGATTTTCCGGCGCAGTCCAGGATCATGGGGGAGGCATACGGGGATCATCGGGGGCCGCGGGAGGCAACGCGCGCGCGGCGCGCCGCCCGGTCCGCCCCGCGGAATCGGGCAAACCGATCCACCGGACGATCCGACTCGTTCGACGAGCCCGACCGGTTGGCCGATACCCGCCACTGCGTACACACGACATCAGGATGCCTGGAAATGCCCGCACGGCCCGCCGACCATCCGCGAGCGTAACGAGCCGCGCCGAAACGAGCGGATGCGCCCTCAGTGCTGTTGCGCGGGACCGCCGATCTTTCCGTCCGGGCGGGGTTCGGCGGCAGGCACCGGGGCGGCGGCCGGGGTCCCCGTCTTGGGCTCCGAGTCGTCCCAGTCCGCCGGCGGCCGCGGCGGTCGCCCGGCCATGATGTCGGAGATCTGCGACGAATCGATGGTCTCGTATTTGATCAGCGCCGCGGCCATCGCGTGCAGCCTCTCCATGTTGTCCTTGAGGAGCCGCTCCGCGCGCCGGTAGTTGCGGTCGATCACAGCGTGGATCTCCTCGTCGATGACGTGTGCGGTCTCATCGGAGACCTGCTTGTGCTTGGCCACCGAGTGGCCCAGGAACACCTCGCCCTCTTCCTCGTTGTAGGTGAGAGGCCCGAGCTTCTCCGACAGGCCCCACTTGGTGACCATGTTGCGGGCGATCTCGGTGGCGCGCTGGATGTCGTTCTGGGCGCCCGTGGTGACGGACTCCGGCCCGAAGATCAACTCCTCGGAAATCCGCCCCCCGAACAGGCTCGAGATCTGGCTCTCCAGGCGCTGGCGGCTGAAACTGTAACGGTCGCTTTCGGGTAGGAACAGTGTCACACCCAGCGCCCGACCGCGCGGGATGATGCTCACCTTGTGGATCGGGTCGTGCTCGGGGACCAGGCGCCCGACGATGGCGTGCCCGGACTCGTGGTAGGCCGTGAGCCTCTTCTCCTCGTCGCTCATGACCATGGAGCGGCGCTCAGCGCCCATCAGGACCTTGTCCTTGGCCTTCTCGAAATCAGCCATCTCCACCGCGCGCTTGTTGGCGCGCGCCGCGAACAGCGCCGCCTCGTTGACCAGGTTGGCGAGATCCGCCCCGGAAAAACCCGGGGAACCGCGCGCGATGATCGAGGCGTTGACGTTGTCCGAGATCGGCACCTTGCGCATGTGGACCTTGAGGATCTGCTCGCGGCCGCGCACGTCGGGCAGCGGCACGACTACTTGGCGATCGAAGCGCCCCGGACGCAGCAACGCCGGATCCAGGACATCCGGGCGGTTGGTGGCGGCGATGACGATCACACCCTCGCTGCCCTCGAAGCCGTCCATCTCGACGAGGAGTTGGTTGAGGGTCTGCTCGCGTTCGTCGTGCCCGCCGCCGAGTCCCGCCCCACGATGGCGGCCCACGGCGTCGATCTCGTCGATGAAGATGATGCACGGCGCGTGCTTCTTGGCCTGCTCGAACATGTCGCGCACGCGCGAGGCCCCCACGCCCACGAACATTTCTACGAAGTCCGAGCCGGAGATGGTGAAGAACGGCACCTTGGCCTCGCCGGCGATGGCCTTGGCGAGCAGCGTCTTGCCGGTGCCGGGCAAGCCGATCATCAGCACACCGCGCGGGATCTTGCCGCCGAGGCGCTGGAATTTGGAGGGGTCGCGCAGGAACTCCACGAGTTCCTCGACCTCCTCCTTGGCCTCTTCCACACCGGCCACGTCGGCGAACGTGATCTTGACCTGATCCTCGCCCAACATGCGCGCCCGGCTCTTGCCGAACGAGAGCGCCCCGCGCCCGCCGCCGCCGCCCTGCATCTGGCGCATGAAGAAGATCCAGACCCCGATCAGGAGCAACATCGGGAACCAGGAGATGAAGATCTGCATCAACAGCGAATGCTGCTCGGGCGGCTGGGCCTGGATCTGCACGCCGTTCTTGAGCAGGTCGCCGATCATCGAGCGGTTGTCGGTCTCGGGACTGTACGTGGTGAACTTGTCCCCGGAGGACAACACACCGCGGATGGTACGCCCGTCGATGACCACGCGGGTGACCTGCCCGTTGTTCACATTATGCAGGAACTGCGAATAGGCGACCTGCTGGATGGGGGTCGTCCGCGGCCCGAAATTGTTGAATACGGACATCAGGACGATCGCAATGATCACCCAGAGAATCAGATTCTTCGCCATATCGTTCAAAACACCACCTCCGGTACGGCGCCTGCGGAACCGGACGCGCCGGGGCCCGCCGAGCCGTATGACTTCACCATACTATACCTTCAAACCCCGGGCCAAGAGATAGACCTCAGCGCTACGCGCCCGAGACGCCTCCGGCTTACGAATCAGGACCTTGGTGAATCCCAGTCGCAACTCCTTCAGCAGCGGGTCGAACCCCGCCCCCTGGAACATTTTCACCAGCAGATCACCGCCCGGGTGCAGCACCTCGCGGGCCCATTCCACGGCCAGTTCCGCCAGATAGACCACCCGCGGCTGGTCGACCATCCGCATCCCGCTGATATTGGGGGCCATGTCCGACATTACAAGGTGCGCGCGGCGCGCCCCGAGCCGCTCGCGCAACACCTCCAGGGGCTGCGGCTCGCGGAAGTCCCCCTGGATGAACTCTACCCCGGGTAGCGGCTCCATCGCCAAGATATCGAGCGCGATGACCACCCCGCCGGGTGCAACCCGACGGGCGGCGAACTGGGACCAACTCCCCGGGGCCGCGCCGAGATCGATCACGATCCGCCCCGGGCGCAGGATCCGATCGCGGTCCTGAATCTCCTGGAGTTTATAGACCGCGCGCGAGCGAAATCCCTCCTTGCGGGCGCGCTGCACGTAGGGATCTTCACGATGCTCGCGCAGCCAGCGTTGGCTGCTCTTGGTGCGCGCCATGGATAGGATCGCCTCAGCGCCGACGCGTATCGTCCCGCCCGCGCGCCTCCCGGCGCAGCACGCGGCGGGTGCGGAGCAGTATCCATAACATCCCCGCCACCCCGTAGCCCCCGAGCAACGCGAATTGCGCCGGCGCCCCGCCGGCGAGGCGCTCCTGCAGTGCCGCCAGCAGCCCTCCGCCGACGAGTATCACACCGAGTTCGAGCTTCACGCCGTTGAAGGGGCTCGGCTCGACGCTGAACCGGCGCCGCGGGCGTGCTATCTTGAAAAGAGATTCATCCTGCATATCACTCGAGGTACTCCAAGCCCTATGGACCTGACGGGAAAACAGCGGCGTGCGCTACGCGCCCGCGCGCAACGCCTCAAGCCGTTGGTCATCGTCGGCGAGGCCGGTGTCAGCGACGGCGTACTGGAAGAGATCCGGCGCTGCCTGGCCCATCACCAACTGCTCAAGGTCCGGGTCAACGCCGCCGACCGCGCGCAGCGCGAGGGGCTCATCGAGCGCATCCGGACCGCGATCGACGCCGAACTCATCGCCCGCGTCGGACACGTCGCAACGCTGTTCCGCGCCAACCCGAAGCGCCCGCCGATCCCGCTCGGCTAGGGTTTTTCAAGGGGTCAGAGTACTTGAA
>CAZAQG010000102.1:0-7118 GCA_964487445.1 uncultured Chromatiales bacterium
GGCCCGGTCGGGGCCTCGCTTGCGGAGTCCGGGGTGGGGTGGTAGGTTTCAAGTCAAAGAGAAACGAGGCGACAGGCGGCCGGCTATTAGAAAAACCCGTCGGGCCGCTAAACGGGCCATGTACGCAGAGCCCCGGGTTCTGTCGGGGAGTCGTCCCGTGAACCCGATGCGGGGCGGGTGACGGCTCTGCGGGGAAGTGGGTCACGCGGGCGCGGGCACCGCGCCGTTGCGGGTAACGCCAGGCCGGTCTTGGCCGCGGTGGGGGGCGCGCCGCACATCCATGCGGATACTGTTCTGCAACTTCGAGTATCCGCCACTCGGGGGCGGTGGGGGCGTCATCACCGCGCTGCTGGCGGAGGAGCTGGCCAAGTCCCACCAGGTGACGGTGCTTACCTCGCGCTCCGGAGATTTGGCGCCGGATATCGTGGAGGCGGGGGTGCGCGTCGTGCGCGTGCCGGTCCTGCTGCGCCGCGACCGCTCCACCGCGAGTCTCGTCTCGATGTTCGGATATCTGTTCTCCGGGATCCGGACCGGGAAGATCCTGTTGCGGACCGGCGGGGTCGATGTCATCAACACCCACTTCGCTCTTCCCTCCGGGCCGGTCGGCGCGGCGCTCGCCCGCTTCGCCGGCGTACCCAACGTGCTCTCGGTGCATGGCGGAGACCTGTACGATCCGAGTAAATGGACCTCGCCGCACCGGCATGGCCTGCTGCGGCTTTGGATCCGGCGGCTGCTGCTCGATGCCGATCGGGTCGTCGGGCAGTCGCGCAACACCCTGGATAACGCCCGGCGCATCTATAGCGATCGCGCCGACTCGGTACGCATACCCCTCGGGATCCGCCGGCCTCCCGGGGGTGTGGCGACACGGAGCGACTATGGGTCGATGCAGAGCGATTTCCTGCTGGTCACCGTGGGCCGGTTGGTCGGGCGCAAGGCGATCGATCAGCTGATCACCCTGCTGCAGGAGTTGGGAGAACGCCCGGTCAAATTGTTGGTGATCGGGGAAGGCCCGCGCTTGGAGGCGTTGCGCGCCCAGGCGGCGGCCCTTGGCGTCGCGGATCGCGTCCGCTTCCTGGGGCACCTCGGGGAGGCCGAGAAGTTCGCCGTTCTGCGTATGGCCGACCTGTTCGTATCCACCAGCCAGCACGAGGGCTTCGGCTTGGTGTTCCTGGAGGCCATGGCCTGCGCCCTGCCGGTGGTCTGCTACGACCACGGCGGGCAGACCGATTTTCTCACGGAGGGGGAGACGGGCGGCGTGGTCGCGTTGAACGACCTGCGTGCCTTTGTCGATCGCTGCCGGCGGTTCGCCGACCAACCCGACCTGACCGTTCGGATCGGAACCGGGAATGCCCGGCGGGTCGAGGAATTCTTCATCGATCGGTGCGCCGCCCGCTATGAGTCGCTGTTCCATGAGGTGATCGAGGCCCGCCGCAACCGGCCGATGGCCGGGGTGGTGCGCCGTGCCTGAAGTACGCGGCGCACGTCGCCGCGCGGGGTCCGGGGGGAGGTAGGGCCGGATGTGCGGAATCGCGGGGATCATCGGGGGCTCGCGCTGCGATCGCGAGGGGATCGCGCGGATGTTGGCCGCGCAACGCCACCGCGGGCCCGACGATGAGGGTTTCCATTTCTCGCGGGGTGCGGCCCTGGGCCAGCGGCGGTTATCGATTATCGATCTCGAGGGCGGCCGCCAGCCGATCCCGAACGAGGACCGGACGCTGTGGCTGGTGTGCAACGGGGAGATCTACAACTACCGGGAGTTGCGCCGGGAGTTGGAAGCGGATGGGCACCGGTTCACCACCCGCTCCGACTCCGAGGTGATTCTGCATCTGTACGAGTCCGCGGGCGAGGGTTGCGTGCAACGCCTGCGCGGCATGTTCGCCTTCGCGATCTGGGATGCCGTGCGGCGCACGCTGTTCGCCGCCCGCGATCGGCTCGGGCAGAAACCCCTGTACTACGCGCAAAGGGGCCGGGAGTTTATTTTCGCCTCGGAGATCAAGGCGCTCCTGGCCTTCGATCCGTCGCTCGCCGTGCTCGATCCCGTAGCGCTGGACCAGTATCTCGCGCTGCGGTTGATCGCGCCGCCGAACAGCATGTTCCGCGGGGTGCGCAAGTTGCCCCCGGCGCATACGTTGTGCGTGGGGGCGGAGGGTGACGTCAGCGTCTCCCGATACTGGGATCTCGAATACGAGCCCAAGATCCAGGGCGGCGAGGACGAACTGGTCGACGCCCTGGAGGCCGAGATCGTCGACGCCCTGCGGCTGCACGTGGTCAGCGACGTCCCCGTCGGGGCCTTCCTGAGCGGCGGCATGGACTCGACGCTGGTGGTCGCGATGCTGATGAAGCACGGGATCGTCCGGTCGTTGGAGACCTTCTCGATGGGCCTGCCGTATCAGCGATTCGACGAGACCCCCTACGCGCGGATGGTCGCACAACGCTATGGGACGGTGCACCACGAGCGTGTCGTGGAACCCTCCCTGCTGGAGATCCTGCCGGACCTGGTCTGGCACCTGGACGAGCCTTCCGACCCATTGTCCGTGTGCATGTACGCGGTCTCCGCCATGGCCCGCGAGCGGGTCAAGGTGGTGTTGGGGGGCGATGGGGGCGATGAACTGTTCGGCGGCTACGACCGTTACTATGGAAACCGCTACGCCGGGTTCTACGCGCGCATCCCGCGCGGCATCCGTCGCTACGGGATCGGCCCGCTGCTGCGACTCATCCCCGACGGACGCTGGTACAAGAGCGCCGCCCACCAGGCGAAGTGGCTGCACCGGCTTTCTTTCCTGGGAGGTGGGGAGCGCTATGCCAGGAGTCTCGGATACTTCTATTTCGACGCGCCGCAGCGTCATGCACTCTACGGGCCGGCGATGGCGCCGGCGCTGCATGGCGACCCGGAGGCCGCCATCCGAACCCCCTACGCGGAGGCACGAGCCACGGATCCCGTGGATCGGATGTTGTACGCGGACAGTTGTGTGCGGCTGCCGGATCACCCGGCGATGATCCTCGACCGGATGACCATGGCGCACGGTCTGGAGGCCCGCAGTCCGTTCATGGACCATGTCCTGGCGGAGTTCGCGGCGCGGCTTCCGGTGTCGCTCAAGGTGCGCGGCAGGACCTTGCGCTATATCCAGGCGCGGCTCGCCGAGCGTTATCTCCCGCGCGAGGTGCTGCAGCGACCCAAACAGGGATTCTCCTCGGCGCTGACCTATATGCTGCGCGCGCAGTACCGTACCCTGTTCGGCTTGTTTCTGAGCCGATCGCACTTGGCCGGGGACGGCGTATTGCGCCAGGGGCCGATCGACGCCCTCGTGCGGGAGCACCTCGCGGGCCGCGCCGATCACGGCAACCGCCTGTGGCTGTTGCTCAACAGCGAGGTGTGGTACCGGATGCGGATCGAGGGTGAAACGCGGGCGGACCTCGCGGAGCGGATCGCCGGTGCCGATACCGAGCGAAGCGCCGCGTGAACGGGACATTCCGCGCGCAGGGGCGGTCGCGGGCGTCGGTGGGGGAGGGGGGCGGTATGGGGCCTGAGACCGCATCGGAATGCACGCCGGCTCCGGGAGCCGGGGTCGACCTGTCGGTCGTGGTGCCCTTCTTCAACGAGGAGGAAAACGCGCGACTGCAGTACGAGCGCATCGCCGCCGTGCTGGACCGCCTGGCATTGCGTTGCCAGATGGTGTTCGTGGACGACGGCAGCGGCGATCGGACCTGGTCGCGGCTGCGGGCCGTCGCTGCGGGCGATTCCCGCGTGCGCGCGATCCGCTTTCGCCGCAACTATGGGCAGACGGCGGCGATGGCGGCCGGTATCGAGCACGCCGACGGGACGATTCTGCTGACCATGGACGGTGATCTGCAGAACGATCCGGAGGACATCCCACGCCTCCTGGAGAAGCTGGATGAGGGCTACGATATCGTCGTCGGTTGGCGTCATCGCCGGCAGGATCGGCTCCTGACCCGGCGGATTCCCTCGTGGGTCGCCAATTGGCTCATCGGAAAGGTCACGGGCGTGCCGGTCCGCGACAACGGCTGTTCCCTCAAGGCCTACCGCGCCCGGTTGATCAGGGTGATCCCGCTCTACTCCGAGATGCACCGGTTCATCCCGGCGATGACGAGCCTGGCGGGGGCGCGCATCGCGGAGATCCGCGTGAACCACTTCCCGCGCCGCTACGGGCGGTCGAAGTACGGCCTCTCGCGTATCTACCGTGTACTCCTGGACCTGCTCGTGATCAAGACGTTGCTCTCCTCGGCGGCGCGTCCGCTCCTGTGGTTCGGGACCCTCGCCGGGGCGGCCCTGTTGATCAGTTTCGGCGCATTGGTGGCGGCCCTGGTGAATCCCTGGAGTCTGCCGGGCAACCCGGTGCTCATTTCGATGGGAATCAGCCTGTTGTTCGGTTCGTTGGCCGCCTTCGCGATGTTCTCCGGGGTGTTCGGCGAGTTGGTCTATCGGACCGGTGATGTGCGGATCGAGCGTCTCTCGGAGGTGACCGCCGAGGTGCTCGACGGCGGGACCGCCGAGGGCGGGGTATGAACGCGGGTTCGCGCCCGACCGTATCGGTCATCATCCCGGTGACCGAGCGTTTCGACGACGTCCGGGATCTGTATTTCCGCTACCGCGATGCGCTTCGCGAAAGCGGGCCGGATTTCGAGATCACCTACGTGCTCGACGGGCGCTATCCGGACGTGCTCGAGGCACTCAAGGGGCTGTTGCGTGAAGGGGAGCGCCTGCGGGTGATCATGTTGTCGCGGCCGTTCGGGGAGGCGACGGCCATCATGGTCGGGTTCAACCATTCCTCCGGGGATCTCATCCTCACGCTGCCGGCCTACGAGCAGATCGAACCGTCCGGGATTCCGCGGTTGCTCGAGGGGCTGCGCGAGCAGGATCTGGTGGCCGCGCGGCGCTGGCCGCGGATCGACTCGCGGTTCAATCGGTTCCAGGCGGCGGGGTTCCATTTCCTTCTGAACCGGATCACCGGGTTGCACTTCCACGACATGGGCTGTGGGGCGCGCGCCTTCAAGCGGCGCGTCCTGGAGGAGATCACCCTGTACGGGGATCAGCACCGCTTCTTCCCGGTGCTCGCCTTCCATCAGGGGTTCCGGGTCAGCGAGATCGATGTCCCCCAATCGCCCCGCGACGCACACCAGCGTCTCTACGGATTCGGCGTCTACCTGCGCCGGCTCCTGGACATGCTGTCGGTATTCTTCCTCACCAAGTTCACCAAGAAGCCGCTGCGCTTTTTCGGGCTGCTTGGTTCCGGGGTATTCGCCCTGGGCGCCGTGTTGGTTGCGTATCTGCTCGTGCAGCGCCTGGTCGGCGGCGTGCCGCTGTCCGATCGTCCGCTGCTGTTGCTCGCCTCGCTGCTGGTCGTGCTGGGGATCCAGATCTTCGCCATCGGTCTGGTCGGGGAGATCATCATCTTCAGCCACGCAAAGGACATCAAGGACTACACGATCGACGAGATCATCGGTTGAGGGAGAGGGTCCCGGGCGCGGCGCCGGTGCGCCCGGCGGGTGACCCTGCGCGGAGTCGCGCTGCAGGTCGCGACCGTATCGACGGCACAGGCCTCGCGGGCACCGCCCGGCACCGGTATCATGGGCGCCCCGCAGATACCCTACGGGGACGTGCCGCGCATGAAGCTTCAAATACTCTCCGATCTGCATCTGGAACAGGCCCCCCCGCCCGAGTCCTTTCGTTGCACCGGGTTGCTGGTGGCCGCGGGGGATATCGGCCATGGGACCGACGGTCTGGCCTGGCTCCAATCCCTGGGGTGTCCGGTGCTCTACGTGGCCGGCAACCACGAGTACTGGGGCGGGGATCTCGATCGCACCCCGGAGCGGCTGCGATGCGCAGCCGCGGGCAGCAGGGTGCAGGTCCTGGAGCGCGAGGTCGCGGTGGTGGGCGGCGTGCGGTTCCTCGGATGCACCCTCTGGGGTGACTTCGCCGACGGGGACCCGGAGGTCATGGCGGCCATCGGAACGGCAATGAACGATTTCCGGAATATCGATCGGGACGGCGTGCGGATCACCCCGCACGATCTGCTGCATGCCCACCGGCGGGCGCGGGCGTGGCTCGCCGAGGCCCTGGCCGCGCCGTTTGCGGGGCCCACGGTGGTCATTACCCACCATGCCCCGTCGTTTCGCAGCTGGCAGGGTCCACCCGATAGTCCGTACCGGCACGCGTGCTGCGCCGATCTGGAGGAACTCATGGTCGCCCACCCGGTTGCGCTGTGGGTGCACGGCCATCTGCATCATGCCTTCGACTATACGTGCCGCGGCGTACGGGTACTGTGCAATCCGCGCGGCTGGTCGGGTGATCCGGCGCGCGGTTTCCGCTCCGGGTGCACGGTCGGCGTATGAGTCGGACCGCGGGCCTGGATGCCGGCCCCGTTGTGGTATCCTGAACCGGAGCATACGCTGACAGGACAGCAGGCCAAGCACGGGGCCTGCGGGGGTGCATGACCGTCATGCCGGAAAAGCCGATCTACCGCGTCGTCTTCTTCAACCAGGGCAAGGTCTACGAGGTCTATGCCGGGCACGTCGGGCAAGGGGATCTGTACGGCTTCATCGACGTAAGCGGGCTCATCTTCGGCGCAAGGTCGGCGGTCGTCGTGGATCCCTCCGAGGAGCGGCTGCGCAACGAGTTCTCGGGGGTCGATCGATTCCATGTCCCGTTGCATGCCGTGGTGCGCATCGACGAGGTCGAGAAGGAAGGCGCCGGCAAGATCACCGAGGTCTCCGGACAGGCCGGCAACGTGATGCCGTTCCCCGCCGCCGCCTATCCGCCGGGTCGTGACCCCGGCCGTTCCTGAGGCCGCGTTGCAAGGCCCCGGGTATCTGGGTTAGGCTTCCCAGCCGGCCCGCAAGGGCCTCGGGAGAGGTGTCCGAGCGGTCGAAGGAGCACGCCTGGAAAGCGTGTGTACGCGCGAGCGTACCGAGGGTTCGAATCCCTCCCTCTCCGCCAATAAGGACATAGAGGCCAGACCACGGTTTTAAACCTTCCGGCAGGATAGCCAGACGGACCGTCCCTGGTCCAGCTTCGTGCCAACGCATGGCCTGGATTTCCACGGCCCAGGTCCAGCCTAACGGCTGCGACTCGGGAGCTGCTGTTTCCTCTGTTAATTCAA
>CAZAQG010000103.1:0-7046 GCA_964487445.1 uncultured Chromatiales bacterium
AGTGGTAACTCATTGATCCAACCCGCTGTTCCGGAGAGCGCAAATCCACCCTGGCCCCGGGCCGCAGTCCCCTACTCCGGAGACGCGGAGTCTGTCATAATGCCCGAGCCTTTAGGTCAGGCTTTCCCCGGGCGATGCCGCGGCAGGATCGTCGGCCCGATAGAGGAATCGAAAGGAACATGTCGAGCGCCGGCAATGTCATACCACTGCGCGAGGCGGCGCCGGGCGGCGCCGTCACCATCCGTCTTCCGGGTCCGTTCAAGATGTGGCGCGGCGGGATCCTGCCGGAAGTCCGGCTGGCCTGCGAGACGTGGGGTAAGCTGAACGCCGCGCGCGACAATGCTGTGTTGCTGTTTCCCGGTCTCTCGCCCGGGCCGCACGCGGCTTCCTCGGCGGAGAATCCGACACCGGGTTGGTGGGAGTACATGATCGGGCCCGGGCGGCCGATCGACACGCGGCACTATTTCGCCGTGTGCGTGAACTCCCTCGGGGGGTGCTTCGGGACCACCGGCCCGGCGTCCATTGATCCGCACACCCAGGAACCCTACCGACTGAACTTTCCGGAACTGGCGGTAGAGGACATCGCCGCGAGTGCGCACGGGGCGCTCGAGGCACTGGGCATCGAGCGCGCGCGCGCGGTGGTCGGGGCCTCGCTCGGCGGTATGGCGGCGCTCGCCTACGCCATGCAGTTCCCCGATGGACTGGACGAGCTGGTGGCGATCTCTTCGGCGACGCGCGCCACACCGTTCACCATCGCGTTGCGCTCCCTGCAGCGCGAGATCATCCGCAACGACCCGGAATGGCGGAGCGGGTTCTATGCGCCCGGCAAGGGGCCGCGCGAAGGCATGCGCCTGGCGCGCAAGCTCGGGCTGGTATCCTACCGCTCGGCGGTGGAATGGCAGCAGCGCTTCGCGCGCGAGCGGGTAAAGACCGCGGCCGAGGAGCAGACGCCCTTCGGTATCGAGTTCGAGATCGAGGCCTACCTGGAACACAATGCACAGAAGTTCGTGGACAGCTTCGACGCCAATGCCTACCTCTACCTCTCGCGCGCCATGGATCGGTTCGATGCGGCCGAACACGGCGGTACGGTCGAGGCGGGTCTGGCGCGCATCCAGGCGCGGCGCACGCTCGTGATCGGCGTGGAGACGGACTTCCTGTTTCCCATGCAGCAGCAGGAAGAGATCGCGGCGAGCCTCTACTCGATGGGCCGCAACGTGACCTTCGTTCCGCTGGCATCGATCCACGGCCACGACGCCTTCCTGATCGACCGCGAGCGGTTCGCGCCGGTGATGGCCCGCTTCTTCGCCGAGGCGTGAGCGGAACCGCACGTCTCCGGATTCGACCGAGAATTCATGCCCAGACCGCGCAAACTGACCTACGTGGGACTCGATGCCGATGCCTATGGGGGCATGACGCCCACCGGAACGATCATCCGCGATGCCCGGGTATTCGGCCTGCTGGCGGAAGAGGAGACCTGCGCGGGCTGGTCCTACGAACAGATCCAGGCCCTGTACGATCGGGTCAGCGCCGCGTGGGAGCCCTATGGCCATCTGGTCAGCCGGCTGTCGCCGGAATTCGCCGAGCGCCACCGCCGGATCTATGATGCGGCGACCGAGCGGGCGCGCGCGCTCGGCTGGCCGCCGCCGCTCGACGAAGAGGATTGAGGTCCGGCATCGCCTGCGCCACCGCGGCCCGGGCGATCAGCGGGGCATATCGGGGGGGCGGCGCGTTCCCGACCGGACGGCGCGCGCGGCGGGAGGGCGCGGACCTTCCGGAGGCGCCGGCGCGGTATTACGCGACCGACTTCGCGTGACGGCGCGGCGCACGGCGCCCAGATAGACCGTGAGGTTGAAGGCGACCAGCAAGGCGCCCAACACGATCTGCAGTTCGTGCGTGAGGCCCGGTGGATAGAGCAGGCGCCCGACGTAGTGTTCGATGAAACCGCCTCGGTAACCGGTCTCCCCGGCGCGCAGTCGCAGCCGCACTTCGAGGGTCGTGAGCGGGCAGATCGCGCCGCTGAATTCCACCCAGACCGCCCACAGCATCGCCGGCAGGTGTAACCAGGCCGCGCGCGCCCACCGCCATACCAGCACCCCGCCGAACACCGCGAACAGCACGAAGGCGAGGTGCACGAGCATCACCGCATCGGCCAGCACGCCATCCGGCATGTCCGTGCCCGGCGCCGCTCAGGCGTCGGCCCCCGCGCGCCGCGCCGCGGAGGCCGCAGGCAGATGCCGTTCCATCCAGCGCGCGACGTCGGCCAGCACGCGCTCGCGGATCGTGTCGTTGAACAACTCATGGTACCCGCCCGGATACTCGAGCAGTTCCCTGTCCGGGAACAGTGCGCGGCGTGCGAAGCGCCGGCTGCCCTCCGGCGACACCAGGCGATCCGCGCCGCCGTGTACGATCAGCAACGGGACGCGCCATTCGCGTGCGTTCGCCTCGACGCGCTGCGCCGCGTGCCGCAACTCCACGGCGAGCCGCGCGGTGCCGCGGTCGTGGATCAGCGGGTCGGCCTCGATCGAGTGCATCATCTCTGCGTCGCGGGTGACATCGCCGGGCCTCAGCGGAAGGCGCACGGAAAAGCGCGGGCGCAGATAGTTGAGCGCATAGGCCAGGACCCAGAGCGCGCGCGGCAGGGCGATCCGTCCGAGGGCCGGTGCGGAGACGATCACACCCTGCAGGCCGTCGGGATGGGCCAGGGCGTAGTCGAGTACGATCACACCGCCCATGCTGTGGCCGAGCAGGAAGCGCGGCAGCCCCGGTTCCCGATCGGTGACGCGCGCCAGGAAGGCGGCGAGATCCTCGCGATAGTCGCGCCACGAATCGATGTAGCCGCGCGGGCCGGGCGAGCGCCCGTGGCCGCGCAAATCGAATGCGTAGAGCGCATAGCCGAGCGGGACGAAATAGTCCACCACGTTTCCATAGCGGCCGGAGTGCTCCGCCAGGCCGTGCACGATCACCAGCGCGGCGCGCGGATGCGGCGGGCGCCAGCTCCGATAGTGCAACGGAAGCCCCCCTCGGCCCGCAAAGGTCCCCTCATCGGTCGCTACGCTCACTGCGCGGCCCCCGCCGGGCGCGCGGGTGCGACGGCGAATCGTCGCACGATCACACCGACCGGGGCGATCGACCGGATTCCGGCCGCGCGGCACCCCGCCCGCCGGTAGTCCCGGGTGTCGGGCGCGGCATTCGTGTCTACCATCGATTCCCACCCTCTGCCGCGCCCCACGCCCGGGCGACCGCCCGCCGCCGGGATGGCCTCACCCCCCGGACGGCGGGCGCTGTCCGCCGGCGAGCCGCGCCGCGATCTTCTCCAGCGTCTGCGCGGAATCCAGTTCGCGGTACGGCTCCATATCCCGCAGGGTCTGTTGCAGCAGCGGCCCGATCTCTTCGAGATGCCGCAGCACCCGATCGAGCTCCTCCGCAGCACCCGCGCGGGCCGGGCCGGCCGTGCCCGATACGGACTGCTCGAGGCCGGCGGCGGCCGCGGTCAGGCGCAAGAGTTCGATCCCCTCGCGCGCCATACCGTAGGCGAAAAACCCCGCGATCCGCACCCGGCCCACATACTCGGGGAGGGCGTCGCCGCGAGCGGCCGCGTTTCCGGCGCCGGCGAGCTGCAGGCCGCTTTCCCGGAACAACGGCGCCAGCTCGGTGAGCGCCTGTTCAATCTCGATCAGTCGCCGGAAGTGGGACCGGACCCCGAAACACTCCAGGCGCTTCACCGACCGCGACGCGGGACGACCCGGTTGCGCCCCACCCTCATCGGACCCATGATCTTCCATCATCGCGCCCCCTCGTGCCGCGATTGGCGGCCGGCCCCCACACCCCTCCAGGCCGGATCGGGCCCGGGCTGCGGCCCAGTATAACCGCACCGGTCCGGCAGATCGGCCCCGGCGACGAGAAGGGCGCGTCGCACCACCGGAAATTCGTGAACCCGGTCACGGAACTTGCTCTCCACCGGGTTTTCTATATGGTATTGGGAGCCTGAGGGGGTACGGAGGGTTCGATCATGCGTTTTCTGAAGAAGGAGCTGACCAAGGCCTATACCCTGGTCCATGTACGTCGGGAATTCCGGGAACAGCGGAAGAACGGGACCCTCAACCGAGAGAGGGTGCCGGAACCGCCCACCGCGCCGCCCCCAAAGTAAGCTCGCCGGCCGCCCATCCAGGCGGCCGCAAATCGGGCATGAGCCCGGGTGAACTTGTTTTCCCCTTCGTTTCGTGCCGCCGTACTTGCCGGATCTCGTACCGGATGGTCGCGCTCCGTAAGCGTCGGCGGGGTTCCCCGATCGGGCGCCCGGTCATGTGCCCTTGCGGTGCATTTCCATCTCGACCGTACGTAGGGCCTCGATCATTTGTTTGTCTTTGGTCTTGCGGAACTCCGCCGCGGTCAGGCGCTTCTCGTCCTGGGGCCGAAGCGGCAGCACATCCGGCGGCAGGCTGACGACCTTCTGCGGCTCGATACCCCGGTGCCAGATGGTGTGCCCGTCCGGGGTGAGCCACTCCTCCACCGCCAGCATCAGGGCGGCACCGTTGGACAGCGGGAACTCCTGCAGCACGGTCCCGGTCCCGAAGGTCTTCTCGCCCACCAGCCTCGCCCGGGCGGCGTCCTTCAGGGCGCCCGCGACGATCTCCGAGGCACTCGCCGTGCCGGGATTGATCAGCACCACCATGGGCAGG
The DNA here is from genome assembly GCA_964487445.1 of uncultured Chromatiales bacterium. GTDB lineage: Bacteria > Pseudomonadota > Gammaproteobacteria > 21-64-14 > 21-64-14 > BMS3Abin12. Next base: position 4,680 of record CAZAQG010000103.1, read on the forward strand.
CGCGTCTTGCGGACATCGCCCAGCACCGGCACGCGGCGCACCCGCCCGTTCACATTCTTCTCTAGCAGCACGTTACCACCGTCCAGGAACCGGCTCGCCACGCCAATCGCCTGCGACAACAGGCCGCCGGGGTTGTTGCGTAGGTCCAGGATCAGGCCCGCGGCGCCGTGTGCGCGCACCTGCGCCAATGCCTTTCCCAGCGCGCGCGAGGTTCCCTCGCTGAACGAGGCGATGCGCACGTCGGCCACCCGGGTGCCGGGCAGCATGTGCCAGGTAACGCTGTGCAGCTTGATCACCGCACGCACGATCGAGACGTTGCGCGTCTTGCCGGTCTTGGGGGCGCGCAGCGACAGGACCACGGTGGTACCCGCAGGCCCGCGGATCTTGCGCACAACCTGTTCCAGGGATTCGCCGGCGACGTCCTTGCCGGCGACCTTGAAAATGATGTCGCCGGGGCGCAGGCCGGCCTTCTGCGCCGGCGATCCGTCGAGCGGCGCTACGATGACCACGTGCCGATTCCGCATGCGCACCTCTGCGCCGATGCCGGCGAAGTGGCCCAGAACCGCGTCGCGCGCCTCCTTGACCATCTCGGGGCTCAGAAAGGTGCTGTGGCCGGTGTCGCCCAGGGCATCGACCATGCCGCCGATCGCGGCATAGGTCATCTTGGTCGGCTTGATCGCCGCGCGATCGACATAGTGCTCGTCGATCAGGTTCCACGCCTCGGCCATGAGCCGGAAATCGGGTGCCGCGGCGACCGGGATACGGCCCGGCGGCACCACCCCGGCGAGGATCTGGCGATCCACGACCACGCCGATCACGATGCCGCTGAGCAGCCACAGGATGCCCACCGCGACGACCCGCAGGCGGCTGGAACGCTTACCGATAGTCACGAATAATCCCCCTCCGACCGGGGTGGCCCCGGGCCGCCACTATACCATCCCCGCCGCACCCGATTCCCGCCCCAAAGTCCCCATAGAAGGGGCGATAACCGGCTCACGCCCCTGAAGGCAGCGCGCCTTGGGGGCGTCCGGTCTCGACGGACTGCCGATGCAAGATCACGCCGGACTGCCCGAACGGGCGGACGTCTGCGAGCAGTCTCCGGACCATACGGCCTTTGCAAAGGGGAGGGAGGCGCGAGGACGCGGCCGCGCCGATGCGCTATTGGAAATGGCGACCGCGCCCACACCGCCCGGCGCTTCGACGGCAACGACGGCGGCGAGATCAACCTGGGGGGACCCGGACCCGGATCCGCTTCCGCGGCCTGCAAGATCCTTTTATTCCGGCTCCACCCTCAAATAGAAGCCTGGAGTCGGGCGCCGGCACGACGCGCGGCCCCTCAGGACCCCTCAGCGTCGCGCGCGTAGGTACCGATCAACTCCGCCTCGCCCAGGATATGGCCGCGCATGGCCTGCTCCAGGCGCGCCTTGGTAGGGGTATCGAGATCGGGCAGCACCGTATCGAGGGCGTACAGCTTGAAGAAATAGCGATGGCGCCCGATCGGCGGACAGGGACCGCCGTATCCGACGCGCTTCCAGTCGTTCAGCCCCTCGCGGGTCCCCGGGGGCAGTTGATCGGCCGCGACCGCCTCGGCCAGTCCCGGACGGTCCGGCGGCAGGTCGTACAGGACCCAGTGGACCCAGGTCATGCGCGGTGCCCTGGGATCCGGGGCATCGGGGTCGTCCACGATCAGCGCCAAGCTGCGTGTGCCCTCTGGAACGCCCGACCACATCAGGGCCGGCGACCGGTCCGCCCCGTCGCAAGTGTAGCGCGACGGGATCGCCGCGCCCGGCGCAAACGCCGGTGAACGGATACTCAAGCTCATGGCGAAACCTCCCGAGCGATCATGCCGAGCCGGTGCCGCGCCGCCGGCCCCGGGGCACGCCAGGACCGAGAGGCCGACCACGATCGCCGACCACACCCTCGTCGCATGTGCTCTCCCGGCGTCGGCCAACACCCCCACCCCACGCTCCGTCGCCCGCCCGATAGCCTGCAAGCCACCCGGTCACCGCCTCCGGCACCAACGAACAGCAGAGGTGATGCCCCTGCGCGACGCCACGGTTCCGGCAACCCGAAACGTGGGCGCGTCCCTCCACGACAGTGTAGCCCAGGCCATGCGCGAGTTCGATGGCGGTGGGCGGGATCAGGTCGCCGGCGGGAATCCGGCGCCATCCCCGGGATACAACCATTCGCTCGAAAGTAATGGTAACGTCGAAGTCGTGCGTTCTGTCGTTTCTGTGGCTCAATGCCTGCTGCCCGGGTAGCCTGGCTGCAAGCTGCAGGCCGAAGGCCGAGGATTTCACCCTTATTAATATGGGCTCCTCAGCAGAACCTGTGGGTGGACTCCGGTTCGGGTAGGACGCCAAGCAC
>CAZAQG010000104.1:0-6950 GCA_964487445.1 uncultured Chromatiales bacterium
GCATCGTCGGCGGGCCTCGGCCCGCCCTACAGGTGCCATAATTCGCCCACCACCGTCGGTGGGATTTCGCCCGCCACCGCCGACGATTTTGTAGGGCGCGGCGAGCCCCGCCGACGCCGTTGGATTCCATGCGGGTGCGGCGGGGTTTCATGCGCCCCCGGCTCGTGCCTGGCGTTGCTCTGGAAGCCGACGACCTCGGGCCTCGTGGCCCGCAGCCCGGTCGGTGGCCTCGAGGCGGCGCTGGATCCCGACGAGGGGAGGGATCCCTTGAACCGCCGGCGCGAGGTCTCGGAGTCGCGCGTAGTCGGGGCCGAGGGGTGGGCGCGGCTGAAAAAACGGTATATCCAGAGAATCGCAAGCGCCGGAGCTACCACCTCGATGGGCGGTTCTCGCTACGGCGTGCTTGCAGATCATCGACTGTACGGTATAATACCGTACTTAAAGTCGGCAAGGCTGGAGATTCCCAATGGCGACCAAGCCCCGGAAGGATGAGCGCATCGACCTGCGCGTTCCTCGTGAACTCAAAGCCTGCGTGGCGGAGGCCGCGGCGGTGTACGGCATGTCGGTATCGGCCTTTATTGCCATGTCCGCCAGGGAGCAGGCGGACCGCGTATTGCGCGAACGCAGGGGCGTCGTGCTCTCCAACGATGCGCGTGGCCGGTTCCTCGCGGCCCTGGATCGTCCGGCGCGGCCGGCTCCGACCGCGATCCGGCGTGCTGCCAAAGAGCATCGGAAGCGTACGTCCGCCGGATGACGGTGGCAAACGGCGGGCCGATCCGTATCGAACTCATCACCGCCCATTCTGTACGCGGTCAGTTCGATTGCGGCGATCGCTTTCTCAATGAGTACCTGCGCCGGTTCGCCCGCCAGAACGACCGTCGGGGTACAGCCCGCACCTATGTGGCCATACCGGCAGGGGGGCGCCGGGTACTCGGTTATTACACGGTCTCGGCAGCGCAGATCGCGTTCGATGAGGTCCCCGCTGAACTGCGCCGGAGACTTCCGCGCTACCCGGTCCCCGCGGCACGCATCGGAGAACTGGCGGTGGATATTGGCAGCCAAGACTCGGGTCTCGGCGGGGTTCTTCTTTGGGATGCGATGAAGCGCATCCTGGCGGCCTCCGTCACGCTGGCAATCTGGGCGGTCATCGTCGACGCTATCGACGAGCGCGCCGCGAGTTTCTATCGACACTTCGGATTCGAGCTTCTCGAATCGAGCGGACGTACGCTGTTTCTGACGCTCAAGGACGTCTCGGAGTGGATGAAATAGGGGCTGCGTGTTGGCGGCTACGTAAAACCGCGCATAAGTGGCGAACGACACAGATAGGACCACAAGTGGAGAGCCCCGCCGACGCCGTTGGATTCCATGCGGGTGCGGCGGGATTTCATGCGTCGCCGGCGGGCCTCGGCCCGCCCTACCGGTGACACAATCCGCCCACCGCCGGTGGCGGTTTCGCCCACCACCGCCGATTTTGGTAGGGCGCCCCGCACACGGAACCGACCCAGCGGGTGGGGCTCGCGTTCTTCGGAACCGGTCGATGCCACCGCCGTATGCCGGGCATTATAGAGACTGGCATCGGGATTCCCGGATTTCGGCCTGCGGCCTGCCTACGGGCCACATCGGATTGACCTCGGGTCGCTGGTGCAGCCCGGATCGAGCGTAGCGGAATCCGGGGTAGCGTTCGTCTTGGCGCCGGGCATGCTTGCAGTCGCTCTCCCGGGACAGACAAGGAGGGCCCTGGGGCTCCGAACCCGCCTCGGGAGAGGCCAGAGATGGACAGAGGAATAAAGGCGTGCCACACTGCGATCAGTGTGGCACGGATGAAATTTTATGGCATCGACTGGCAATGAAATTCGGGTGGGGGCGCAGGGGCGAGTGGTGATCCCTGTCGCCCTGCGCAACTCATTGAAATTAAAGCCCGGTGACCGATTGATCGCCCGCCAGGTGGGGGATAGCCTAGTGCTGGAACGCCGTGAGACCGTCGAGCGGCGGTTGTGGGAACTGTTCGAGCGGGTCCCGGCCGATGTGAAGCTGGTGGACGAATTGCTCGCCCAACGGCGCGAAGAAGCCGAGCGCGAAGCGCCCGGGCGTGAGGGAAAATGAGGCCCGTCTTGGACGCCTCGGCCCTGCTTGCCTACCTGCACCGCGAACCGGGCTGGGAGGTTGTCCGCGAGGCGGTGGGCAGCGGATGCGTCGGAACCGTCAACTGGTGCGAGGTCGCGCAGAAGAGCGCTAAACGGGGACTCGATGTGGCCCAAGTCCGCACCCTGCTGGAAGAGGTCGGGCTTGTGATTGTGCCGTTTTCGGCGCAACAGGCGGAAGCGGCCGCGGTGCTGTGGTCGGCGACCCGCAACCATGGACTTTCCTTGGCGGACCGGGCCTGTCTCGCGCTTGGGCTGGAAAATCGGGCGCCTGTCCTCACAGCGGATCGGGCCTGGACGGAGCTGGACCTGGGGTTGGACATTCGGGTGGTACGTTGAGGGATCTCGCTCGCGACGAAGCCGATGCGGCGCACGTTGAGGTCGCGGTGGGTGCGCGAGAAGCCGAGTTCGCTCGAGAGGTTGCGGCGCACGATGTCGCCGTCGAGGAGCGTGATCGGGCACCCGCAGCATCGGGTCATCCGACGTTGTCGGCGGGGCTCGCCCCGCCCAGACCATTGCCGCCGCGGAACCCGGTAGGGCTTGCCCGGCCGGGGTTCGCCGAAACCCGCAACGGTGTTGAAATCCCAAGCAACGCCGGCGGGTCGAGACCCGCCCTACAGGAGCTGCGGTCCATCCCTCGCCAATGGTCGGTGGGCGTGGGTGAAGCCTTCGGGGTCCTGGAGGGCGAAGCGGCCGCCGGCGGCCAGGTCCCCGGCAGCGGCCTCCGGCACATCGAGCGTCACGGGGACCGGCCAGAGCAGGCACGATTCCAGGCGCATCGCATCCGGCACGGAGTCGTAGTCGGCACGTCCGAGGAAGCCGCGTAGCGGGGAGAAGCCACCGTTGAGCAGCAGGTCGAGGTCGAAGAGCCGGCGCGGCGAGAGGACCACCGCACGCATGTCGCGTACCTCCGCCTTCAGGCGCTCGGCCGCCTCCGGATCTGCGAGTAGACGGGGCAGGGTCCAGCCGGCGCTTACCCCATCAGACGCCACAACGCACTCAGCGGCAATGCCACATGACGTTCCCCGAAGGATACCGCCTGCTCTCCCGAATACAGTACGATTCCCCGGACGAACCGACCGCCGGAATCCTCCGACATCGCGGCGAGCCCGGAGAAGTCTTTTTGCACCACGGTCGAAGAAGCCTTGACCTCCAGGCCCACCAATTGACCGGCTGCATTCTCGAGGACGATATCCACTTCCCTGCCCGTGGTCGTCCGGTAATGATACAAGTCCACCCGACCATCCGACCATCCGATTTGTTTGCGCAGCTCGCTGACGACAAAGGTCTCGAGTAGATGCCCGAAAAACACGGGATCCCGGGCCAAGCTTTCGCGAGTCGCTCCCGCGAGGTGGGCCGCCAACCCGGAATCGATAAGATGAGTCTTCGGCGACTTGATCAACCGCTTGCCGAGGTTTGATGACCACGCGGGCAGCGGCTGAAACAGGAAGGTGGCCTGCAAGAGGCTCAGATAGCGTCTGATCGTACTGTTTGGAATCGCCGAACTGCGCGACAATTCCGACATGTTCAATAAACCGCCGACGCGGGCGGCCAACAGGGACAACAGGCGCGGCAGGTCGGTCAGACCGTCAATGCTCGCCAGATCACGGACGTCGTGTTGTAACAGCGCTGTGATATACGCGGCAAACCAAGCGTCGCGGCGTTTGCCTGCGGGGCGCTGTATAACCTCCGGATACGCACCGGCGAGAACTGAATCTTTCAGATCGAATACGTCACCCCCCTGTAGCAGGCAGCCTTTCGGAAAAAACACCTTCCAGAAACCGCTCTCGTTGCGTGCGCAGTTCCCCCAGGGACAACGGCCACAGGGTGATCAATTCCATGCGGCCGGCCAGCGATTCGGAGATCCGCGGAAGCAACAGCACATTGGCCGACCCGGTCAGCAGATACCGGCCGGGACGGCGATCCCGATCCACCGACATCTTGATCGCCGGAAACAGCCCGGGGGCTTTCTGCACCTCATCGATGACCGCACGATCTCCAAGTCCGGCAAGGAAGCCTTGCGCGTCGGTATCCGCCGCCGCCAATTGCGTTGCATCGTCCAATGTGACGTAGGGAGAGGAAAATGCCCTTGCAAGCTCCCGTGCCAGCGTACTCTTCCCCGTTTGGCGGGCACCGTTTAACAGCACCACCGGCGTATCCGCCAGCGCGGAATGCAGTTCCTGCTCGATATTTCTTCTGAACATGGCGTACAATCCGCCAGATGATGGTGAATTATTCACCACATATTTTAGGAATTTCTGGCTCGTGATGCAATGCCGGGACAGGGCCGTCCCGCCCGGCGACCTCCAGCTTCGGGGTATCGGCGCCTCCGACCCAACGCACCTTGCCATACGCAAACGACTTGAACTTCTGCACGTGGTTGAGGATAGTCTTCATCTGCATCCCGGCCCGCTTCCCCTGAGTGATGTTTGCTTGGCGCCTACATCTTCTCAGAGAAGAAGCCGGGATGCTCCTCCTGAACCCGTTTCCAACCCTCTCAAATTACCGGCTTCTCACCCCCATCCATGCCCGTTCTACCCACAAATTGTGCCGAGGAGCCGGATGTTCGTTCATACCGTGTCACTCTCTTAGACTCCCCAAACGATTCTCAGGCCGTCCCGTCCGGCGCCATATCCGGAGTTGAGGCCCGTTGAGCCTCTATCCATTCATCGAATCCAAATACCCTTCCCGCAGCAGAAAGAGAAAGATCTCCTGCGCCGCCTCGACCGGGCTGAGATTCGTGGTGTCGAGCCGGATCTCGGGATGCTCGGGGGATTCGTAGGGATCGCTGATGCCGGTGAATTCGGGGATGAGGCCCTTGCGCGCCTTCTCGTAGAGGCCCTTGCGGTCGCGCGCCTCGCAGACTTCGAGCGGGGTGGCGACGTGGATCTCGATGAAGGCGCCGTGTTCGGCGATGAGTTCGCGCACCGCGCGGCGGGTGGCGGTATAGGGGGCGATCGGGGCGCAGAGGGCGACGCCGCCGTTCTTGGTGATCTCGCTCGCGACGAAGCCGATGCGGCGCACGTTGAGGTCGCGGTGGGTGCGCGAGAAGCCGAGTTCGCTGGAGAGGTTGCGGCGCACGATGTCGCCGTCGAGGAGCGTGACCGGGCGCCCGCCGGCCTCGACGAGCTTGGCGTAGACGAGCTTGGCGAGCGTGGACTTGCCCGCGCCGGAGAGACCGGTGAAGAACAGCGCGAAGCCCTGGCGACTGCGGGGCGGGTAGACGCGGCGCAGTTCCTCGATCACCTCGGGATAGCTGAACCAGTCGGGGATCTCCTCGTCGGCGCTCAGGCGCCTGCGTAGTTCCTCCTCGCCGAGGTCGGCGGCGGTCTCGCCGTCGCGCTCGACGGCGGTCGCCGACAGGTAGCGCCCGCGGCGCGGCACGTAGCACAGCTCTTCGGCGGGGACGAGGCGGATGGCGAGTTCGGATTCGTGGCGGGCGAGGAGTTCCTGCGCGGCGAGGGGTTCGTAGAAGCGCCCGTTGGGGGCGGGCGCGCCGTGGTGGGGCTCGATCAGCAGGTGGGAGCAGCCGTAGTTCTGGTGCACGATCGCGTGCCACAGGGCCGAGCGCGGCCCGGCTTGGCGTCGGGCGAGCGGCAGAAGCGAGAGCACCGCGAGCCCGTGCGGAAAGCGCCCGCGTACGACTTGGTAGCCGCGCACGCGCGCATAGTAGTGCAGATCGCCGGGCGTGGTGACGCCGACGGCGGGGTGCAACAGCACGTGCGCCTGGGCCTCCTTGGCGGCGGCGAGCACCATCTCGCGCTCGCGGCGGTGGATCGGGCCGGGGGGCTGGTAGGCGAGCACGTGGCGCCAGCCCAGGCGGGTGAAGAGCTGGCGCAGTTTCTCTGGCGTGTCCCAGAGGTTCTCGAAGTCGTAGTGCGCGGGCGGCTCGATGCCGTCGACGGTGCCGCCGATGTAGGTGTCGTGAACCTGCTCGTAGAGGTAGCGCACGCCGGGGTGCGCGTCGGAGTCGGTGCCATAGACGGCCTGCGCCTCGCGCCGTTTTTCCGGGCGCCATACGTCGCCGACGCTCAGCAGGGCGTGGGTGAAGCCTTCGGGATCCTGCAGGGCGAGGCGGTCGCCGGCGGCCAGGTTCTCGGCAATGGCCTCCGGCACGTCCAGCGTCACGGGGACCGGCCAGAGCAGGCCCGATTCCAGGCGCATCGCATCCAGCACGGAGTCGTAGTCGGCACGGCCCAGGAAACCGCGTAGCGGGGAGAATCCACCGTTGAGGAGCAGGTCGAGATCGGAGAGCTGGCGCGGCGAGAGGACCACCGCACGCACGTCGCGCGCCTCCGCCTTCAGGCGCTCGGCCGCCTCCGGGTCCGCGAGTAGACGGGACAGGGTGCCGCCGTGGGGGGGGATTGAGAAGTCCATACGCGGCGCAGCCGTGGAGCTCCCGATAACTTTATGTTTTTAGGTTGTTATTGTAGGGCTTCTAGGATTCTGGATGATTGTACCCCAAAGCACAGGGGGTAAAAAGAACAGGACGCGGACGAAGCGCCCCGCTCAACGTGCGTGCGCCGACCGCTATTGCGTGGTCCGGCCAAGCGCCGGACATCTATGCTGGCACAGGGGGCAGGTGGGCGTAGCAATGGACAAGTTCCACGGGTTGCCCGAAGACCTTCGGCGCCTTGTATTTACGGGCCGGCACATCGAGCGCCGTCGGCGGGCCGAGGCCCGCCCTACAGGAGGATGCCGCCGCCCCGGCGGGGGCTCGCCCCACCCTACCAAATGAGAGGGCGGGTCAGGCTTGACCCCATGGTCTGACGCTGGCCGCTATCGCGTGGAATGCGCATCCGGCGCTCA
>CAZAQG010000105.1:0-6946 GCA_964487445.1 uncultured Chromatiales bacterium
CGGTATCCTCGGCGGTGCGGTGCAATCCGCTACGCTCATTGCACCCTACGAGGATTTCGAGGGGGGCTCGTCAGACCTTGAGGCGGAACTTGCGGATCATGTCGTAGAGGGTCGGGCGGCTGACGCCGAGCAGTTCGGACGCTTCCGAGACCTTGCCGCCGACGCGACCCAGGGCGCGCAGCACCGCTTGGCGCTCGGCGTGCTCGCGCGCCTCGCGCAGGCGGAACGAGGGGGGCTCGTCGACGGGCGCGCTCAGTTCCAGGTCCTGGGCGCTGATATGTGTGCCCTCCGCCATGATCACGGCACGCTTGATGCGGTTCTTCAGTTCGCGAACATTCCCCGGCCACGCGTAATCCTCCATCGCGGTCAGGGCGTCCTGCGAGAATCCGCTTAGCGTCCGGTTCTCGTGGCGGGCGATCTGGTCGAGGAAGTGGCGCGCGAGCAGCAGCACGTCGCCCTCGCGCCCGCGTAGCGGCGGGATGTGGATGGAGATCTCGCTGATCCGGTAATAGAGGTCCTCGCGAAAGTCCCGGGTCGTGATCAACGCCTGCAGATTGCAGTGCGTCGCACAGATCACGCGCACGTCCACGGGGATCTCTTTGCGCCCGCCCAGGTGCTCGACGACCCGTTCCTGCAGAAACCGCAGCAGCTTCGCCTGCAGCGACATCGGCAGGTCGCCCACCTCGTCGAGGAACAATGTGCCGCCGTGCGCCGATTCGATCTTGCCGAGCGTCTGTTTGGCGGCGCCGGTAAAGGCGCCCTTCTCGTAACCGAACAACTCGCTCTCCAGCAGGGTCTCGGGGATCGCGGCGCAGTTGATGGCGACGCACGGCCCCTTGCCGCGCGGGCTCAACTCGTGCAGCGCCCGCGCGATCAACTCCTTGCCGGTTCCGGACTCTCCCAGCAACAGCGTGGTCGCATCCGCCGGCGCGACCTTCTCCACGGTGCGGCAGATATTCAGCATGACCGCGCTGCACGCGATAACGCCGTCGAGCGAGGTGCCCGCAGTCTGCTCGCTCAGCCTGCGGTTCTCCATCTCCAGCTCGTGCACCCGGTAGGCGCGGTTCACGATCAGGCCGAGGATCTCCGCATCGATCGGCTTTTGGTAGAAATCGAACGCCCCCATCCCGACGGCGCGCACCGCGTTCTCCCGGTCGTCATTGCCGGTGACGACGATGACCTTGGCGTCGGGACGCGCCTCGTGGATCTCGCGCAGGGTCGCCAGCCCTTCGGTGGTGCCGCCCGCATCGGGCGGCAGCCCGAGATCCAACGTCACCACGGGCGGGTGGTGGCGATCGAGCAGTTCGAGGGCGCTGCCGCGATCCCCGGCAATCAGTACGTCGAAGCCCTCGAAGCACCAGCGGAGCTGCTTCTGGAGTCCGGGATCGTCTTCCACGACCAGTAGGCGCCTCCCCTCGTTTTGCGCCTGCGCCATCGAGGCCTACCCGTTCACTTGCCGGCGAGGGACGCCGCCGTCCGGCAGCCCGTCGAGCGCCGGGAGCCGGACCCGGAAGACGGTCCCCGAACCCTTGGAACTCTCGACCTCGACCTTGCCCCCGACGGATCCCACGTACTCCTGCACCTCGTATGCACCGATCCCCATCCCCGCTTCACCCTTGGTGGTATAGAAGGGGCGGAACAGGCAGTCACGGATGAAGGTCTCGTCCATCCCGCTCCCGCTGTCACGAACCTCGATCACGGCCGAGTCCTGCGCGCACAGCAGGGACAGGACCACCTGCCCGCCCTTGGGGGTGGCATCCTGCGCATTCTGCACGATGTGCCCGATCACCGCCACGAGGCGGTCGTGATCGGCGCGCACGACGAGCCCGTGCCGGTGGATCTCGACGATCGGCACGGGCCGGCGCGCGGCCTTGACCCGCGCCACCTCCAAGAGGATCTGTTCGAGGTCGACCACGTTGCTGTCCGGCTGTCCCATCGCGCCGCTGCGCAACTGGTCGAGCAGGCGCTGCATCATGGCCACCGAGTTCTCCACGGTATGCAACACGTCCTCCATGAACTCGGGATTCCCCCGGTGCCGAGCCGCATTCGACAGCACCAGAGAGAGCTGTGCGATGAGGTTCTTCAAGTCGTGGACCACGTACGCCGAGCAGCGGTTGAACGCCTCGAACTGACGCGCCACCGCGAGCGCCTGCGTGGCCTCGAGCTGTGCGAGATGGCTCGCCGCCTGGCGCCCGACGGTCTTCAGGAGATCATAGTCTTCCCAGTTGTAGCGCCGGCGCGTGGGCGGGCGGGCGAGCACGGTAAAGCCCAGCAGCCGGTCGTGGAACATCAGCGGGACGATCAGGGCCGCCGTCGAGGGCCGGCGCAACCAGTCCGGCAGACGCAGCCCCTTGTAGCGCTCCGGACTGCCTTCATACTCATCGATATCGATGAACCACTCCTGCTCCTCCAGAAACCGCACCAGCGGGTCGTGCGCCGAAACCGCGGGAAGGGTCGGCTGCGCCATGCCCCAGTGGGCCACGGGCTCGTAGCTCCCGCCCTCGCGGCGCATCCACAGCACGCCGCCGGGGCTGTCCACGATGCGCGCCATCGCCAGCACGACCCGCTCCCGGATCTGGGTGGGCTCGCCCGAGGCGAGCGTGCGGATGAAGCGCAGCCATTCGTCGCGGTAGTCGTATTTGTAGTGGAAAAAATGTTTGTTGATCAGTACCCGGAGGTTCGCCCGCAACTGTTCGGAGAACAGCAGGATCAGCAGGACGATCCCGGCACCGAAGAAGAACAGGGTCTGCGCGACCACCCCCCAACTCCCGCCGAAGTGGCGCACGTAGTAGCCGCCGGCGGCCATGGCGAGCAGATACAGCCCGGTGCCCAGCAAGGCGGCGGTATGGAACACCATGCGCCGGGAAACCGAGATATCCACCGACCACCGGGGATCCCGGGCGACGGCGATCCCGATGACCGGGACCACGAGGGCGTTGGCGAAGCCGCGCGCCTCCCACAGCACGAAATCGACGCGCTGGAACAGGAGTGCGTTCGAGTAGAGGTAGAAATCGTAGGCGAACAGCGCGCCGACCCCGAGGCACAGGTACTTGATGGATCTGCGTAGCGACTGCGGGGTGTTGCGAAAGAGCTGTTCAACGAGGACCAGGCCGATAATCGCATACGAGAGGTATCCGGCGATCAGCCAGTCGACTCCGAAGGTGACCAGCGGCACTCTTGCAAACTGCTGGTAGTACACCAACCCGACCAGGCCGATCGTGAACACGAACAGCCCAGCCACCACCAGCCGGAAACGCCGCGAGCCACGCCGGAAACCCTCCTGGGTGGAGGCCAGGACGTAGAGCAGGAAGATCGACCAGGAGAGATCCCGAACCAGTTCCAGGACGACGATCAGCAGGCCAAGATGATGATCGAGCGCGTCATACGCCGCAGCCGCCATCCACACAGCGCTTGCGAAGGCCGCCCACGTCAGCAGCGGCTTGTGCAACCAGCCACGGCGCCCGACGAGCAACACGAGCGCCAGCACCAGAAAGGCCGCTGCACCGACAGCGTAGCTTGTCACCGCGATCTCGAGCATCACCGCTACGCTTCCCGCTGTACGCCCCGCCCCGCGTCATGGCGTCCATTGCGCTCGCCTCTCCTTCCCTGAAGACCGCCGCTGGCAGGCGCGCCGCCCGACTCCCGGGCACAGATCGCAGGCCGGGAAGTCGACCAATCTCCCGAATCCATGCGCCCCCATCCATCTTACACGCACCGCATTCGGGGCGATGCCCGGCCGCCGATGAGCCTCGCGCGCGAGCCGCGCCTCCAAAAATTATTTCGGCATAAGGGGTTACAACTTTAGCACGGGTGGAAGACCATGACCGGCTACGGCCTGGAAACGGCGTCGGCCGGGCAAGCCCGGCCCTACCAAGCCCGGTGTCCGGAAATTCGGCCCCCCCCTCAACGTCCAAAAAAACCTGTAGGGCGGGGCTCGCCCCGCCGACAACGCCGAAAAACCCCAACCGCCGTACCACCAGTCCGCGACGTCGGCCGGGCAAGCCCGGCCCTACAAGGGCCCGATGTCCGGAAATTCGGCCTCTCCCCTCAACGTCCGAGAATCCCCCAAGGGCGGGCCTCGGCCCGCCGACGACGCTACTTCAACCCCGCCAGAACCTTACGCGCCTCGGCTGCGCCCGGGAAATCGGCCTTCCCGGCCAGCGCCCGCTCCAGATGGGCCTTGGCGGCCTGCGTCTTGCCGGCCTTGTACAGCGCCATCCCGAGATGATACTGGAAGATCGGGATCTTCGGCGCCGCCTTCACCACCGCCTCCAAAACCGACACCGCCTTGGCCGCATCACCGCTCCGGTAATACACCCAACCGACCGTATCCTGAATGGCGGGGTTGCGAACTCCTCCGAGCTCCTTAGCCAGCCCCACCGCCTCCTTCATGGCCTTCGGGTCGTTCGCCCGGGCGGCCAGCAGCATAGCCAAGTTGTTCGTCGCCAGTATGTTCTTCGGGCTGACCTCGAGCACCTTGCGGTAGGTGGCGATCGCCGCGGTGGGATCCCCCGACCCCTGGTAGAGCGTGGCCAGCGGGAACAGGAGCTGCAACTGCGCCGGGTGGCCCTTCAACCCCGCCTGCAGGGTTGCAATCGCCTTTGCCGGCTGCTTCTGCACCAACTGGACCTTGGACAGATCGAGGTAGGGCTTGGGCCACGACGGATTCAGCGAGGACGCCTTGCGCAACGCCTGCTCCGCCTTCGCGTAATCCGCGCGCCCGAAATACAGGTTGCCGAGCAGGTCATAGGCGTAGGCGTTGTCCGGGTGGTCCTTCAGGAATGCGCGGACCCGCGCGATCGCCTCGCCCGGCTTCTTCTCGGCCAGGTAGGTCCGGGCGATCGCCTGCAGCGGCCGCGCCGCGTCCTTTCCGGAGCGATTGAGCGCCTCCTCGAACTGAGCGAGCGCCTTCGCGTAGTCCTTCTGCGCGAAGTACAACTCCCCGAGCCGGAAATAACCGAGCGGACTCTTGGGATAGTCCGCCTGGATCTTCTCCAGCAGACCGGCGGCCTGCGCGAACTTCTTCCGGTGCATCAGCACCACGGCCTTTTGCTGCAGGAGCGTCGGGTTCTTCGGTGCCACCTTCAGCGCCCGGTCGTACTCCCGGATCGCATCCTCATAGCGCCCCTCGGCGAGATACAGCCCGGCGAGTCCCTGGTAGCCCACCGGGTTGCCCGGGTACTCCTTGACGATCGTATCCAGGGCGGCCTCCGCCCCCGCGCGATCCCCCGTGCGGGCCAGCAGTCCCGCCTTGAGCGACAACAGTTCGAGGTTCTTCGGAGCCGCCTTCAGCCCCTTGTCCAGTTCGGCCAGGGCCTGTTTCCGATGACCGGACTGCACGAAGAATCTCGCCAGCCGCACTCTCGCCCCGACGTCTTTCGGATGGAGCTGAGCGGCCCGCTGCAGATTGGAACGCGCCAGAACCGGTTCGTGGTTCGCCAAGTGCGCCATCGCCAGCAGCGTCAGCACCTCCACGGAGTCGGGCTTGTCTTTCAACAGCGAGCGGAAGGCCGATACGGCCATCAGAGGCTTGCCCTCGCGCAGCGCGATCTTTCCCTTGAGCAGCAACGCCCCGTTGTCCCCGGGATTGCTCTTGAGAACCTTGTCGATCAAGCCTCGCGCTTCGGTAAACTTGTCTTCCCGCGCGTAGAGCGAGGCCAGTGCGTCGCGGGCACGCAGCCCGACCGGATTGGACGGGTCCTGGCCCTTCTCGGCGATGATCTTCTTGTAGACCCCCTTGGCTTTCTCCAGATCTCCCGCCCGCGCGTACAACCCCGCCAGACCGAACCGCAGATCGTAGAGGTCCGAATGCGCCGCACTCGCCGTGCGCAGTTCCTGCTCGGCCTCCGCCAGACTCTTGCGTTTGGCCAGGAAATCGGCCAGCACGAGATAGGGCTTGGGCTTGTCCGGGTCGATCCGGGTGGCGTCGCGCAGCGTCTTCTCGGCCTTGCCGAGCTGGCTGGTCTGCGCATAGAACACCGCGAGCATCGTCCGGTAACTCAGGTCCTTCGGAGCCAGTTCCACCACCTTGCGATAGACGCGCCCCGCCTTGTCGAGCTGATGCCCGGCCACGTAGAAGCGCGCCAGCCAGATCCGCAGGGAGATATTCTTGGGGTTGCCCCGGATCGCTTCCTCGAGGGTGCTGCCGGCCTTGGCCTTGGGGCCCAGATCCGCGTAGAGATTGGCGAGCAGGATCGCCGCATCGGTATTCTTCGGGTCCTTCCGGAACAGGTCGCGCACCTGCGCGAGCGCCTCCTTCTTCTTCCCCTCGGTGGCCAGGATCGCCGCCCGAACCGTCAATGCGCCCGAGTCGCCCGGCTTGAGCGCCAGGATCTCCTTGATCATCCCGCGCGCCTGCTTGGGTTGGCGGATGGCGAGATAGATCCGCGCCAGCTTCTCGCGCGGCGCCACGTACTTGGAGTCCAGATCCGCCGCCGTCTTGTACTGGCCGAACGCGCCGCGCAAATCGCCTCCGTGATCCAGGACGGTACCCAGCAGATAATGGCCCTTCGGGCTCTTGGGTTCGATCTGCAGTGCGTTGCGGAACTCGAGCCCGGCCTTGACGTATTCGCCCTTCTCCAGGAGGACCTGCCCGCGTTTCAGGTAGGCGTGCATCCGGTCTTCGCGGCTGCCGCACCCCGCGACCGACAGCGCGACGATCAGGATGACCAGCCAACGGCCGATACTCAGCGATCGTTTCATGCCCTCTCTCCCAAATGACGCCCGCGCACCCGGCGACGCCGGGGCCCGCTACCCGCAGATCCTGCCGCACCCCGTGTCGTTCCCGCCCGACACCGCCGCACCGCCGAATGCCTGCGCATCATAGCAGAATTCACCCCTGGGACAGTCGGCCCCCACCACCACGGCAAGGGCGCAACGAGGCCGCCGATGGTTAGCCTTTGGAAAAATGAGCGTCTAGTTTGTCGAGTAACTTTAGACCTTTGTT
>CAZAQG010000106.1:0-6844 GCA_964487445.1 uncultured Chromatiales bacterium
TAAACGATTCATTATATTCGGAAGGCGCGTCCAAGGACAGGTGCGGTCCAATGCCCTCACGCGGCGGGCGCCGCGGCGGCCGGGATCCCGCGCCAAGCCACGAGCCAGGCGAACGCCGCGACCGCCGCCGCTACGTAGTAGGTCGCGCTCGGTCCCACCCCCACCCACAGATACCCGCTGGCGAGACTGCCCAGGGAGGCACCGGCCCCGAAGCTGACGCTGCTGTAGAGGGCCTGGCCCCGTCCCTGCAGGCGTCCGGTGAAATGCCGGTGCACCAAGTCGATGGCGACTGCATGGTAGACGCCGAAGCTCGCCGCGTGCAGCGACTGGGCGAAGATAATCACCCCGAGGTGGTCGGGAAACGCACCGATCAGCAGCCAGCGCAAGGCCGCCAGCGCCAGACTCGCCAACAGCAGGGTCCGCGGCGCAAACCGCGGCAGGGCACGCGGCATGATCAGGAACACGCCGATCTCGGCGACGACCCCGAGCGCCCACAACAGCCCGATCAGCCCGCCGCTGTAACCATGGTGTTCCAGGTACAGGGTGAAGAAAGCATAATACGGACCATGGCTGAGCTGCATGAGCAGGCAGACCAGGAGCAGTGTCGCCACCTCCGGGCGGCGCACGACCGCCAGCAGCGGGCGCCCGATCGCCTCGGGCGCGGCGCGGAAGCGTTCCGGAACGCGCAGGCTCGCGAGCCAGATCGCCACCAGCAGCGCAAGCGCCACCGGCACCAGCAGCGCCGGCGAGCGATGCTGAAACAAGAACCCCAGCCCGCTCACACTGAGGACGAAACCCACCGAACCCCATACCCGGATGCGACCGTAGCTGTGCGCCCGCGCGCCCAGGTGATTGAGCGTGGTGGCCTCGAGTTGCGGCAGGGCCCCGTTCCAGAAGAAGCTGAACACGGCGACCACGACCGCCAGCCACCAGAACCCGCGACCCAACAGCACCCCGCAGAAAGCCACCCAAGCCAACAACGAGGCGATGCGCACCACGGTCATGCGCCGCCCGGTGTGATCGGCGAGCCATCCCCAGAGGTTCGGCGCCACGATCCGGGTGGCCATCATGATCGCGACCAGTTCGCCGATCGCCACCGGCCCGAACCCCAGGGACTGCAGATACAGGCTCCAGTACGGGATCAGCGCCCCCAACGCCGCGAAGTAGAACAGGTAAAAGGTCGAGAGGCGCCAGTAGATCATCGTCGTGCAGAGATCGCCCCCGCGGGACCGGAGGCATTCCAATACCGCCGGGAGGCGGTCAGGGGCTCGTGCCGGGCGGGATGGGCGCGAGCGGCGGCACCACGTCCGCATTCTGCGCCCGCTGGCGCAGCAGGTGATCCATCAACACGATGGCCGTCATCGCCTCGGCGATCGGCGTGGCGCGAATGCCGACACAGGGGTCGTGGCGACCCTTGGTCGCCACCTCGACCGCCTCGCCGCGCAGGTTCACGCTGCGCCCGGGCAGTCGGAGGCTCGAAGTCGGCTTGAGCGCGATGGAGACCCGCAGGTCCTGGCCGGTGGAGATCCCGCCCAACACGCCGCCCGCGCGGTTGCTGAGGAACCCCTCGGGCGCGAGTTCGTCGCGGTGCTCGGTACCGTGCTGGGTGACGCATTCGAACCCGGCGCCGACCTCGACACCCTTCACGGCGTTGATGCCCATCAGCGCGTGCGCGAGATCGGCGTCGAGGCGATCGAAGACCGGTTCTCCGAGCCCCGGCGGCACGCCCTGGACGACGACATTGATGCGCGCGCCGATCGAATCGCCGGCCTTGCGCAACTCGTCCATGTACGCCTCCATCTCCGGCACTGCGGCGGCATCCGGGCAGAAAAAGGGATTGCGCTCGACTTCGTCCCAATCGAAGGCCTCGGGCCGGATCGGCCCGAGTTGGGCAAGGTAGCCGCGGATGACCACGCCATGGCGCTCGCGCAGGTACTTGCGCGCGATGGCGCCGGCCGCCACGCGCATCGCCGTCTCGCGCGCCGAGGAACGCCCCCCGCCGCGGTAGTCGCGCAGGCCGTATTTCTGAAGGTAAGTGTAATCGGCGTGCCCGGGCCGGAACCGGTCCATGATCTGCGCGTAGTCGCGCGAACGCTGATCGGTGTTCTCGATCAGCAGGCCGATGGGGGTACCCGTAGTGCGACCCTCGAAGACGCCGGACAGGATCCGCACCGCGTCGGCCTCGCGCCGCTGCGAGGTGTGGCGGCTCTTGCCGGGCCTGCGCCGATCGAGGTCGGGCTGCAGATCGGCCTCGCCGAGCATCATTCCCGGCGGGCAACCGTCGACGATGCAGCCGATGGCCGCGCCGTGGCTCTCCCCGAAGGTGGTGACGGTGAACAGTCTGCCGATCGAGTTTCCGGACATGGGACGACATTGTAACGTCTCCCGCCCGAGGATGCCTCGGGCGGGCCGGCTAAAGTTTCGCCGCACATCGTCGATGGACCCGTCAGGGGGGTGCGGCTGGTACCGCCCGCCCTCGGTCCCGGCCCCGTCGACCGGGTCGGCGAAGCCTCCACACGTTGATTGCGGGAAACCGGATGGACCACAACCACCGTCACTACGGACCCAGGATCGGCAATTATCTGGGAAAACCGATTTTCGAGAAGATCGAGGATCGCGAGGGGACCTACGTCTTCGACCGCATCGCCCAATGCGACGTCGAAGGCTGCCCCCTGGACCAGTTGGACCGGGGGGAGATGCTCATCCCGCCGGGGCTGATCTACCGCCAGGTGTGAGCCGGGCCTCGGCGCCCGCCCCCGGGCCTGCGTCGTTCAAATGACCCGCGAGTAGGCGCGGGCCGGTGCCGAACGCTGCTCGCGAAGGTGGCGGTCGAAGACCATGCACAGATTGCGCACCAGCAGCCGCCCCGGCGGCGCCACGCGGATCTCCCGCCCCCCGATCTCCACCAACCCGTCGGCCGCCATGGCGGCGAGATCCGAGAGTTCGCGCCGGAAGTAGTCGGTGAACACGATTCCGTAGCGCTCCTCGATCGGGGGGAACGCGACGCCCAGGTTGCAGGCGAGGCCCATGATCACGTCGCGGCGCAGCCGGTCGTCGGCGTCGAGTTCATAGCCGCGGAACACCGGCAGGCGGCCCGCGTCGAGCCGCTCGTAGTAACTTGGCAGATCGCGCACGTTCTGGCTGTAGCTCTCCCCCACCTTGCCGATCGCGGTCACGCCGAGCCCCACCAGGTCGCAATCGGCATGCGTGGAGTAGCCCTGGAAGTTGCGGTACAGCGTCCCCTCCCGCTGCGCGCGGGCGAGTTCGTCGTCGGGCCGCGCGAAATGGTCCATGCCGATGTAGACGTAGCCGGCCCCGGTGAGCCGCTCGATCGTATGCCCGAGGATGGCCAGCTTTTCGGCGGGCGGCGGCAGATCCTCCGCGCGGATGCGCCGCTGCGGCTTGAATCGCTCGGGCAGGTGGGCATAGTTGAACACCGAAAGCCGCTCCGGCCCGGCCGCGATCACCTTCTCCAACGTGCGCGCGAAGCGCTCCACGTTCTGGAACGGCAGGCCGTAGATGAGATCGACGTTGATGGAGTGAAAGCCCGTGCGCCGCGCCGCCTCCATCACCTCCAGGGTCTGCGCCTCGCTCTGGATGCGGTTCACGGCACGCTGCACCTTGGGATCGAAGTCCTGCACGCCGATGCTCAGCCGATTGAAGCCCGCCTCGCGCAACACCGCGATGGTCTCGGCGCTCGCCTCGCGCGGGTCGACCTCGACCGAGTACTCCCCCAGGTCGTCGTCGCGCAGCGTGAAGTGGCGCCGCGTGGCCGCCATCAGGGCCCGGATCTGGTCGTGGTCGAGGAAGGTGGGCGTACCGCCGCCCCAGGCGAGCTGGTCCACCGTGCGGTCCCGGTCGAACAACCCGCCCTGCAGTTCGATCTCGCGGGTCAAGCGTTCCAGGTAGCGCGCCGCACGCGAGCGATCCCGTGTGACCACCTTGTTGCAGGCGCAGTAGAAGCACACCGTGGCGCAGAACGGGAGGTGGAAATACAGCGACAGCGGACGCGGCGGGCGGACCTCGTTGCCGCGCCCGGCCCACGCGCGGTAGCGCGCCTCGCCGAACTCCTCATGGAACAGCGGCGCGGTGGGATAGGACGTATAACGCGGACCCGCTGTGTCATAGCGGCGGATGCACTCGGGGTCGAACAATGACGAGTAGGTCGGAGGGGCCATGGTCGGATCCTATCGGGGGTCGCTGCGAGGGACCTTGACGGGTGTCAATCCCCCTCCACCGCCAAGCCGTGCTTGTGGGTCTGGTTGATGGTCTGCAGCAGCGGCTTGAAGGGCAGGATGAAGGTGTCCTGCGCGAGGACAATCTCCATGAACGGCAGGTCCTCATTGCCGAAGTGGTAGGTCCCGTCGAGCATCTGCCGGTGCAGATTCCCCACCGCCTCCTCGAGCCGGTCCAGGAACTTCAGCGCCCCGCCGAATTCCTCTCCGTCGAACTCCGCCGCCGCGCGCAGATCCTGGATCTCGAACAGGGTCTGATCGACCAGGTCGAAGTATTCTTTTGCCGTGCGCGGCCTCTGCATGATCGGTCCCCTCTCGGCGCCCAGCGTGCGGCCCGCCCCCGTCAGGCGGATCCCGCGCAGGCGCGGTTCTTCCAATAGTCTCGCAGTTCTGCGCCGGTCAGCACAAACACCCCGTCGCCGCCGCGCGCGAATTCCGGCCACAGGAACGGCAGGCCGGGCAGGCGCGCCTCGAGCGACGCCGCGGCCTCCCCGACCTCGACCACCAGCAGCCCCGCCTCGGCCAAGTAGGCCGGAGCCTCGCGCAGGATGCGCAGGGCGAAATCGAGCCCCTCCGGGCCTCCCGCCAGCGCGCCGGCCGGCTCGTGCCGGTATTCCGGGGGCACGGCCCGCATCTGCGCCTCGGTCACATACGGCGGGTTGCTCACGATCAGATCGTAGGGCCCCGCCAGCGCCGCGAACAGGTCCGAGCGCAGCGCGCGCACCCGCGCCTCGATGCCGTGACGGGCGATGTTCTCGCGCGCCACCTCCAACGCATCGGGGGAGACGTCCGCCAGATCCACCGCCGCCTCCGGAAATGCCATCGCGCAGGCGATCCCGATGCAGCCGCTCCCGGTGCCCAAATCGAGGATGCGGCGCACCTCCAGGCCCGCGGCCCACGGCTCGAAGCCGCACTCGACGAGTTCGGCGATCGGCGAACGCGGAATCAGCACTCGCGGGTCGACCCGAAACGAGAGCCCGGCGAACCACGCCTCGCCGGTAAGATAGGCGGCCGGCAGCCGTTCGTGCAGGCGCCGGCGCAGCAGCGCCGCCACCGCACCGCGCTCCGCACGCGTGAGCGCGGCGCCGAGCCAGTCCGCGGGCAGATCGGGCGGCAGGTGCAGGGCATGGAACACCAGCGCGGCGGCCTCGTCGAGGGCGTTGTCTGTGCCGTGACCGAACACCAGCCCGGCCTCGTTGAACCGGCTCGCGCCCCAGCGGATGAAATCTCGAACCGTGCGCAGCCCGCCGAGGTCCGCGTCGCTCACGACGGGACGCCACCGCGCGCGGGTCGTGCGCGGGTCCCGTTCCGGGTTCCGTGGGAAATCGATCCAGTGGCCATATCGGGTTACGCTCCGGGGTGCGGCGCACGCCGGCCCGGGGACCCCGCGCCCCGCGGTCGCGATCCGGCGTCGCGAGCGCCGATGATAAACAATCCACGCCACGCCGGCACGCCGCCTTGCGCCCCGGTATGGCATACTCGCGCGCATGCCCCCGCTTGGCCTCCCTTCCGACCGGCTGCGTCGCCCCACCGGGGCGCGTCCGTGACGCCGCATCGCCCCTCATTCGCCGGGCTCGCGGACACGCTGCGGACCCTGCCGCAGTATGCGCTGCCGCAGCATGCCCTCAGCCGCCTGGTCTACCGGGTGACGCACAGTCGCCGACGATGGCTCAAGGACGCCCTGATCCGGTGGTTCGCACGTCGTTATCGCGTCGACCTCGGCGAGGCGCGCTATCCCGATCCGGCCGCCTACCTCGACTTCAACAGCTTCTTCATCCGCGCACTGCGCCCCGGGGCGCGTCCCCTGCCCGCCGACGCGCAGGCGCTGCCGGCGCCTGCGGACGGGCGCCTGAGCGAGTTCGGGAGCCTGGAGGGCGAGCGCCTGCTCCAGGCGAAGGGCCGCCGGTACTCGGTCGTGGAGCTGCTCGGCGGCAGTGAGCGGCGCGCCGCGCCATTCCGCGACGGGGCGTTTCTGACCGTCTACCTGGCACCGCGCGACTACCATCGGGTACACATGCCCTGCCCGGGGACCCTCACCGAGAGCGTCTATCTGCCCGGGACCCTGTTCAGCGTCTCGGAATCCACCACCCGCACGGTGCCCCGCTTGTTCGCACGCAACGAACGGGTCGTGAGCGTGTTCGAGACCCCCGCCGGGCCCATGGCGCTGGTGCTGGTGGGTGCGCTGCTGGTGGGCTTCATCGAGACCGCCTGGGGGGGGCCCGGCAGCTATCCCTATGCATGTCGGGAACGGATCCGTCGCGAGGAGAGCGCGCGCATAACGCTGGCCGCCGGCGCCGAGATGGGCCGCTTCGGCATGGGGTCTACGGTGATCATGCTCTTCCCGCGCGGGCGGGTGCAGTGGGACGAGACGCTGAGAAACGGCGCCGCGGTGCGCGTCGGCATGCCGGTCGGGCGGTTGACCCCGAACGATGGCGGAGCGGAACGATCCTGAGCGCACAAGGGCCTCGGGCGGCGAGGGATCAGGAGCGATGTCAGGGAGGAAATTCCAGTTGGCCGCGCGGTAGCAGATTCCGATGAAGAGGTCGCGGGGCCGGGTCTTCCAGGCCGGGGGCGCGACGCAAATAGGGTCTGCCGTTGTTATTGTCGTT
>CAZAQG010000107.1:0-6817 GCA_964487445.1 uncultured Chromatiales bacterium
TAAGTCAAGCCTGACCCCGTAGCTGCACGGGCAGGCCCAGGCCGTAGCGCTCGATGCGCTGGATCTCGTCGCGCAGGCGTGCGGCCTCCTCGAACTCGAGGTCGCGGGCGTGGCGGTGCATCTGCTCCTCGAGGTCGCGGATGCGGCGGGCGAGCTGCTCCGGGCGGGCACCGCCGTAGGCGCCCGCCTCCTCCGCCAGCCGGGCATCGTTCTCGGCCGATGGGGGCCGGTCGTCGGCCACGTCGAGGATCTCCCGGATGCGCTTCTCCACGGTGCGCGGCGTGATTCCGTGGGCCTCGTTGTAGGCGATCTGCTTGAGCCGGCGGCGCTCGGTCTCGCCGATGGCGCGCTCCATGGAGCCGGTGACCCGATCCGCGTAGAGGATCGCCTTGCCGTGGACGTTGCGGGCGGCGCGCCCCATGGTCTGGATCAGCGAGCCCGCGGAACGCAGGAACCCCTCCTTGTCCGCGTCGAGGATCGCCACCAGCGACACCTCCGGCATGTCGAGCCCTTCGCGAAGCAGGTTGATGCCGACCAGTACGTCGAACCGGCCCAGGCGCAGGTCGCGGATGATCTCCACGCGCTCGATCGTGTCGATATCCGAGTGCAGGTAACGCACCCGCACTTCGTGCTCGTGCAGGTAGTCGGTGAGGTCCTCGGCCATGCGCTTGGTCAGCGTCGTGACCAGCACGCGCTCGCCGGCGCCCACCCGCGCGCGGATCTCGGAGAGCAGGTCATCCACCTGCGTGAGCGCGGGCCGGACTTCGACCTCGGGGTCGATCAGGCCCGTCGGGCGCACCACCTGCTCGACGACCTGTGCGGCGTGCGCGTGCTCGTAAGGGCCTGGGGTGGCGGAGGTAAAGATCATCTGCGGTGCGAGGTGCTCGAATTCGTCGAACCGCAACGGCCGGTTGTCGAGCGCCGAGGGCAGCCGGAAGCCGTACTGGACCAGGTTCTCCTTGCGCGAGCGGTCGCCGCGGTACATGCCGCCGAGTTGCGGGATCGTGATGTGGCTCTCGTCGATGACCAGCAATGCATTCTCCGGCAGATAATCGAACAGCGTAGGCGGCGGCGCCCCGGCGGCGCGTTTCGTCAAGTGCCGGGAGTAGTTCTCGATCCCGGAGCAGTAACCCAGCTCCAACATCATCTCGATGTCGAAGCGGGTGCGCTCCTCCAGGCGCTGCGCCTCGAGGAGCTTGTTGACCGAACGCAACTGCTCCAGGCGCTCCCGAAGTTCCACCTTGATCACTTCCACGGCGTCGAGCACGGTGCGCCGCGGGGTCACGTAGTGGGTCTTCGGATAGACGGTGTAGCGCGGCACGCGCCGCGTAACCACGCCGGTGAGCGGATCGAACAGCGCGATCGACTCGATCTCCTCGTCGAACAATTCCACCCGCACCGCCTCGCGATCGGACTCGGCGGGGAAGATGTCGAGCACCTCGCCGCGCACGCGGAACGTGCCGCGGCGCAGTTCCGCATCGTTGCGCGTGTATTGCAACTCGGCCAGACGGCGCAACACCGCGCGCTGATCCACCACGTCCCCGCGATTGAAGTGCAGAACCATGCTCAGATAGGATCGCGGATCGCCGAGCCCGTAGATCGACGACACGGTGGCCACGATGATGGTGTCTCCCCGCTCCAGCAACGCCTTGGTGGCCGACAGGCGCATTTGCTCGATGTGCTCGTTGATCGAGGCGTCCTTCTCGATATAGGTGTCGGACGAGGGGACGTAGGCCTCGGGCTGGTAGTAGTCGTAGTAGGAGACGAAGTACTCCACGGCATTGTGCGGGAAGAACTCGCGCATCTCCGAGTAGAGCTGGGCGGCCAAAGTCTTGTTCGGGGCCAGCACGAGGGTCGGTCGCTGCACCGTCTGGATGACGTTGGCGATCGTGAAGGTCTTGCCCGAGCCGGTCACGCCGAGCAGGGTCTGGTACATCAGGCCGGTCTCCAGCCCCTCGATCAGGCGCTCGATCGCCTCCGGCTGGTCGCCGGCCGGCGTCATCGACGAAGCGATCTGAAGGGGACGGTCCATCGCGGATTTCACCTGGGGGATTCTGGTCACGGAGTAGATTCAGTATTATACCGGTACCCGCGCCCCGACGGCCGCCGGGGCGTGCGCGCCCGGGGCCTGCGTCGCGGGCGGGCGCCGGCGGGAGTTTCTGTGCGGCACGGACGACAAGCACCGGACGAGCGTCGATGACCACCAGCCTTTCCGAGCGGGTACAGCGGATCAAGCCCTCCCCCACCCTCGCGGTCTCCACCCGGGCCGCGGAACTGCGGGCCGCCGGGCGCAAGGTCATCGGTCTGGGAGCGGGCGAACCGGACTTCGACACCCCGGAGCCGATCAAGGAAGCCGCGATCCGCGCGATCCGGGACGGCTTCACCAAGTACACCCCCGTCGACGGGATCCCGAGCCTGAAGATGGCCATCGCCGACAAGTTCGCGCGCGAGAACGATCTGTACTTCGAGCCGGACCAGATCCTGGTCTCGTGCGGCGGAAAACAGAGCTTCTACAACCTCGCCCAAGCGCTGCTCAACCCCGGCGACGAGGTCATCATCCCGGCACCCTACTGGGTCTCCTACCCGGATATGGTGCTCCTCGCGGACGGCGTGCCGGTGATCGTGCCGGCCGCCATGGACCAGGGATTCAAGATCAGCCCGGAACAACTCGAGGCGGCGATCAACCCCCGTACCCGGCTCGTGGTCTTCAACAGCCCCTCCAACCCCACCGGCGTGGCCTACACGCACGATGAACTGGCGGCGCTGGGCGAGGTGCTCCTGCGCCATCCCGACGTGCTGGTCGCCACCGACGACATGTACGAGCACATCCTGTGGACCAACGAGCCGTTCTGCAACGTCGTCAACGCCTGCCCGGAACTCACCCCGCGGGCCATCGTCCTGAACGGCGTCTCCAAGGCCTACGCGATGACCGGCTGGCGCATCGGCTACGTGGGCGGCCCCGCGGACCTCGTCGGCGCGATGAAGAACATCCAGTCCCAGAGCACCTCCAACCCGGCCTCCATCTCCCAGGTGGCGGCCCAGGCGGCGCTCGAAGGTGACCAGTCGTGCATCCTCGAGATGCGCAAGGCCTTCAAACAGCGCCATGATTTCCTCGTCGAGGCCCTGAACGCCCTGCCCGGGGTGGACTGCCTGCCCTGTCAGGGCACCTTCTACTGCTTCCCGAACCTGGAGGAGGTGATCACCGGGCTGGACGGAGTCGACGACGATGTCGCCCTGGCAGAATACCTGCTGAGCGAAGCCGAGGTCGCGCTGGTACCCGGTTCCGCGTTCGGCGCCCCCGGGCACCTGCGCCTGTCGTACGCCACCGGCCTGGAGAACCTGCGCGAGGCCGTCCTCCGCATCCGCGACGTCCTGCAGCGCGGCGTGCGCGTCGAGGCCTGATGCGCCGACCGAACAAACCCTGGGGTCAGGCTTGACTTATGGGTATTTGTAGGGAGCGGGAACCGTCCAGGCGCAGTCAATCGGCCGGCCGATTGCATCAGCGGCGAATCAGGGTCCCCGGGGTCAAAAGTAAGGTTCGGTCGCATCAGAGGAAACCCCCACAAATGCCCATAAGTCAAGCCTGACCCCGGGGTTGACCCCAGGCTCCCGGCGCGCGACCGACGTATGCATCCTATAATGATCAGGCTGCCCAAAGGAGCATCGGGGTCAGGCTTGACTTATGGGCATTTGTGGGGGGGCGGGAGCTGTCCAGGCGCAGTCAAGCTGCCGGCCGATTGCATCGGGGAAAATCAGGGAATCCAGAGCCGAAGGAAGGTTTGATCGCATCAGCAGGGAACTCTGCAAATACCCATAAGTCAAGCCTGACCCCAATACATGCTTACAAGGAGGTTGGCATGGTTATCTGCTTTCATTCGGCGCCCCGCCGCGCGGGGCTTACGCTCGTCGAGCTGCTCGTGACGCTGGCAATCGCCGTCATCGTCACGACCATCGCCGTGCCCTCGTTTCGGTGGCTGGTCCTCGATACCCGCCTGAGCACGGCGGTCAACGGCCTCGTCCACGACTTGGCGCTCGCCCGCAGCAACGCCGTTACCCGGGGACGCTCGGTTGTGCTCTGCCCGAGCGCCGACGGCACGCGCTGTCTCGCGACCTCGGAATGGCACCGAGGCTGGATCGTGTTCGTGGACTCGAATCGCGACCGCGACCGGGGCCCGAAGGAGCCGCGCTTGCGCGTGCACGGCCCCCTGGCGCACGGCATCTCGGCGATCTCCTCGCGCGCCCGGCGGCGCATCGTCTACCATCCCCTCGGATTCTCGCACGGCAGCAACCTCACGGTGACTTTCTGCGCCTCGCGGCAGCCGGGGGCGGCGCGCGCCCTCATCCTATCCAACGCCGGACGCCCGCGGATTGCGCGCACCGGGCCCGGGCGACGGGCGCTACGCTGTCCGCCCTGAATGCCGTGTTGACCCAAAACAACCCGATCCAGTACCATGCCCAGGCCTTCGACCAGGCACGATTCCCCGGTAGCTCAGTTGGTAGAGCAGATGACTGTTAATCATCGGGTCGGCGGTTCGAGTCCGTCCCGGGGAGCCATTAAAACAAGTAGTTACGAAAACATCCCGCCTCACCACCCGAATATGCCACGCTGGCGCAGTAGAACATCCTAAGTCCGACAGGTTGCTGGACGGCCCGCGAGCGTTCCCGCTGGACGCCGTTCGCCTGCCATTGCGCATCGGTCTCTTCGAGGCCGACCGCCCCAAGATCGGCGTGCACGCGGTGCTCGAGGACTTTCTCCCGGATGTATCGGAGTCGCAGGCTGTTGATGAATCACACAACCAACCTCCGCAAGTCATCCCCAACCACCACAAAAATTTCCATAGGAACCGTCGGTTGCGCTGTAACTGGTTGAGCGGGAAAAGGCGCGTGGATACCGACAGCGATTTTCGGTCCTTCGGACATCCATCAAAAGCTTGAAAACACGAACGCGAATCGTTTACATTTAGAGTCCCGGCGGGACTGTGATTCCCTGCCTTTGGTAGGCGAAGGAGCGGGCGCCATGAAATTCGATGACGCATCGACTCCATACCGCCGGCGCGGCGGGAAGCCTTCCGGAGGACTCGTATATGGAACATTCCACCACCGACGACACGGCGACGGATGCCGCCCCGACCCGGCACCCCGCGGGTTTCCCGCTGGCGCTCGCGGTCGTGGGGGAACGGCTGGAGATCGCCGGCCTGCGTAGCGGCGAAGGCGTGGAACGGCGCCTCGCGGCGATGGGCCTGCGCCCGGGCAGTCGCTGCGAAGTCGTGCAGAACGAGCGCCCGGGCGGGCTGGTGCTGCGGATGGGCGAATCGCGCATGGCACTGGGTATGGGGATGGGGATGGCCTACAAGATCCTCGTGGTGCGCCGCCCATGACCCGCTTCTCCGAGTTGGGCGCAGGCGCCCGCGGGCGGGTGCTCGGCTTCGAGAAGGCCGCCTCGGCCTATCGCAAAAGACTCATGGCCATGGGCCTGACGCCGGGGACCGAATTCACCGTCGCACGCGTCGCACCGCTGGGCGATCCGGTCGAAGTGCACTTGCGCGGCTTCGCGCTGACCCTGCGCAAGGACGAGGCGGCCGCCCTGCGCATCGAGCGCGTGGCCTGACGCCGGTGCCCCGCCGATGTCGGCCGACGCGATCGCCCGCACCCGCGATCCCGGGACCCTCACACCCATGAGCGGCCGCACCATCGGCCTGATCGGCAACCCCAACTGCGGCAAGACCACGCTGTTCAATGCGCTCACGGGCGCCCGCCAAAAGGTGGGCAACTGGCCGGGCGTGACCGTCGAGCGCAAGACCGGGCGTTTCACGCACGCCGGCTATACCGTGGAGGTCGTCGACCTGCCGGGTACCTATTCCCTCGATACCGCCTCTTCGGCCTCGCTCGACGAGGCCATCGCCCGCGACTACGCCCTCTCCGGCGAACCCTCACTGATCGTCAACATCGTCGACGCCTCGAATCTGGAACGCAATCTCTACCTGACCGTGCAGCTCATCGAGATGCGCGTGCCGGTGGTGATGGCGCTGAACATGATCGACATGGCCGGGGAGACCGGTATTACGGTGGACCCGGAAGGCCTCGCGGCGGGTCTCGGCTGCCCGGTGGTGCCGATGGTCGCGGCCAAGGGCCGCGGCGTGGACGCCCTCGAGGACGTAGTGGTCCAGATGCTCGGCGCCGGGGTCCGGCACACGACCGCCATCGGCTACCCGCCCCTCATCGAGGAAGCCATCGGGCAACTCGTGCCCATGGTCGGGAACATCGCCGCGGCGCACGGTGTCGAGGTGCGCTGGCTCGCCCTCAAACTACTCGAGGCCGACGCGCAGGCCGGGACTTGGGCCGACGAGCCGATCCGCGTCGCCGTGCACGAACATCAAGCGCGGATCGAGGAGCACACCGGCGAGGAGGCCGACGTCTGGATCGCCGACGGGCGCTATGGGTTCATCCACGAGGTGGTACAGGAATGCGTGCACCGCCGCGGCTTGGTGCGGCGCACGCTGACCGATCGCATCGACCGCGTGGTGCTCAACCGCTTCCTGGGCATTCCGATCTTCCTGCTCGCGATGTACCTGCTGTTCGTGGTCAGCTTCAACGGCGGCAACATTCTCCTCGACTTCTTCGACCGGACCTCCAAGCTGCTGTTCGTCGACACCCCCGCGCACTACCTCGGCGCCTGGGGCACCCCCGGCTGGCTGATCAGCCTAGTGACTTCGGCGGGCGGCGCCGTCGAGATCGTCTCGACCTTCATCGCCCCCATCGGCATGACCAGGTGCGCGACAAGCCCCGCCGTTCAGGGCGGGGAAGGATAGCGCGGACG
>CAZAQG010000108.1:0-6782 GCA_964487445.1 uncultured Chromatiales bacterium
GAAATAATCTTGTAACCTACGTGATATTATGCAATTTTCTTGAGAACCCCATCTTCCAGATGCAGCCTCCGGTCCATCCGCTCCGCCAATCCCGCATCATGGGTCGCCACCACGAGACTGGTGTGGAACGCCTCGTTGAGCGCCAGCATGGTGGCGATCAGCGACTCCGCCGCGTGTTGGTCCAGGTTTCCGGTGGGCTCGTCCGCCAGTACGCAGCGCGGCTCGGTGACCAGGGCGCGCGCCACCGCGACGCGCTGGCGCTCGCCGCCGGAGAGTTCGCCCGGCTTGTGGGCGAGCCGCGCCCCGAGCCCGACCTGCTCGAGCACGGCGCGCGCCCGGCGGGCCGCCTCGGCGGGGGCGAGGCGGCGCAGCAACAGCGGCATGGCCACGTTCTCGAGCGCCGTGAACTCGGGTAGCAGGTGATGGAACTGATAGACGAACCCCAGCGCCCGGTTGCGCAGGCGGCTGCGCGCGGCGTCGCCCAATCGCTCCATCGCCTGGCCTGCGATGCGTACCCGACCGGCCGACGGGCGTTCCAGGCCGCCGAGCAGGTGCAGGAGCGTGCTCTTTCCGCTCCCCGACGCCCCGACGATCGCCACCCGTTCGCCCGGCATCACCGTGAGATCGACCTCACGCAGCACCTCGACATCGAGACCTCCCTCGCGGAAGGTCTTCGCCAGTCCCCGGCACTCGAGCACCGGCTCACTCATAACGCAGGGCCTCCGCGGGCTGGGTGCGGGCCGCGCGCCACGCCGGGTACAGCGTGGCGAGCACCGCGAGCCCGAACGCCAGGATGCAGATGTGCGTCACGTCGGTCCAGTGCAGATCGGACGGGAAACCGCTGACCAGATAGACGCTCTCGGGGATGAACTGCACGTGGAACAGACGTTCGATGAACGGCACCACGGTACCCACGTTGAGCGCGAGGGCGACGCCGCCGGCGAAACCCAGCAGCGTACCGATCGCCCCGATCACCGTACCCTGGATGATGAATACCGCCATGATCCCGCGCGGCGTGGCGCCGAGCGTGCGCAGGATGGCGATGTCCGCCTTCTTGTCGGCGACCGTCATCACCAGGGTAGAGACGATGTTGAACGCCGCCACCGCGACGATCAGCGCCAGGATCACGAACATCGCGGTCTTCTCGGTCTGTACCGCGCGAAAGTAGTTCACGTGCTGCCGGGTCCAGTCCTCGGCCAGGTCGTTCGGCGGAAGCTTCGCCGAGAGTTCGCGCGCCACCTGCGGCGCGAACATCGGGTTGTCGAGCTTCAGGCGCACACCGGTCACGCCACTGCCGGTACGAAACAGGCGCTGCGCGTCGCGCAGGTCGATCAGCGCCACGCCTCGGTCGTATTCGTACATACCGATATTGAAAACACCGACCGTCGTGAAGCGCTTCAGGCGCGGCAGGATCCCGGCCGGTGTGATCACCGCCTGCGGGGTCACCACGGTGACCTTGTCGCCCGGGACCACGCCGAGAGCGACCGCGAGCCTGCTGCCGAGGATGATCCCGAACCCGCCCGGTCGCAGGTTCGAGAGCCGACCCTCGACCATCTTGCGTCCGACCGAGTCCACCTGAGGCTCGAGCTTCGGGGACACGCCGCGGATGATCGTTCCGCTGACCAGCGAGCCGTTGGCGAGCATGGCCTGCCCCTCCACGTAGGGCGCCGCACCGGTCACGTGCGGGAAGCGGCGCACCTGCTTCAACACGCTTTCCCAATTCGCGAGCGTGCCGTAGGCCCCCGAGACGGTCACGTCGGCGGTCATCGATAACAGCCGCTCGCGCACCTCCTTCTGAAACCCGTTCATCACCGACAACACCGTGATCAGTGCCGTTATGCCGAGCGCCATGCCGAAGATGGAGGTCAGCGAGATGAAGGAAATGAAGTGATTACGCCGGCGCGCACGCGTGTAGCGCAGGCCGATAAACAGTTCCGCGGGTCTGAACATGGAGCGCCATTAGACCACAAACCCCATCGCGGTTCGAACGCGGCGCACCCGCCGCGAGCGCCGCTCGCGGCACCGCCGGGCACCCGACAATGGCGGCCGGGCACGCCCGGCCCTACCGGGGCTCCGCGGTCATCATGGATTCCGTAGGGCGGGGCAAGCCCCGCCGACGCCGTTGGAGATTCCTCTGCCGCGTGGGTGCAATTCCGCGTCGTCGGCCGGGCGCGCCCGGCCCTACCGGGGCTCCGCGGTCATTATGGATCCCGTAGGGCGGGGCAAGCCCCGCCCCTACCGCGCCGACGCCGCCGGGTCACTCGTAACGCAGGGCCTCGATGGGGTGCAGGCGCGCGGCCCGGCGGGCGGGGTACCAGCCGAAGAAGATGCCGATACCGGCCGCGACCACGAAGGCGAGTACGATCGACCACAGGGTCACCACGACGGTCATGGCGACCAACCCGCTCACCAGCCAGGCGGCCCCCACGCCCAGGATCGCGCCCGCGAGGCTGCCGAGAATCGAAAGGATCACCGCCTCGAGCAGAAACTGCAGCAGCACGTCGCGCGGGCGCGCACCGACGGCCATGCGGATGCCGATCTCCCGGGTCCGCTCGGTGACCGACACCAGCATGATGTTCATGATGCCGATGCCGCCGACCAGCAGCGAGATCGAGGCGATCGCGCCGAGCATGATCGACAGCGCGCGCGTGGTCCGCGAGGCGGTCTGCGCAAGCGCGGTGAGGTTGCGAATGGTGAAGTCGTCCGGCTGCCCGACGGGGATGCGGTGGCGCCGGCGCAGCAGGGCCGTCATCCGGCGCCGGGCGCCCTTCATCACCTTCGGTGAGCGGGCCTGGACCAGCAGGTAGCGCACCGTACCCGGGAACCGGCTGCCGAAGAGCTGGCGCTGCGCGGTGGTGACGGGGATGATGACCACGTCGTCCTGGTCGCGCCCGTCGAGGCCCTGCCCCTTGGCGGCGAGCGTCCCGATCACCGTGTACGGGCTGCGGTTGATGCGCACCACCCGCCCCAGCGGATCGGCACGACCGAACAGGTTCTCGATCACCGTCTGACCGAGCAACGCCACACGCGCCGACGAGCGCACCTCGGCCTCGGTGAAAATCCGCCCCTCGGCCAGCGGCCAATCGCGCACCCGCAGATAACCCGGCATCGTGCCGCGCACCAGCGTGCTCCAGTTCTCGGCCCCGTACACCAGTTGCGCGGTGCCCGGGGTGATCGGCGCCACCGCCGAGACGGCGGGCAACTCGCCGATCGCCGCCGCGTCACCCAGGGTCAAGGTGGGTACCGTTCCGGCCCCGAATCGCAGCCCGCCCGAAGTCGAGGCCCCGGAGAGGACGATGAACAGGTTGCTGCCCATCGAAGCGATGGCCTGGTTGACCATGAATCGGGCCCCCGACCCGATGGCAAGCATCAGCACGACCGCGCCCACGCCGATGACCATCCCGAGCATGGTGAGGGCGCTGCGCAGGCGGTTGGCGCCCATCGCACGCCATGCCTCCCCCACCACGTCGCGGCCCTTCACGAGGCCGTCTTCGCGGCGGGCCCGGCCGACGAATCGTCGCCGGCGATCCGCCCGTCGAGAAAGTGCACCAGACGGCGCGCGTAACGGGCGATATCGGGCTCGTGGGTGACCAGCACCAGCGTGATGCCCTGCTCGCGGTTGAGATCCGCGAGTATCCGCATGATCTCGGCACTGACGGCGGTATCGAGGTTGCCGGTCGGCTCGTCCGCGAGCACCAGGCGCGGCCGGTTGATCAGCGCGCGCGCGATGGCGACGCGCTGCTGCTGTCCGCCGGAGAGCTGGGTCGGGCGGTGGTGGACGTAGCGCCCGAGCCCGATCCGCTCCAGCAGTTCCGCGGCGTGCCGCCGGCGCACCCGGCGCTCCACACCCGCGTAGACGAGCGGCAACGCGACGTTGTCGAGCGCGTCCATGCGCGCCAGGAGGTTGGAGCCCTGGAACACGAACCCCAGGGCGCGGTTGCGTATCGCGGCGAGCCGGTCCGCGTCGAGGCGCGCCACGTCCTCGCCCTCGAACAGATAGCGCCCGCGCGTCGCGCTGTCCAGGCAGCCGAGGATGTTCATGAAGGTCGATTTTCCGGAGCCGGAGGGACCCATCACGGTGACGAACTCTCCGGCGCGGATCTCCAGGTCGACGCCGTCGAGCGCCGGTACCCGCCCGGCGCCGGTAAGGTAGTCCTTGTGCAGCCCCTCGATGCGGATCAGCGGTGCGGTCATCAGAACACCCGGAATCGCATCCGTCCGCCCTTGTGTTCGGGTCGCTGTGGCGCGAGGTCCTCGACGATCACCCGCTCGCCCGGTTTCAGGTTTCCGGACAGGACTTCCGTATAGCGGGCGTCGAAGACCCCGGTCCGGATCGGGACCGCCACCGGGCGCCCGTGCTCCAAACGGTAGACGGTGGCGCGGCCCTCCTCCGGAGCGCTTGCGCGCGCCGGCGCGCCGGCGGGACGGAAACGCAAGGCCGCGTCCGGGATCCGGAGAACGTCATGGCGCTTCGCGGTGACGACGGTGACATAGGCGGTCATTCCAGGCAGCAGGTCCTGCTTCGGGTTGGCCACGTCGACCACCGCATTGTAGGTCACGACGTTCTGCCGGATCGTGGGATTGAGGCGGATCTGGCGCACCGTGCCGTGGAACACACGCTCCGGGAAGGCGTCCACCGTAAAGCGCACCGGCTGACCGACGCGCACGCCGCCGATGTCGGCCTCCGCCATGCTGGTGTCGATCTGCATGTGCTCGAGGTCCTTGGCGATCCGGAACAGCGTCGGCGTCTGGAAGCTGGCCGCCACGGTCTGACCGACGTCGACCGTGCGCGCCACCACCACCCCGGACACCGGCGAACGGATCACCGTGTAGCCGAGGTTGGTACGATCGAGCGCCACCTGACCGCGTGCGATCTGCACGTCGGCGCGCGCCGCGCCGAGGGCCTGCACCGACTGGTCGAGATCCGCCTGCGAGATATAGCCCTTGGCGAACAGTACGCGGCTGCGCCGTTCGTTCGCCTCGGCGAGCCGCAGACCCGCCAGGGCCTTTTCCAGATTGCCTTCGCCCTGCAGGAGCCGCGCCCGAAACAGCGAGGGATCGAGCCTCGCGAGCACCTGACCGGCCTTGACCCGGTCGTTGAAGTTCGCGTAGAGCCGGCTGACGGTACCCGAGACCTGCGTGCCGACGTTGATCAGGGTCACCGGATTGAGGGTGCCGTTCGCGGAAACCGTGCGCAGGATGTCGCCCGTGCCCACCGCCTCGGTGCGGTAGCGCCGCGCGCCGCCCGCCCCGCCCTCGTCGCGCCAAGCCAGATACCCGCCGACGGCGAGACCCGCGGCGAGCACGACGAAAAGGATCCGGCGCCTGGAAAATGTACTCATCGAATGGACTCCTTGGCAGGCTCCTGAAAGGAGGACAGGGACCGGGCCGTGCGCAGGTCGAGGCGTCCCAGGGCCTGTGCCAGCGCGGCGCGCCCGATGTACCAGTCGTAGCGCGCCTGCACGGCCTGCTGGCGGGCGTTGGCGAGGCTCGCCTGGGCGCTCAACAGGTCAACGATCGTTCCGGCGCCGGCACGATAGCGCCCGAGCGCCACCTTGGCCGACTCCCGTGCGCTGGCCAGCAGCGCGCGGCTGCTCGCCAGGGTGTCGCGGGCGGTCTCCAGATTCTGATAGGCGCGCCATACATCCAGCGCGACTTGGTTGTGCAAGCGCTCGCGCTGCGCGCGCCGATTCGCCAGATCCGCCCGTGCCGCCTCCACTTGGTAGGTGGTGGAAAAGCCGGTGAACAGCGGGATGCGCAGCGACAGGCCGATGTTCCAATTGCGGGTATCGTTGAGCACGTCGGAATAGGCGTAGGCGCTGCTGCCCACCAGCGACAGGCTCGGCAGGCCGGCAGCCCGCGCCTGACGCACCGCGGCACTTGCCGCCCGGACCCGGGCCTCGGCGGCGGCCAAGTCCGGGCGCGCGGCCTCGGCCTGCGCGATCAGCGCGCCTACGTTACGCCGGTCCTGCGCGGTCGGCTCGCCTGCGGCCGGCGGTGCCAGGCGCAACGGCGCGTCGGCGGGCAGGCCGAGCGCGTTGGCCAACGTCCCCCGGGCGATGCGCGCCGTTCCCCCGGCTTGCTGGCGCGCGAGCCGCGCCTGGGCGTAGGCGGTCCGCGCCTGGAGTTCATCCGCCAGGGTCGCGGCGCCGACCCGATAGCGCAGGCGCGCTGCCTCCAGCGCCTCGCGACTCGACTGCTCCGAGGCCCGTGCCGCCCGCGCACCGGCCTGCGCCGCGAACACCCGGTAGTAACCCTGCACCGCATCCAGCAGCACGTTCTGCAGCGTGGCGTTATGCGTCCAATCGGCCGCGTACAGACTCTCGCGGGCGTTCGCGACCGCCGCGCTGCGCCCGCCGAAATCGAACAGAAGGTAATCGAGGCTGAGCGAAGGCGATATCCGCTCCTGGGCCGGGATCTGGAAGCCGCCGGACGAGGAGATCCGCGAACGCGTGGCATTCATCGTAAAATTGATCGTCGGCAGGTAAGCCGACTCACTGGCGCCGAGGCGCGCGGCCTGGGCGCGCGCGGCGGCCCAGGTCTCCCGGGTCTGCGGATTCTCGCACAGCGCGCGATCGACCACGTCCACCAGCGTCCAGGCCCGGGCCCGGGGAGCGAGCGCCGCACACGGATCGGCGCCGGTGCCCTTCCAAGCCCGGGCGTGACCGGCCGGCGCCTGGCCTGCGATGCCGAACGGATCGCGTAGGAACGAGGCCGCATGCACCGACAATGCCGCGCCCAGGCACAGCGCGGCGGCCAGCCGCACGGCACCGCGGCCCGCG
>CAZAQG010000109.1:0-6781 GCA_964487445.1 uncultured Chromatiales bacterium
CGCGACGGAACCCATCGCGGGGCCTACGCCGGCTCCGGTGTCAATCCCGGTTGGATTCCAAGGTTGGAGATTCGCCTCGGTTCGGGCCGCTTAGCTGAGCGCATCGATGAGGATTCTGCTAGTTCACTACGATGAGTTGGATGCCCTGGGCGGGGTGGAGTTGCTTGTCCGCCAACTGGCCGAGGCATTCACCGAGGCCGGGCACCCGACCGGGATCGTGGAGATGGGTGGCCGTTGGCGCGGGCGTCGCTCGCTCACGGGCGGAATCCCGATCTGGACGGTCGGTGCGGCGTCCTTCCCGGTCTGGAACCGTCCTCGATCCTGGGCATCGGCGGCGCGGGCCACACTGCAGTTCAGACGGGCCATCCGGGAATGGGATGCCCAAATCGTACACGTTCACTTCCCAATCGGACAATCGATCCCGGCCGTCGGCGCGCATGTGCTTCCCCACGGTTGGCGGCTTGCGGTGACGGTGCACAACAGCGAGATCCGGGTCGCGCCCCGCTCCGATCCCCGGGTTGCGCTCTGGCAGAGGCGTTTGTTCGCGCGGGCCGATGCCGTGAGTGCCGTCAGCGGATCGATGCTCGCGGACACCTGCCGGCGATATCCCGGCGTGGAGGCGAAGGGCGTGGTCATCTACAACGGGATCGGCGAATACTGGCTGGAAGAACCTCGCCCGCCCGCCCGGGTCGCCGATCGGGACCGCGGCCGGCCCTACGTGTTGTTCGCGGGTCGCCTGCATCCGATGAAGGGGGTCGATATCCTCCTGCGCGCCTGGCGGGAGATCGCGCAGTCGGAGCCGGGAGTGGAACTCCGGCTGGCGGGGGAGGGGCCGGAGGGAGCGGCGCTTAAGCGGATGGTGGAGGAATGGGGGTTGTCCGCGGGGGTCCGGTTTTTGGGAGCGGTCGAGAATCGGGCGCTCAAGGCGCTGTATAGAGAAGCCGAGGCGGTGGTCCTGCCCTCCCGTGCCGAGGGATTCCCGTTGACACTGTTGGAGGCCTCGGCCTGCGGCGCGCTTTGTATGGGTTCGGATGTGCCGGGGATCGCGGAGATCATCGACGACGCGAAGACCGGGTTCCTCTTTCCCGCCGGTTCGGTGGGCGCCCTCGCCGAAGGGTTGCGGATGGTGCTGCATGTGGGGCCTGAGGAGTCGGCTCGGGTCCGCACCGCCGCATACGGAAAGGTCAGGGGGCATTTTATGCGGCGGAAGATGGTGGAGAATTATCTGCAGTTCTATCGGGAGCTTCCGGGACCCCGCTAGCGGAGCCCGCTCTTCGGAGGCCATCCCGGCGGCCTATGGACGATTGTTCGCATCCTTGCTCCGAGGCCGATCCGGTGGGCGCAGTCGATAGACATCCGCGTAGTCGATCCCGTTGATCACGACCCGATGGATCGGTCGGTGAGTCCGGTAATAGCGGATCACCTCGGCGGGCAGGCGCAATCGTTGTTTCTGTCGGCCTGATATATAAATTACGAGGTAGTCGGCGCGGTCCAGGGTGCCCGGCTTGTATACGGATACCTGCGTGCTCAGGACATGTCCGCGGAACGGAATACGCAGGAGATACGGAAACTCGGTGGCCACGATGATCCGCCCGGCGTTGGGCAGGGCATTGAGATAACGCGCGACCTGATCGAGCCCCTCTCCGCGGCCCACGAGCAGCGTGCAT
The DNA here is from genome assembly GCA_964487445.1 of uncultured Chromatiales bacterium. Taxonomy (GTDB): domain Bacteria; phylum Pseudomonadota; class Gammaproteobacteria; order 21-64-14; family 21-64-14; genus BMS3Abin12. The sequence goes on from CAZAQG010000109.1 coordinate 1,668, forward strand.
ACGGCGGCGCCCGGGCCGCCCGCAAGCGGGCTGTAATAGGAGAGGTAGTAGGGGTAGGTCCGCACGATCGGGACGAGTGCAACGACCGCCAGGAGCGCGAGCGTCGTCGCGCTCAGCACCTTGCCGGCGAGAGGCCTCAGGCCGCGTTGGAGGCGGACGAGCAGTGCGTTGACGCCGATCGCGGCGAGGATATCCAGCGCGGGGAAAACCGGGAGGAGGTAGCGATCCATCTTCTTGGCGTCGAGGGACACCATGAGCATGAATCCGGCGATGTAGACCAGGAGTGTCAGGCCCAGCCGTTGTTCCGGCCGGGACAGTGTGCGATGCCGTGCCCAGCCGTACAGCGCCCAGGCTCCGGCGCCGAGGGCGAAAATAAACGACAACGGCGTGCTGCGGAACAGCAGCACGACCGGATAGAACAGCGGGCCGGGATCGCGCACCGGATGTCCGAGGAAGAACTGGCCGCCTTCGTGGGCGGGTATGCCGGGGGCCCGTTCCAGGGAGTGGACGAGGATAAGAGGGTTGCTCCAAAGTGCGGGCCATAGCAGATATACGGTCGCTACGGCGATCGCGGCCCATGCGGCGAAGCGTATCGCGTCCTTCCGAAGCCCGCTACGGCGCGCGGCGGGAAGGCCGAACGGGTAGAGCACGAGCAACGCCGCCGCGAACGGGAACATATAGATCCCGGGGAGCTTCTCGAGGAGCGCGAGCCCGGCGAAGACCGCGGAGCCGAAAAGCAGGCTCGCGCCCTTTTCCGGACTCTCCAGTGCGGCTACGAGGAACAGGAGACTTACGCACATCAGGCTCGCAAGGAGCGCGTCGACATGGATGATACGTGACAGCGCGAGATAGAACGGGTCGAGGATTAGAAATGCTGCGGCGAGCGCAGCCAGCAACGGGCCGCCGATCCGCTTCAGCAGCAGGTACATGGCGGCGATACAGGCGGCGGTCGAGACGGCGATCGCCAGTTGCGCGGGTAGCATGAAGTCGTTGAGCCATACGTAGCGCCCCATCAGCGTGCGCAGTCCGATGAACAGCGCGCCCAGCCACATGGTGATCACGCCGGGGTGTCCGGCTTGGTTGGTTGCTGAAAAGTCTCCGCTCAGCAATGCGTGCAGAAACCGGATGGACCGTTCGATCCAAAGCTGCTCATCCGCGACCAGGTAGGAGCCCAGGCCCAGGGCGCGCGGGACCAGTGCCAGCGCGAATACCGACAGAAAGGCCAGGGGCGCCGATTTTGTTTTCATGAACATGCCCTGGCGCTAGAATGACGCAGTAGGCACGGGACGCCCTTTATGGGCTTGATGTTTTCATTATCGAGTCCATCCCTCTTTTCCCGGGTAATCATAGCAGAATGGAAAAAGGGCCAGTAAGTCGGCAATGTGGGGGCCGACGGGTGTCTGCGATGCCGGGTGTCGGTGAAGAGGGCGACCGCCCGGCGGTGGTTGTTCCGCCGGGCGCACAATGGAGTTTTTCTCCCGGGAGACGGGCTTGAGGCGAAACCTCCAGGCACTTGCCCATGGTGGCTATGATCTGATCGTTGTCGGCGGCGGTATTTTCGGCGTGTGCGCGGCGTGGGACGCGGTCAACCGCGGACTCTCCGTGGCGCTCGTGGAGCGCGGCGACTTCGCCGGCGCCGCCTCGGCGAATTCCTTCCGCATCGTACATGGGGGGATCCGCTACCTCCAGCACGCGGACCTTTCCAGGATCCGCGCTTCCTGCCGGGAGCGGCGGGCGCTGCTGCGGATTGCACCGCACCTGGTGACGCCGCTGCCGATCGTGATTCCGACCTACGGACATGGAAAGGACGGCAAGGGCCTGCTCCGCACCGGGATGAGGCTCTATGATCTTCTGACCTGGGACCGCAATCGCGGAGTGGGCTCGCGCGACCACGCCATCCCCGCGCATCGCGGTTTGACCCGGGCCGAGGTGCTGGATCTGTTCCCGAATCTCCTCGAGCGTGGGCTGACGGGCGGTGCCGTGTTCAGCGACGGTCAGATGTACAATCCGACGCGGTTGGCCTGGTCGTTTCTGCGTGCGGCCGCGGCGCGCGGCGCGCAGGTTGCAAACTACCTGGAAGCGACTCGTATCAGGACCCGCGGCCGCCGGGTGGCGGGGGTCGCGGTTCGGGATGTGCTTGGCGGGCAGACCTTCGAGATCGAGGGGGCGGCGGTATTGATCGCCGCCGGCGCCTGGACCGGACGGCTGGCGGCAACCGCCGGCATGGGTTCCGCTCCGGCGCCGCGGACCTTCTCCCGGGATCTGTGCTTTGTGGTCGACCGGCGGCCGCGGCACGGTTATGCGCTCGCGGTCCGGACGCGGACGAGCGATCCGGATGCGATCCTGAGCCGCTCCGGGCGTCACCTGTTCATCGTGCCGTGGCGGCGTTATACGCTGATCGGCGTCTGGCACAAGGTCCATACCGACGTGCCGGACTCCGTTGCGGTAAGTCCGGAAGAGATCGCCCCGCTGATCGATGAGATCAATGCCGCCTATCCCGCGCTCGATCTGCGGCCGGGTGAGATTTCTCAGTTGAACTATGGCCTCGTCCCGTTCGGTGAAAATCAGTTGGGTGCCGAGAATCTCTGTTACGGCAAGCGCTCGTCGTTGATCGACTACGGCCGCTACGGCGGTGCGGAGGGCCTCGTCGGCTTGATCGGGGTGCGCTACACGATGGCGCGCGGCGATGCCGCCGCGGCTCTCGATTGTGTCATGGGCCGGCTGGATCGCTCCGGGCGCCGGCCGGACACGGATCGGATGCCCGTCTGGGGCGCGGCCTTCGGGTCTTTCGAAGCGCTGCGCGACGAGGTGCGCCGCCGCCTGCACGGGATCACCGACGATGCGGCGGCGGACGCGCTGGCGCACAACTATGGTTCGGAATACCGGCGGGTGCTGGAGTACGGGCGGACGGATCCGGGGCTGTTGCAGCCGTTGGAGGGTTCCACGGTGCTCGCCGCCGAGATCGTTCATGCGGTACGGGAAGAGATGGCGGTGACGCTCGCGGATGCGGTGTTCCGGCGGACCGATCTGGGAACCGGAGGGGCCCCCGGGGGTGGGGCGCTGCAACGCAGCGCGGCACTGATGGCGGAGGAGTTGGGATGGGACGAGGGACGGGTGCGGCGGGAGATCGATGGCGTCCGGGATGCGCTGAAGCCGGTGGGGGCGGTACGGGGCAGGTGAGCCGGCGGGACGCGGGGACGGCCCGATGAATGTGTTGGTTACCGGCGGTACCGGATTCATCGGTTCGCGGCTTGCCCTGCGCGCACGTGCCGAGGGGCATGCGGTGCGGGTTCTCGCACAGGTCAATACCGAGGCGGAGGATCGCAACCGCTCGGAGCTTCGCGCCGCCGGGGTGGAGTTCATCGAGGGGTCGGTCGAGGAGGCAGGCCCGGTGCACGAGGCGGCGCGCGGCATGGAGCTTGTTTTTCATCTTGCCGCGGCGCAGCACGAGGCCAACGTGGGGCCGGAGCATTTCCACCGCGTCAATGTCGAAGGGACTCGAAACGTGCTCGAGGCCGCGTCGGCGTCCGGCGTGGGGCGAATCGTGCACGGGAGCACTATCGGCGTGTACGGCTCGGCCTCGCACGGCGAACTCTCCGAGTCGACCCCGCCGAGACCGGTGAACATCTACGGGACGACGAAACTCGAGGGGGAGCGCTTGGCGCTCTCTTACGCCGACCGGATTCCAGTGGCGGTGGTACGGATCTCGGAGACCTATGGTCCGGGAGACCGGAGGTTACTGAAGCTCTTCCGCGCGATCGAGAGCGGCGCGTTCTTCTTGATCGGTCCGGGGCGCAACCTCCATCAGCTGATCTACGTGGACGATCTGATCGACGGGCTGTTCCTGGCGGCGCGCTCGGAGCGTGCCTTGGGTGAGGTGTTCGTTCTTTCGGGCGCGGAAGTCCTTACTACCCGGGACATGGCGACCATCATCGGCGCAGTGCTCGGCAGGCGCGGGTCGCGGTTTTCCGCGCCCATGTGGCCGTTCCTGCTTGCAGCGGTTCTCCTGGAAAACACCCTGGGCCGTTTGGGGATCCAGCCGCCGCTGCATCGCCGGCGCCTGGACTTCTTCCGCAAGAGTTTTCATTTCTCCCGCGAGAAGAGCGCGCGGCTCCTCGGGTTCGATCCGAAGACCGATTTTCGGACGGGCGTGGAGGCGACGGCGCGCTGGTACCGGGATCAGGGACTCCTGCGTCGCTGAACCGGCGCGCGCGCCGGGATCGCATCAGGCCGGGTCCGCAAGGGGGCGGCGGCACACGGCGCCGATCTTCTTGGTGAAGATGCGGTTTTTCTTGCCGTAGAGGATGAAGCTGACGCGGAAGAACAGGGTGTACAGGGCCGACATCAGCATCAGGACGTAGTTCAGGGGGTTGGTGTAGAACACGTAGAGGTTCAGCGGGAAGACCCGGATCTGCTCGAAGCGGGTATATTCCAGTATCTGGCGCATCGTGTACTCGGTGAAGGTGTTGTAGTGGTCGAAATTCTGCGCCAGCGCCTCGGAGCCGGTGATGGGATTGGCGCCGTTCAGGCCGTGCACCAGCAGGGTGCCGCCGGGGCGGAGCTTGGCGCGGCACAGTGCCAGGAACCCGAGTATCTCGTCCTTGGTCAGGTGGTTCAATTCCTGTTCGCAAAAAATGACATCGTAGGGCTCGATACTCTGCTCGAGAAACTCGAAGGCGGTTTCCACCCGGCAGTCGAGGCCCCGATCCCGCGCGTACCGCACTTTCGACGGGGATGAATCGATTCCGAGCACGTTCGTGTACCCCTCCCGCGTCAGGAGGTCGACGAAATACCCGGGTCCGCAGCTCACGACGAGGATTCGCGCGGCGCGCTCGGCGGGCAGCAGGCGCAGGTAGTTGCACCGGTAGAACCGACGGAACTTCGAATAGCCTTTTTCGATATCGTCGGGTGCCTCCCAAAAAGAATCGAAGGGTTCCATCCGGGCGGTCAGTCCGCGTTTTGGCCGTGTCACCGATGACCCCCCTTATCCGGCATGGCGCCCCCGCCTCCCTGTCTCTCCCCATAGGGTATTGTCAGGCACCGGTGAGCGCCAGTGTCGGGACATTTTACAACCGGCCCCGCCGGGTGTCGGATAGGCGGGGCGGCCCGGTCGG
>CAZAQG010000110.1:0-6663 GCA_964487445.1 uncultured Chromatiales bacterium
TCGCCCATGGACCAGTACTCGAGCCGCGAGGGTCTGGCCACCGACTGGCACTTCGTGCATCTCGGCAGCCGCGCGGTGGGCGGTGCCGGCCTGGTGATGGTGGAGGCCAGTGCGGTGTCCCCGGAGGGGCGGATCTCGCCGTTGGATTCGGGGATCTGGTCGCAGGATCACGCGTGCGCCTTCCGGCGCATCACCGCCTTCATGCGCGAGCAGGGCGCGGTGGCGGGGATCCAGCTCGCCCACGCCGGGCGCAAGGCATCCACCGCCGCGCCATGGCGCGGCGGTGGGCCGCTGGGCCCGGAAGACGGCGGGTGGGTGACGCAGGGACCCAGCGCACTGGCCTTTGGGAAGGGTTATCCGGTGCCGCGCGAGTTGGGTCCCGCCGAAATCGATGCGGTGGTGGAGCGCTTCGCGGCCGCGGCCGGGTACGCCCGGGAAGCGGGCTTCGAGGTCGTCGAGGTGCACATGGCACACGGCTACCTGTTGCACTCTTTCCTCTCGCCGCTGTCGAATCACCGTACGGACGAATACGGCGGCGGCCTCGAGAACCGGATGCGGTTGCCGTTGCGGGTGGCGCGGGCGGTGCGCGAGGCATGGCCTGACGAGTTGCCGGTGATGGTGCGGATCTCGGCCACCGACTGGGTGGAGGGCGGCTGGGATCTGGAGCAGTCGGTGTCGCTCGCCGACCGGCTACGCGAGCTGGGTGTCGACCTCGTGGATTGCTCGAGCGGCGGTCTCGTGCCGGACGCCGTGATCCCGACGGGACCCGGGTTTCAGACGCCCTTCGCCCGGGCGATCCGCGAGCGGGTTGGAATCGCCACGGCCGCGGTCGGTCTGATCACCGAACCGGTGCAGGCCGAGCATGTGCTGCGCACCGGACAGGCCGACGCGGTGTTCCTGGGTCGCGTGTTGCTGCGCGATCCGTACTGGCCGTTGCGGGCCGCCGCCGTTCTGGGTGCCGAGATCCAGTGGCCCGTCCAGTACGCCCGCGCCCGGGTGTGAAGTGACCAAGTGTGAAGTGATGGCTTTCGCCGGCGGGTTCTGTTACACTGCTCCCACGTGCAGTTGTCGGTTTATCGGTCGTTTTCGGTAGTCCCGTAGGGTCCCTCCCGCAAGGTCCGTTCACGTCGCTGCACGGATAACCTATCCGTAATTGTTTTTGAGGTCTTGAATGTATGCGTAACGGAATTGTCAAGTGGTTCAACGAATCCAAGGGCTTTGGCTTTATCTCCCCGGCGGACGGCGGAGAAGACGTCTTCGTCCACTACTCCGCCATTAAGAGTTCCGGTTTCCGGACTCTGACCGAAGGCCAGAGTGTCACCTTCGAGGTCCAGCGCGGACCCAAGGGACTGCAGGCTACCGATGTCAATGTAGCCGCCTGAACGCCACGAGTCGTATCGTGGATCCGACCCCGCCTTACGGCGGGGTTTTTATTTCCGCCGGCCGTAGTCGCTATAATCCGCACCCACCCGGCATTTTCCACCAGAGTGGCCGCGCGCACCGCGGCCGGTACACCATGACCGATCTTTGCGACGAAACCGCGAAGCGACGGACCTTCGCGATCATCTCACACCCGGACGCGGGCAAGACCACGCTTACCGAGAAACTGCTGCTGTTCGGCGGGGCGATCCAGTTCGCCGGCACCGTGAAGGGGCGCAAGGCGACGCGGCACGCCACCTCCGACTGGATGGAGTTGGAGAAGCAGCGCGGCATCTCCGTGACCTCTTCGGTGATGCAGTTTCCCTACGACGGGCGCATCGTAAACCTGCTGGATACGCCGGGGCATGAGGACTTCTCGGAAGATACCTACCGCACCCTGACGGCGGTGGATTCGGCGCTGATGGTGATCGACGCGGCGCGCGGCGTGGAGAAGCGCACTATCAAGCTGATGGAGGTGTGCCGGCTGCGCGAGATGCCGATCATGACGTTCATCAACAAGCTCGATCGCGAGGGCCGTGATCCGATCGAGCTGATGGACGAGATCGAGACGGTGCTGGGGATCCGCTGCGCGCCGGTGACCTGGCCGATCGGCAGCGGGCGCCGCTTCCGCGGCGTCTATCATCTGGTGTCGGATACGGTGCGTCTCCTAGGCCCTGATCGCTCCGTGCGCTCCGGGCGGGCTATCGAGGGGCGGATCGTGCGCGGCCTCGACAATCCGCTGCTCGACGAGATCCTGGACGGGCAGGCCGCCGAGCTGCGCGCCGAGGTCGAGTTGGTGCGCGGGGCGAGCCACTCGTTCTCGGTGGAGCCGTACCGCGCCGGGGAACTCACGCCGGTGTTCTTCGGTTCGGCGATCAATGCGTTCGGGGTGCGCGAACTGCTCGAGGGCTTCGTCGAGCACGCCCCGCCGCCGCTGCCGCGCGCCACCCGCGGCCGGCAGGTCGTACCGACGGAGGAGGCGTTCAGCGGTTTCGTCTTCAAGATCCAGGCGAACATGGACCCCCAGCACCGGGACCGCATCGCGTTTCTGCGTATCACCTCGGGCGTGTACGGAAAGGGGATGAAGATGCGCCAGGTGCGGATCGGGCGCGATGTGCAGATCGCCAATGCGATGACGTTCATGGCGCGCGAACGCGAGCATGTGGACAGGGCCTACCCCGGCGACATCATCGGTCTCTACAACCATGGGACGATCCGGATCGGGGATACCTTTACCGCCGGCGAGGACCTGCAGTTCGTCGGCATCCCCGACTTTGCGCCGGAACTGTTCCGCCGGGTGGTGCTGCGGGACCCGATGCGGATGAAGGCGGTGCAGAAGGGGCTCGACCAGTTGAGCGAGGAGGGGGCGACGCAGGTATTCCGCCCGCTCGTCGGCAACGATCTGATCCTGGGGGCGGTGGGCGCGCTGCAGTTCGACGTGGTCGCCTACCGGCTGCGCCACGAGTACGGGGTCGACTGCGTCTATGAGCCGATCAACGTCGCCGCCGCCCGTTGGGTGGACTGCGCCGACGCCAAGCGGCTTGCGGACTTCCGCGGCAAGGCCGAGACCCACCTCGCCCTGGACGGCGCCGGCAACCTCACCTATCTGGCGCCGACGCGGATCAATCTCGAGCTGACCATGGAACGTTGGCCGGAAATCCGCTTCCACGCCACACGCGAACACTGAGCCGCGGCACGGGTCTCACCCGGCGTAGCGCTGGAGTACCAGGCAGGCATTGGTGCCCCCGAATCCGAAGCTGTTGGACATCACGGTGTTGAGTTCGGCGTTGTCGCGGCGCTCGCGCACGATCGGCAGTCCCTCGGCGGCCGGGTCGAGTTCGGTGATGTTCGCCGAGGCCGATACGAACCCCGTCTCCATCATCAGCAGGCAATAGATGGCCTCGTTCACGCCGGCCGCACCGAGGGCGTGGCCGGTCAGGGACTTCGTGGAACTGATGAGGGGCGCGCGCTCCCCGAAGACCTCGCGGATCGCCTCCAACTCGCGCGCGTCGCCTACCGGCGTGCTGGTCCCGTGGGCGTTGATGTAGTCGGGCGTGCCTTTCACGCCCTTGAGCGCCTGACGCATGCAGCGCACGGCGCCCTCGCCGGAGGGGGCGACCATGTCGCGACCGTCGGAGGTGGCGCCGTAGCCCACGACCTCGGCGTAGATCTTGGCCCCGCGCGCCCGCGCATGCTCGAGTTCTTCCAATACCACGAGGCCTCCGCCGCCGGAGATGACGAACCCGTCGCGTGCCGCGTCGTACGGGCGTGAGGCGCTCTGCGGGGTATCGTTGAACTTGGAGGAGAGCGCTCCCATGGCGTCGAACAACAGCGTCATGGTCCAGTGGACCTCCTCGCCGCCGCCGGCGAAGACGATATCCTGTTTGCCCATCTGGATCAGCTCGCAGCCGTTACCGATGCAGTGGGCACTGGTGGCGCAGGCGGAACTGATGGAATAGCTCACACCCTTGATCCGGAACAGGGTGGAGAGATTCGCCGAGGTGGTGCTCCCCATGGTGCGCGGCACCATGAAGGGCCCGACCTTGCGGGCACCCTTGCTGCGCAACAGCTCGACGGCCGCCAGGTTGTTGGCCGTCGACGCGCCGCCGGAGCCGGTGATCAGGCCGGTGAGCGGGTGGGAGACGTCGCGCTCCTCCAACCCCGCGTCCTCGATCGCCTCGCGCATCGCCAGATAGCTGTACGCGGCGGCATCGCCCATCATCCGCCGCGCCCGGCGCTCGATACGTTCGGCGATGTCCACATGGGGTGGTCCGTGGATATGGCTGCGAAACCCGAGTTCCGCATACTCCGGGCAGAACTCGACCCCGGAACGGCCTTCGCGCAGGGAATTGCGCACTTCTTCACGATTGTTGCCGATGCTGGAGACCACCCCCAGCCCTGTGACGACGACGCGTCTCACGACCGCACCTCCCGAAACCGTCTAGAAACTTTCCGTGCCGGTGAACAGGCCCACACGCAGACCCGCGGCCGTGTAGATCTCGCGCCCGTCCACCTCGACGGCACCGTCTGCAATACCCATGTACAGCCTGCGCATGATGAGCCGTTTCATGTCCACCCGGTAGCGGACCCGCCGGCAGTCGGGCGTGATCTGCCCGGAGAACTTGACGTCCCCCACGCCCAGCGCCCGCCCGCGACCCGGCCCCCCCATCCAACCGAGGAAGAAACCCAGCAACTGCCAGAGGGCATCGAGTCCCAGGCATCCGGGCATGACCGGGTCACCCTGGAAATGGCAGTCGAAGAACCACAACTCGGGGCGGAGATCCAATTCCGCGATCACCACACCCTTTCCGTGGGAGCCGCCTTCGGAGTCGATCCGTGTGATCCGGTCGAACATGAGCATCGGCGGCAGCGGCAGCTGCGCATTGCCCGGTCCGAACAACTCGCCACGGGCGCATTGGAGCAACTCCTCGTAAGCGTACGCGTTCTTCTGTGTCAAACGTGTGGTTCCCGTGATGTGGGCGGCGTCGGCTGCGCTCCGCCGGGCAAGGACGAAAGCGTACCACAAGGCGGCATCGGAGTGCGGCGCCGGGAACGATCCATGCCGCCTGCCCGGGGGGCGGCGTTCCACCCCGGACCGACCGCGACCGCGTCGCCCGGAAGGGGCGGTGTAACCCACTGTTTTTCCGTGCTTTTTACTCGGTCCGCCGACGCGAGGTTTTATTTCGTTGAAAATTGGATAAAATCTGTGGATCTCGATACTCTCGCACGCATCCCTGTCCGGCGGGCAGGGCGTGTCCATTCGATCGGCAGGAGAGGCGCCGGTGAATATCGATTCGATCAAGAGTGCCTACCGTCGTTACGCCCGCGTCTACGACACCCTGTTCGGTCCCATCTTCCATCCCGCCCGCAAGCTCATCGTCCAGTCCCTGAATGCCAGGCCCGGCGATCGCGTATTGGAGGTCGGCGTGGGAACGGGCCTGTCCCTGCCGCTGTATCGCGACGATGCCCGGGTGGTCGGGATCGATATCTCCACCGAGATGCTGGACAAGGCCCGCCAGCGCGTGCGCGAACGCAGTCTGTCGCAGGTCGAAGCGGTGCTGGAGATGGACGCGGAGCACATGGATTTCCCCGACAACAGCTTCGACAAGGTCGTCGCGATGTACGTGGTCTCGGTCGTGCCCGATCCTGCGCGCCTGGTGGACGAGATGCGCCGTGTGTGCAAACCGGGCGGTGAAATCTACATCGTGAACCACTTCCGTTCGCGGAATCCGCTTATAGGGGCGTCGGAGGAATTGATGTCGCCGCTGTCGAAGTTGGCGGGATTTCGCCCCGACATGGATCTGGACCAGTTTCTGGAATCGACGCAATTGAACGTCGTGGAAGCGTGTCGCGCCAACCTGTTCGGCTACTGGAAGGTGCTGCGTTGCCGCAACGGCGTCAAGGAGCCGATGGTCGCCTGAGGATGCGCTCGCGAGGGCCGGCGAGCGCGCCGCCCCGGGGTCGGTTCAGCCGAACAGTCTCTGCGCGATCTCCGCGACGTGCCGCCCCTGGAAGCGGGCGATCGCCAACTCGTTCTCCGAGGGTGTGCGGCTGCCGTCGCCGGCCGCCAGGGTGGTCGCGCCGTATGGGGTGCCGCCGCTGACCGCACTCGTATCGAGCAGACCCGGGCAGGAATAGGGAACCCCGACGATCACCATGCCGTGATGCAGCAGGGTGGTGTGGAAGGAGGTGAGGGTCGTCTCCTGCCCGCCGTGCTGAGTCGCGGTGCTCGCGAACACGCCGCCCACCTTGCCGATCAGCGCCCCGGACATCCACAGGCCCCCGGTCTGATCGAGGAAGTTGCGCATCTGTGCGGCCATGTTGCCGAACCGGGTGGGGGTGCCGAACAGGATCGCGTCGTAGTCGGCCAGTTCCGCGGGGTCGGCCACCGGGGCGGCCTGGTCGAGCTTCGCTCCCGCCTCCCGGGCCCGTTCCTCGGGGATCAGTTCCGGCACCCGTTTTACGGTGACTCGGGCGTCGGGGATCTCACGGGCACCTTGCGCGATCGCACCGGCCATCGTTTCGACATGTCCGTACAGGCTGTAGTAAACCACCAGTACCTTGCTCATGGACCACCTCTTTCCGTAGGGCCGTGGGTCCGACGCCACCCCGGCGTCGTATCGTGTCTGCACCGTAGCCCTGGATTCGATAGTTTACAATCCGGTGAAAAAGGGAAACACTGTTTCCGAAAATGGCCTAATTCATCGGGTCGGCGAGTCAGGGGGTGGCGTGGACGATCTGACC
>CAZAQG010000111.1:0-6646 GCA_964487445.1 uncultured Chromatiales bacterium
CCCCTTGAATCTTCCAAATGCCCATATGTCAAGCCTGACCCCGGGGGGTTAGTTTGAGGTGGATGCGGCGGCCTAGTTCGGATTCGGCGTCGGTGGCGGGCAGGATCGGGCCTGAGCCGTCGTTGAACAGCACCGGCACGCCGAGGGCCTCCACCGTGTTCAGCAGCGGGTCCAGCTTCTCTGCGCAGGCCTCGTCGAGATCGATCAGCACGAAGTCCGCGGCCTGCGACATGGCGCTCTTCAGCGCCGCGCCGTCCAGGGGAACGACGTCGGCCACGTGTATTCCGCACTCGTCGAGCATGAGGCGCAGCCGGTTGCGGCGAATCCCCGAATCCGAGGCGATCACTACCGATAATTTTTTTTTTCGTCCGACGGCAGGTCCGGTTCCGCGCCGCTCCCGGGGGCCTCTTCCAGGACGTTCCGGGGATCCAGGGGCACGGCGGCGGGCGGGTCCACGGGGGTCACCGCGGCCGGAGCGATCGGTGGCGGCGCTTCCTGAGGTGCGGGCGACGGCGGCGACTCGGGCTCGCCCCCGGGAAACAAGCCGCCCTTGCGCTTGTCGCGCGCCACCTCGCGCACCAGGGCGGCGCTGATCCGCTCGGTCTGCTCCGCGTAACCGTAGACCAGCGCCGTGTCGCAGATCAGGTTGACCAGGCGCGGCACGCCGCGGCCCGCCTCGTGCGCCGCGGCGCAGGCGTCCTCGTCGAACAGCCCCGGATCGCCGCCGGCGACCTCGATGCGGTGACGGATATAGTCGCGGGTCTCGTGCGGCTCCAGGGCTTCGAGGTCATAGTCCACGGCGATGCGCTGCGCGAACTGCTCCAGGTCGGGGCGGCGCAGGGTCGCGCGCAGCCCGGGCTGGCCGACCAGAATCACCTGAAGTACCTGGTCCTTGTCGGCGTTGACGTTGGAGAGCATGCGCAGCTCCTCGAGCGTCTCCGGGGCCATGTTCTGCGCCTCGTCCACGATCAGGACGGTGCGGCGGCTGTGCGCGTACTCGCGGATCATGAAGTCGACGAAGGCGCGGTAGCGCCCAACCTTGTCCAGCCCCTGATCGTCGATATTGAACGCGAGCATGATCCACTGCAACAGGTCGCCGAACGAGCGATGCGTATTGGAGATCAGCCCGACGGTGGTGTCGCGGTCGATGTTGTTCAGCAGGTGGCGGATGAGGGTGGTCTTGCCGGTGCCGATGCCGCCGCTGATGACGGTGAACCCGGCCTGGTTCATCAGTCCGTATTCCAGCAGCACCAGGGCCATGCGGTGCTTGGCGCTCAGAAACAGGAAGCCCGGGTCGGGCAGCAGCGAGAAGGGCTTCTCGCGAAAGCCGTAGAAGGCCTCGTACATGATCAGGTGCCGCCGGCGAACAGCCGGCGCAGCCAGCCCCGGCGCGCCGGCCCATCGTCCTCCGGACCGTGCTGCGCCTTGTTGAGCACCGTGCCGATCAACTGCGTGTCCTTGAGCAGCGCGGTCGCGCGCTCCAGTTCGTCGGTCCCGGTGGCGCCGTCCTCGACCACCAACAGCGCGCAATCGACATAGGGGGCGAAGGCCAGCGCGTCGGCGGCGCTCAACAGCGGCGCCAGATCGAAGATCACGATGCGCGTGGGATAGCGGCGCTTGAGTTCCTCGACCAGCCGGGTCATCTTCGGCGAGTTCAGCATCTCCGCCGAATCGAGCAGCGGTCGCCCCCCGGGCAGGATCACGAAGCGCCCGATGTCGGCCGGATGCACCAGGATCTCCTCCAGCGGGGTGTCGGTGCGCAGATAGTCGGCGAGGCCGGGCTCGGCCGGCAGCCCGAAGAATTTGTGCACGCGGGGCGCGCGCAGATTGGCATCGACCAGCAGGACCGTGGAGTTGACCTCCATGGCTAGGCTGATGGCCAGGTTGACCGCGGTCAGGGTCTTGCCCTCGTGGGTACCGGGGCTGGTGACGGCGACGGAGTTCCAGCCGTTCTTCTGCAGCCGCTTGAGGACCTGGGTGCGCAGGATGCGGTAGGCGTCCGTGAAGGGACTGGGCTCGAAGCCCGCAATCACGCGGTTGGCGCGCAGCACGCCGTGCAGCACCGGTACGGTACGGGTGCGGCTGTAGACGATCTCGGCCGGGTCGACCGGGGCCGACGCACGGCCGGGAACAGCCGCGCCGCCCGTCGCCGCGCGCTCCTGACGGGCCTTCTCCAGGGCTTCCTTGATGCGTTCCATAGTCTGTAGCCGGCTCGCGCCGTCTCCGCTCGGTGAACCTCGTCCGGCGGGGCAAGCCCCGCCCTACCGCGAAACATGCTCCTCATCCCACGGTGTCGGCGGGGCGAGCCCCGCCCTACAACACCATCCGTAGGGCCGGGCTCGCCCGGCCAGCGCCGATACGCCCGCGCCCCGTCTCAGCCGAAGGTGCCGTTGAATTTGTCGAGCACCCGGAACCAGAGCACGTCCAGCGGCATCCAGAAGAACTGCACCAGCAACAACGCCACCACGATCGCCGCGATCCAGGCGGCCCATACGATCCGCCGGTTGCGACGTCGCCGGCCCAGATCCGTCTCGTTTTCCAGGTAAGGGATCGTCGCAAGCGGGGGCACCTCGAGGATCGCCACGATACCCTTCGCCCCGCGCACCGAGCGGTCCATCGATTCCAGGGTCGCGGCCGTCCCGACCCCGCCGCCCAGCGAGAGCACGAACCCGAGCAGCAGGATCGCCAAGCGGTTGGGCTCGATCGGGCGCTCCGGCAACTGCGGCGGGTCGATCAACACGAAGCGCTCACCCTTCTGGTCCCGCTCGAGCTGCCGGGCGATGGCCGCGTCGGTCTGCTTGGCCAGCAGGAGCTGGTACTGCTTGGCGGTGGCGTTACGGTCCAGGCGCAGGGCCTCGTAGCGCCGCGCGACCTCCGGGGTCTCCATGAGGCGTTTGTCGATGCGCACGATCTTGGCCTTGAGCTGCACGGCCTGCGCGCGATAGGCCTTCACCTGGCTGTCGACGCGATCGAGCTGCGCCTTCAAACCGATGTAGGCCGGGTTGGTCGGTTTCGCGGAGGCACCCGCGGAGGCGTTCGCGGCAGTGGCGTTCGCACCCTTCCCGGACTCGCCGGCCTTGGCGATCGCCGCCTCCAGCGCCGCCACCTTCTTCTTCAGGCGCACCACGTCCGGGTAGCGATCGGAATACTTCGCCTGATCCCGCGTCAGTGCGAGCCGGGCCCGCCGCAGTTCGGCCTTCTGCTCGTCCACGTCCGGCGGCAGGCCGGTCTTCTTCTCCAGTTCCTTGATCTGCCGGCGCAGGCGGACGACGTCCGGGTACCGCGCACCGTACTCCGCGCTGGCATTGATATACTGGCTACGCAGCAGCCGCAACTGCTCGACCGGTTCCAGGGCCGGCCGGCCATTGGCACCGGCCAGCGGCGTATACGGATTCATGCCCGCGAGCTGGCCCATCAGGTAGACGCGCTGGGCTTCGAACGCACGGATCTGGGTCTCGGTATCGGTCAAGTCGCGATCCGTGCGCGCCACGAGTTGCAGATTCACGTTCTGCACCTGCGGCAGGCGGTTGAGGTTGTGCCGCTCGAGCGTGGCGATCTTGCGGTCGAGCTTATCGAGATGATCCTTGAGGCGCTTGGCTTCGCCGCTGAGGAACGAATAGGCGTCGGTCGCCTTCTCGGTCCGGGTCTTGATGTTCTCCGCCAGGTAGAGCGAGGTCAGTTCATTGGCGACGCGCTGCACCTTGCCGGGGCTTGCGCCCTCGAAGGAGAGCGTGAACGCGATGGTCGCCTTGGTCGGCTGGCCGGTGCGCGGATCGACGACGTCGGCGCTGATCGGCTGCACGCCGATGTCCTTGCGCATGCGGTCGACGAGCTGCTCGGTGGTATCGGTCTCGCGCCGGTCGGCGTAGAGATGGTACTTGTCGATCAAACGGACCAGGTTCGCACGCGTCATCACCCGCTGGGTGATCACCTGCACGCGCTGCATGGCGTAGCTGGTGACCGTGGACTGCACCAGGTTCGGCGGGACCTCCTGCTCCTGGATCAGGATGGTGGCCGTCGACTGATAGGTCGGCGGCCACAGCACGGCCGCCAGCGCCGCGGACGCGAACAACACCGCCACGGCGATCAGCATCGGACGCT
Organism: uncultured Chromatiales bacterium; assembly: GCA_964487445.1. Classification (GTDB taxonomy): domain Bacteria; phylum Pseudomonadota; class Gammaproteobacteria; order 21-64-14; family 21-64-14; genus BMS3Abin12. The sequence continues at coordinate 4,102 of CAZAQG010000111.1, forward strand.
TGCGACGGCGCAAGACGTCCAGGTAATCCCTCAGGTCCCGGGTGGGTTCGAGCGGCTCTTCGAGCATGCGGTGGGTTCCATTGCGACTCCTCCGGCGGGCCGTACCTCGGCCTCTTTTTACCGGGAAAGGGTTATCCTAGGCCATCGATAGGATAGCGTCAAATAGATGACATTGTCTCGCGCGATCCGGCCATCGGGCTGGAGCCGCATCCAGGTATACGCGTAGGAGAGATCGACCGAGGCCCGCCGGGTCCATTGCCAGCGCAGGCTCGGACTCAGGCGCGCATAATCCCGATCCACCGAATTGGGCACCGCCGCGCCCGCGCTTCGAGTACGTAACAGATTCAGCGACAGGTTCCCGGCGAGGCGCCGCGTGAGCGGGTGATCCAGCGCCAGATCGAGCGCGTTCGTCTCCACCTCGGTGCCGAGACCGTTGGGCGTCAGAGAGCGGGTGAACGAGCCGGTCAGCGCCCCGCGCTCGAGGCGTTTGGTGAAGTTCGCATCGGCGGTCACCCCGGTATTGAGGCTGGAAAAGGGGATCCGACGCGTGCCGTTCGGTACCCGGAACAATTGGCCATTGAACAATACCAGGATGAATTGCGGGACGAACTGGACCCCGCTCGATTCCGTCCGCCGCCCGCCCACCGAGACGGTCGCCGAGAGGGTCGGCGAGAACACCCGCGTCACTCCGAGTCGCAAGCCCGCGGTCCGCGACTGGAAGCCGGTTGCGGACACGTCGAACACGGAATACGAAGGGACCGCGAAGACCTGGAGACGCGCACTCAGGTCGTGCTGGTAAGTCAAGGACCCCCGATGGTAGCGGAAGCTCGACAGGTTGAGGGCCGCGGCGTCCTGATAGGAGGTGTCCTGGAAAAGATACGAGGCGCGCAGCAGATCGGTCGGGGTCACCTGCCAGGTCAGGGACGGGTTGGCGGTGCCGGTCGAGACCTGCGACTGGAACTGCACCAGGGCCGTCTGGGGACCCAGCGGCTGTGTGGTACCGAGAATCGAACTCCGGGTATAGGCGCCGTCGAGACGCCAGCTCAGCCGCTGCGCATCGTAGTGGGAGGATACGTTGACGCTGTTGTCGTTGCGATTCAGCTCCGAGGCACCCGGGTAGCGGCGCAGATGCACGCCCCCGACCACCGCCGCCCCCCAACGCGCCGCCCGCGCCCCGACTTCCAGGGTAGGCGCAAGATCGAAGACCTCGGTGGATTTCCCGTTGGCGATCGCAAACCGCGGGTTGTCGTTGTAGCCGGTCTGCATCCGTACCGCCGGGGTAGCGTACCATTGCGCGGCGGCTGCGGCGCGCACAGCACCCAACCCGATCAGGAGAGACACGGCGACCACACACGGGCCGGCGCGACGCAAACGGCGGGCGGCCCGCATCGGCAACGCTACCGGCGGAGGCAAACGCAGGCGCCACGCCCGCCCGCCCGGGACGGCACGCGATCGCCGACGCCCGCGCAGAGCGCGGCCCGCCCCGCCGGGGCGGCATCCCCCCGTAGGGCGGGCCAAGGCCCGCCGACAGCGTCCGGCTGTAGAGCGGGATCCCCCTGTAGGGCGGGGCGCGCCCCGCCGACGACGTACGGAATCCGCAGACCTGCGAACTCGCGCCCCACCCCACCCTGTAGGGCGGGCCGAGGCCTGCCGGCAATGTGTAGCGTCCGGCCGGGTGTTTCAGGTACACGCCGCGCCCCCGCCCCCCTGCTCACGGCACCACCACCACGTCCCCGGCATGGAGCAGGATATTCTGCCGAAGGTCCTTGCCCTTTACCACGTCCCCGTACTCGAACGGCAGCGCGACCTGGCGCCCGCCCTCGCGGCGCAGGATCCGGATATCGTTCTTCGAGGCGAACGCGGTCATGCCGCCGGCCCGCGACAGCGCCTGCATGACGTCCAGCGGCCCGCTGACCATGAACGCCCCCGGCTTATTGACCTGGCCGATCACGTAGACCACGTTGCCCGCGGTCTGCTTGAGCGCGACCGTAACCGCCGGATCCGGGATATACTTCTGAAGCTTGGCGGTCAGCTCACTCTGCAGCTCGGTGACCGTCTTGCCGGCCGCCTTCAAATGACCCACCAGCGGGAAACTGATGCCCCCGCCCGGGCCCACCAGCACCTGGCGCTGCAAGTCCTTCTCCTTCCAGACCGTCACCTCCAACTGATCGCCGGGGTGCAGTGTATAGACGTGCCCGGGCGTCGCAGAGACCTTCACGGCGGCCGGTGCACCGACCAAACCCTCAACGGCGGCGCACGCCTGCAAAAGCAGCACCGCCGCAAGCATCAGAAACACCGAACTCAGAACCTTCATCCGCATCCTCCTCCACCCCCGGGCGGCGAGTTCAAGGGGTCAGAATACTTGAAAATCCCCAATATTTTAGATTTTTGAACCGCCCTTAGGGGATTTTCAAGTATTCTGACCCCTTGAACTCCGGGGCCGGCCCGCCACCTGCCCCTCGTCCGCCGCCGCAAACGCTGTCATTGCAACAGAGCGGCGATAGAGCGTCAACCTGCCGGATCCCCTCAACATCGCCGGCGGGGC
>CAZAQG010000112.1:0-6157 GCA_964487445.1 uncultured Chromatiales bacterium
GCGACGTTTTTCAGGGCTACTATTTCAGCAAACCCGTCTGTGCCGAGGAATTCCTCGAGTACGCAGGTAAGCGGAACCCGGGCTGACACATCACCCGAAGATCACCTCCATGCCTTCCCGCAACGCGATCCGCATCGTTGTCGTTCAACCGCCCCGCTCAGTCGGGGCCGTCTTCGCCCCGTCCGGCGGCGAACAGATCCTGCACCGAGGCCTGCGCCGCACCGGCGCGCGCGGGCGGCATCCGGCCGAAGTGTTCATAGGCGGTGCGCGTGGCGACCCGGCCGCGCGACGTGCGCATCATATAGCCCTGCTGGATCAGGAACGGTTCGACCACGTCCTCGATCGTGCCGCGCTCCTCGGCGATCGCCGCCGCCAGGCTGTCGATACCGACCGGCCCGCCGTCGAACTTCTCGATCAGCGTGCCGAGCAGCTTGCGGTCCATGATATCGAACCCGTTGGCGTCCACCTTGAGCATATCCATGGCGTGCGCGGCGCTCTCTCGCGTGATGCGCCCGTCTCCCTCGACCTGCGCGTAGTCCCGAACCCGGCGCAACAGCCGGTTGGCGATCCGCGGTGTCCCGCGCGCGCGGTGCGCGATCTCCGCGGCCCCCTCGCCGGTCACCTCCAGGCCCAGGATCGTCCCCGAGCGCGCCACGATCCCCGTCAGGTCCGCGGCACTGTAGAACTCCAGGCGCTGCACGATACCGAAGCGGTCGCGCAACGGCGAAGTCAACAGCCCGGCGCGCGTCGTGGCCCCCACCAGCGTGAACGGCGGCAGGTCGAGCCGGATGGAACGCGCCGCCGGCCCCTCGCCGATCATGATATCGACCTGGTAGTCCTCCATCGCCGGATAGAGGATCTCCTCGACCACCGGGCCGAGGCGGTGGATCTCATCCACGAACAGGGCGTCGCGCGGCTCCAGGTTGGTGAGCAGCGCCACCAGGTCGCCGGGGCGCTCCAGCACCGGGCCGGACGTGTGGCGCAGGTTGACGCCCAACTCGTTGGCGATCACGTGCGCCAGGGTGGTCTTGCCCAGACCGGGCGGCCCGAAGATCAGTACGTGATCCAGGGCCTCGCCGCGCTCGCGCGCGGCGCGGATGAAGATATCCATCTGCTCGCACACCGGCGCCTGCCCCACGTATTCCCCGAAGGTGCGCGGGCGTATGGTACGCTCCGCCGCGTCTTCGTCTCCCGCGAGTCGCGGGCTCACCAACCGGTCGGATTCGATCATGGTCCTCACCCAGCCACCCCCGCCATCATACCCCGGGCCGGGACCCGGCGGGGAACGGCGGTCTTCCTTGAAGGTCACCGATTCGGCCGTCCTCCGTGTGAACCGCTTCCCGCTTTATCCCGTTGCGGTGACCGCCATGACGGCGAAGCGGTGTTGAAACGGGCGGTTGCGGGATGCCGGGCGCGTTGAACGGACGGCGGGCGCCGGGACTGCTGCTACTCGCGGTCCTGGCTCTCGCGACGGCGGCGCCCGCGCAGGGTGCGCCGTGGCTGCTGGTCGACACCCGCAAGGCCGTGCTCTCGGTGGTCCTGAACGGCCGGGTGGAGGCCCGTTTCCCCGGCATCGCCATCGGGCGGGCCGGCGTGGTGCGGCTGCGACGGCGCGACGACAACGCCACCCCGCTCGGCACCTTCCGTATCGCCTGGATCAACGATCACAGCGTGTTCCATCGATTCTTCGGCTTCGACTACCCCACCCCGCCCTACGTCTGGCGCGCATTCGACCATGACCTGATCGGACCGGAGACGGTACGCCGCATCCTGTGGGCGGTGCGCCACCACCGCCTCCCGCCGCAGGACACGCCGCTCGGGGGCGACCTCGGCATCCACGGACTGGGCCATGCCGACCCATGGATCCATCGCCGGCTCAACTGGACCGGCGGATGTATCGCCCTCACCAACGCGCAGATCGACCGGCTTGCGCGCTGGGTGCGCATCGGCACCAAGGTGGTGGTGCGCTGAGCCGCCCGCCTTCGGATCGCGGCGCGGGAATCCTTTGGAATCGAACGCGCGAAATCCGATATACTTGCGCACCGTTACGTCTTACCCCCCCCGGAAGGAGAGACCGTCATGCGAAAATCATTGGGGACCCCGGCCAAGATCGCGGCGCTGGCGCTCGTCGTCGGCCTCGCGGGCGGCTGTGCCACCACCGACCAGTTGAACACCGCCAACTTGGCGGCCCAGAGTGCACAGAGCACGGCCCGGGCTGCACAGAGCACGGCCCAGAGCGCAAAGAACATCGCGAATCAGGCGGATCAGAAGGCCGACGAGGCGTTGCAGCAGGCGGCGGCCAACAAGAAGGCCATCGACGCGACCAACGAGAAGATCAACCGCATGTTCAAGAAGACCATGTACAAGTAGGCGGGGATGCGACGGCCGCGCACGGGCCGTCACGATCCCGCGTTCCTCGCGCCCCGCGCCTGCGGGGCGGGTTTTTTCTCCTGCGCGCCGGCACCGGGTAGCGCGGCGATACGCACCGCCGCGGCGAGGGTCGCGCGCAGCCCCGGATCGCCCACGCCCACCGGCACCGGGATCCCGGGGGGACGCTCGAGCAACCGCCGCACCCGGTCCCAGTCCACGGCATAGCCCGGGTGGCGGCGGACCGCGCCGACCAGCAGACGCACCACGGGGGTCAGATCGAGCGCACGCGCGGCCCCCTGCGGCGTGACCGGGCGGTGCGCCCCCAGGTACAACCTCCCGCCCTGCCAGCCGACCTTGTAGAGTTCGCGGACCATACGCACCTTCGTGCCCACGCGGACCGCATCGAACAACGCACGGATGTCCTCGGGATAGAGGCGCACGCAGCCGTGGCTCACCGCCATCCCCACGCCGTAGGGCCGGTTGGTGCCGTGGATCAGGTAGCCGGGCACGCCCAGTTGCAGGGCGAACCGGCCCAGCGGATTGTCGGGCCCGGGGGGAACGTAGCGCGGCAGCGCATCGCCCTCGGCGACGTGCTCCTTGCGGATGGAGGCCGGCGGATACCACGCGGGATTCGGGATCCGGGCGACGATCCGGGTGACCCCCACCGGAGTCTGCCAGCCCTCGCGACCGATCCCCACCGGGTAGGTGGCGACTTCGCGGGCCCGCCCGCGCCGCGCCGGTGGATAATAGTAGAGGCGCATTTCGGGGACGTTCAGGACGACCCCCTTGCGCGGCCCCGGCGGGAGGACGAACCGCGTGGGCAACACCACGCGCGTGCCGACCCCGGGCAGCCACGGATCCACGTGCGGGTTGGCCTCGCGCAGCTCGTCGTAACCGAGATCGTAGCGGCGCGCGATGTCCGAGAGGGTGTCCTGCGGACCGACCGCCACCCACTGCAGGCGACCCACCACCGATTCGCCGCGCGGCGGCAGCGGGTAGGTCGCGGCCGCGGCCGGCGCCCCGAGCACCGCCAGAACCAGCACCGATATCGGAAGCGCGCGGCACACGCGGCCGGGCATCGCCCCGCCGCGACCCGGTCCCCGAGCGGCCACCCGGCTCACGGCATCAGCCCCTGCAGGGCCCGGCGGATGATCTCCTCGCTGCCGAGGCCCCGCGTGTCCACCCCGCGCACCATTCGGCCGGCCTCCTGGGGCTTGTAGCCGAGTGCCACCAGGGCGCTCACCGCCTCGGCCGCGGGCCGCTGCCCCGCACCGCCCGTGACGGGGGGCGCAACGGCGGCGCCCGGATCCTCCCACTCGCTCAGGCGGTCCTTCATCTCCATGATGAGCCGCTCGGCGGTCTTGCGGCCGACACCGGGCAGCCGGGTCAGGGCGCCGGTGTCCTGCTCGCGGACACAGCGGACAAACTCCTCGGTGCTGACGCCCGAGAGGATCCCCAGTGCCAGCCGCGCCCCCACGCCGTTGACCCGCAGCAGGTTGCGGAACAGCAGCCGCTCGGTCTCGCGGGCGAAGCCGAACAGGGCGTGGCTGTCTTCGCGGACCACCAGGTGCGTATAGAGCGTGACCTCGTCGCCGAGCGGCGGCAGTACATAGAAGGTCGACATCGGCGCCTCGATCTCGTAGCCGATGCCATGCACATCGATCAACAGGTGCGGCGGCTGCTTGTGCGCCAGCACGCCGCGCACGCGCCCGATCACCGCCGCCGCCCGCGCCGAGCGCCGCACGCCGCCGGCAATCGCGCCAGCGTGCTCCCCGTGTGAGCGTGGCACAGCGCCACCGCCAAGGCGTCGGCGGCATCGCTTTGCGGGGCGCCGTCCAACCCGAGAAGATGGCGGACCATGTGCTGCACCTGCGATTTGGCCGCCGCGCCGGTCCCGACCACCGCCTGCTTGACCTCCCGCGCGCTGTATTCGGCGACGATCACCGGATCCAGCGCCACGGCACAGATCGCCGCACCGCGCGCGTGTCCGAGTTTGAGCGCGGAGTCCGCATTGCGGTGCAGGAACACGCGTTCGACCGCGACCTCTTCAGGCCGGTAGGTCTCCACGATCCGGCGCACCGCCTCGAAGATACAGGAAAGCCGCGCGGCCAGGTCCGCACCCTGCACGCGGATACAGCCGCTGCCGACGTAGCGCAGGAGCCCGCCGCCCACGTCGATCACCCCGTAGCCGGTGACCCGGGAACCGGGATCAATACCCAGGATGCGGGTCACGGACGCGGATCCGGGCGGGAGGCGCGGGCGCAGGCGCGGCACCGGGCCTCACAGGGCACCCGCCGCCTCACAGTTCGGCGAGTACGTCCTCGGCGATATCCGCGTTGGAGTACACCTGCTGCGTATCATCCAGATCCTCCAACATCTCCAGCAGCCGCACCAGCCGCCGGGCGTCCTCGCCCGCCAGCGGCACCGAGACCGAGGCGCGCATCGTCACCTCGGCGTATTCCGCCGCCGGCCCGGCCGCCTGCATCGCCTCCCGGACCGCCATGAAGTCCTCGGATGCCGTCACCACTTCGACGGATCCGTCGTCGCCGACGACGACATCCTCGGCACCGGCCTCCACCGCGACCTCCATGATCCGGTCCTCGTCGCAACCGGCCGGGTAGCCGAGCACCCCGCTCTTGGTGAACAGGTAGGCGACCGAACCCTCGGTCCCGAGGTTGCCGCCGCACTTGGAAAAGGCGTGACGCACCTCGGCCACCGTGCGCTTGCGGTTGTCGGTCATGCAGTCCACGAGCACCGCCACCCCGCCGGGGCCGTAGCCCTCGTAGCGCACTTCCTCGTAGGTCTCGCCCTCCTGGGCGCCCGCGCCGCGCTTGATGGCGCGCTCGACCTTGTCCTTGGGCATGTTCGCCGCCCAGGCCTTATCGACGGCGAGGCGCAGGCGCGGATTCATGGCCGGATCCGGTCCGCCGGTCCGGGCCGCCACGGTGATCTCGCGGATCAGCTTGGTGAAAAGCCTACCGCGTTTGGCATCCTGCGCGTTCTTCCGGTGCTGGATATTGGCCCATTTGCTGTGTCCCGCCATACGCCGCTCTCGTCTCGCCGTCCGGCGAAACAGTGTATCACGCGCCCAACAGGTCGGGCTTGCGCGGCCGGGCTTGTGGAACCACGCACCGACGACATCGGATCATCCAACGCAGTCGGCGGGGCGAGCCCCGCCCTACCGTGTTCCGCCGCGCCCGCGGTCGCGTGGGGCCGGGCGAGCCCTGCCGACCGCCTCCAATTCTCCGCCCCGCAGGAAACGGCAGGTGCGACGCGCCACGCGCGGCGAAAATACCAGCCCCATGTGGCTCACCGGCAGTACCGTGTGTCGCCGACAGTCGGGTGCGCGCGTCTCGGCGACGGCGACGGTCCCGTCGTTGGGCCGCGGCAGTCCGCCGAACAACCAGCCGATCCCCCAGCCGCGGCTGCCCGCGATCACCGCCAGATCCACACCGGGCGGCACCGCCGGGCGCTCTCCGAGCAAGCCCTGTTCCACGCTACGCCCGAGCAACCAACGCCCGGGGGCCCAGCGCGACAGGCGCCGCGCCACCGCACTGCCGCCCAACGGGGGTCCGAGCAGCACGACCCGCCGCACGCGCGGCCCCGGCCCCGTATCCGCCTGCGACCCGGTCCGGCCCGCCAGCAGGTGCAGCACGACCAAGCCACCGAGGCTGTGCGCCACCAGATCGACATGCGGAACCGACAGGCGCGCCAGGAATGCCGCGAGGTCGCGGGCGTTGTCCGCCGGGCTGCGCCGGCGCGTCGGATAGGAGAAGATCGCCGTGTG
>CAZAQG010000113.1:0-6086 GCA_964487445.1 uncultured Chromatiales bacterium
GTCACATTTGGCCCAGGTCTCGTTCCCGGCGAATTTTCCTGGCAATGACCGGGAGTCCATACAGTGATGATATGGCTCCACCGGGTCCGGCCGCGTGGTACTGAGCGGCACAATCGTGCAGAGCTGGTTGCTGCGCCGCGGGCGCGGCGAGACCACCACAACCGGGCGTTTCTTGATCATCTCCGGGGCCACAAATCCGGTATTGAAATCACACATCAGAACCATGCCCGGTTTGGGGTGGAAGGTGAGGGCCATCCGCCTTAAGTCCTTTTGGCTGCATCAGAAATCTGCCCCATATCCGTTGACGACCCATCCGGGCCACCTCGGTCAGCGACCCCGCTTGAGTTTGTTGAGCGGCCCCTTGGAGAGCCGCGCGGTTTCGGGCATGTGCCGGTTGGCCCAGCCCATCATGGCCTCCGGCACCGGCAAGCGGAACTTACCGCCGTCAACCTACACGCCATCACTGCGCCTGGCCTGCTACAACCGGACAGATGTTCTGCCTGCAGCGTAAAGAAACCGCCCCTCCCAGGATGTTTATCTGTCAAGCTGCCGCTGGATCTGAGGGAAATTCAGCAACTGGTGGAGATTCCGTCGTCCCACTGGCGCACCTTTGTATCTGGACGCGCTGTTGTCCTGTGTTTTTCGCCGAAGGTGCAGGAAATCCGCCCTTGGGGCCAATATAGCACACGGGAAATAACGGGTTGGCCGCCGGGCGGGGGCGGGAATATCGAGCGATCCGGCCGGCCAAGGCCGGCCCTACGGGTCGCGGGTCGCGAGGTCGATGCCCTCGCGGGCGACTTCGGCCATGAGGTCGATCTCGGCATCGGTGACGATATAGGGAGGCATGAAATAGACGACGTCGCCGAGCGGGCGCAGGAGCACGCCGCGGCGCAGGCCGTGGCGGTAGACGGCGAGGCCGCGCCGTTCCTGCCAGGGGTAGGGTTCACGACGCGCTTTGTCGCGGACCATCTCGATGGCGAGGATCATGCCGGTCTGGCGGACCTCGGCGACGTGCGGGTGATCGGCGAGGTCCGCGGTGGCTCGCGCCATGCGTGCCGCGCGGCGACGGTTGTCTCCGAGTACCGGCGTGCGCTCGAACAGATCGAGGGTGGCGAGCGCGGCGCGGCAGCCGAGGGGGTTGCCGGTGTAGCTGTGCGAGTGCAGAAACGCGCGCAGGCTCCGGTGGTCGTCGTAGAAGGCCTCGTAGACCGCGTCCGTGGTGAGCACGACGGACAGCGGGAGATAACCGCCGGTCAGCCCCTTCGACAGGCACAAGAAGTCGGGCCGGATACCGGCCTGCTCGCAGGCGAACATCGTGCCCGTGCGCCCGAAGCCGACGGCGATTTCATCGGCGATGAGGTGCACGCCGTAGCGCTCGCAGGCCGCGCGCAGCAGTTCCAGGTACACGGGGTGGTACATGCGCATGTGCCCGGCGCACTGCACCAGCGGCTCGATGATCACCGCACAGAGCGATGCGGCGTGGCGTTCCAGCGCCTCCTCCATGTGCCGGAACATCTCCCGGGTGTGTTCCTCCCAGGAGCGCCCCGGCGCGCGCGCAAAGCAATCCGGAGACGGGACCGTGACCGGCTCGAGCAGCAGCGGGCGGTAGGTGTCCTTGTAGAGCGCCACGTCCCCGACCGCCAGCGCCCCCAGGGTCTCGCCGTGATAGCTGTTGGACAAGTTGAGGAAGCGCGTCTTGCCGCTCTGCCCGAGGTTGCGCCAATAGTGGAAACTCATCTTGATCGCGACTTCGACCGCGGAGGAACCGTTGTCGGCGTAGAAGCAGCGGCTCAGGCCGGGCGGCGCGATGCGCACCAGCCGCTCGGAGAGTTCCACCACCGGGCGGTGCGTGAAACCCGCGAGCAGTACGTGTTCCAGAGTGTCGAGCTGCTCGCGCAGTGCGGCGTTGATCGAGGGGTGGCAATGACCGAAGAGGTTCACCCACCAGGAACTCACCGCGTCCAGATAGCGGTTGCCGTCGAAGTCCTCCAGGTAGGCACCCGCGGCGCGACGCACCGGGATCGGCGGCAGCGTCTCGTGGTCCTTCATCTGGGTGCAGGGATGCCACAGGACCGAGAGGTCGCGGCGGATCAGTTCGTCGTTGTCCATGCAGAGGCCTGCGCGGGTCGGTTCCGGAGGGATCGGCCGCCCGCCGGGGTACTTTCCTCTTACCGGATCGGCCCCGGCGCCGCCGTGTCGGGCGTGCTGAGACGCCCGAGCCCGAGGTTCTCCCAGATCGCCAGGCTCGGGACGGCTTGGTTGAGGGTGTAGAAGTGCAGTCCCGGGGCGCCCGCCTCCAGCAGGCGCCGGCACAGATCGCTCACCACCTCGGTACCGAAGGCGCGGATCGAGTCGCGATCGTCACCGAAGTCCTCGAGACGTTTGCGGATCCAGCGCGGGATCTCGGCTCCGCAGGCGTCGGAGAAGCGTGCGAGCCGGTTGTGGTTGGTAATCGGCATGATGCCCGGCACGATCGGCAGGTCGAGGCCCCGCGCCTCGCACTCGTCCACGAACCGGAGATAGGCGTCGGCGTTGTAGAAGTACTGCGTGATCGCGCCGTCGGCGCCGGCCTCGACCTTGCGTTGGAAATTCAGCAGGTCCGCCCTGGCTCCGCGCGCCTGGGGATGGACCTCGGGGTAGGCCGCCACTTCGATGAAGAAGTGGCGCCCGGTCTCGGCGCGGATGAAGGCCACCAGGTCGGCGGCGTAGCGGAACTCGCGCGGGCCGCCGGTACCGCTGCCCGAGGGCAGGTCGCCGCGCAGGGCGACGATGTGGCGTATGCCCTCGTCCCGGTAACGGCTCAGGATCGCGCGCACGCCCTCGCGGGTGGCCTCGATGCAGGAGAGGTGCGGCGCGGCCTCGATGCCGGACTCGCGCTGGATCTCGGCGACCGTCTCGAAGGTGCGCTCGCGGGTCGAGCCGCCCGCCCCGAAGGTGACCGAGAAGAAACGCGGCCCGAGTGCGGCCAGGCGGGCGCGGACTCGACGCAGCTTCTCCACTCCTTCCGGCGTCTTCGGCGGGAAGAACTCGAAGCTGTATACCGGATTGTGCCGCTTCTGGGATTCCATGCGCACACGCCGCCCCGCGCCCCGGCGGCGCCGAGGCTCAGTAGCGATAGTAGTCCGGCTTGTACGGTCCCTCCACGGGGACCCCGATATATTGGGCCTGCTCCGGGGTGAGCGTGGTGAGGTGCACGTCGATCTTCTTCAGGTGCAGCCGCGCCACCTTCTCGTCCAGATTCTTGGGCAACACGTAGACCCGGTGTTCATACTTGCCGGGGCTGTTCCACAGCTCGATCTGCGCCAGCACCTGGTTGGTGAAGGAGTTGGACATGACGAAGCTCGGGTGCCCGGTGGCGCACCCCAGGTTCACGAGCCGGCCCTCGGCGAGCAGGATGATGCGCTTGCCGTCCGGGAAGATCACGTGGTCGACCTGCGGCTTGATGTTCTCCCACGGATACCGGCGCAACGCCGCGACCTCGATCTCCGAGTCGAAGTGGCCGATGTTGCACACGATGGCCTGGCCCTTCATGCGCTTCATGTGCTCGTGGGTGATCACGCTCATGTTGCCGGTGGCGGTGACGAAGATGTCGGCCACCGGGCAGGCCTCGTCCATGGTTACCACCCGGTAACCCTCCATGGCCGCCTGCAGCGCACAGATCGGATCGATCTCGGTGATCCAGACCGTGGCGCCGAGCCCGCGCAGCGACTGCGCACAACCCTTTCCCACCTCGCCGAAGCCGAGCACCACGGCGATCTTGCCGGCGATCATCACGTCGGTGGCACGCTTGATGCCGTCAACCAACGACTCGCGGCAGCCGTAGAGATTGTCGAACTTGGACTTGGTGACCGAATCGTTGACGTTGAAGGCCGCGGCCCTGAGCGTGCCCTCGCGCTGCATATCGTAGAGACGATGCACGCCGGTGGTGGTCTCCTCGGACAACCCGCGCACGTCCTTGAGCAGATCCGGGTATTTCTCGTGCATGACCAGGGTCAGATCACCGCCGTCGTCGAGCAGCAGGTTGGGCCGCCAGCCGTCCGGGCCGAAGATGGTCTGATCGACGCACCACCAGTACTCCTCCTCGGTCTCGCCCTTCCACGCGAACACCGGCACCCCCGACGCGGCGATCGCGGCGGCGGCGTGGTCCTGGGTGGAGAAGATGTTGCAGGAGGACCAGCGGACCTCGGCGCCGAGATCGACCAGCGCCTCGATCAGCACCGCGGTCTGGATGGTCATGTGCAGACAGCCGACGATGCGGGCGCCCTGGAGGGGTTTCTTGCCCCGGTATTCCTCGCGCAGGGTCATCAGGCCCGGCATCTCGGTCTCCGCGATGCGGATCTCCTTGCGGCCCCAGTCGGCCAGCCCGATATCGGCGACCTTGTAATCGGGGTCCAGGTTCTGAACCGGTTGACTGCTCATCATCATCGACTCCTCAACGGTTATCCGTGCCGCGGCGGCTCAGCCGGCGGCCTTCACTGCGGCGGCATCGCGCAACAACCCGGCGCGATCGGTGTTCTCCCAGGGGAAGCCCGCGTCCTCACGGCCGAAGTGACCGTAGGCGGCGGTCGCGGCGTAGACCGGGCGCAGCAGGTCGAGCATGCGAATCAGCCCGCCCGGACGCAGATCGAAGTGCTCGCGCACCAACCTCACCAAACGATCGTCGTCCACCTTGCCCGTGCCGAAGGTCTGCACGCTGATCGAGGTGGGCTCGGCCACGCCGATGGCGTAGGAGAGTTGGATCTCGCAACGCTCGGCAAGACCCGCGGCGACGATATTCTTCGCTACGTACCGACAGGCATAGGCCGCGGAGCGATCCACCTTGGAGGGATCCTTCCCGGAGAAGGCGCCGCCGCCGTGGCGCGCCATGCCGCCGTAGGTATCGACGATGATCTTGCGCCCGGTCAGCCCGCAGTCGCCGAGCGGCCCGCCGACCACGAAGCGCCCGGTGGGATTGATGTGCACCTTGGTCTCGCGCCGCAACCACTCCGGCGGCAGGACCGGGCGGATGATCTCCTCCATCACCGCCTCGTGCAGTTCCCGCTCGCCGATGTCCGGGGCGTGCTGGGTGGAGAGCACCACGGTATCGATGCCCACCGGGCGGTCCTTCTCGTAGCGCAGGGTCACCTGGCTCTTGGCGTCCGGACGCAACCAGGGCAGCACCCCGCTCTTGCGTACCTCGGCCTGGCGACGCACCAGGCGATGCGCATAGGTGATCGGCGCGGGCATCAGCACGTCGGTCTCGCTGGTCGCATAGCCGAACATCATGCCCTGATCCCCGGCGCCCTGGGTCTCGGGCGTGCCCCGGTCGACGCCCTGGGCAATGTCCGGGGATTGCTTGCCGATGCCGGAGAGCACCGCGCAGGTGGCCGCGTCGAAGCCCATCTCCGAGTTCGTGTAGCCGATGCGCGCGATGGTCTCGCGGGCCAGCGTCTCGACGTCGAAGGTCGCGGTGGTGGTGACCTCGCCGGCGAACAACACCATTCCCGTCTTGATCAGGGTCTCGCACGCCACATGCGCGTGGGGGTCCTGGGCCAGGATCGCATCCAGGATGGTGTCCGAGAGTTGGTCCGCCATCTTGTCCGGGTGGCCCTCGGACACGGATTCGGAGGTAAAGAGATAGTTGTTCAATTTCAACTCCTTGGAGCCGATATACCCATTCTGCCGGGGCCTTCTTCGCTGGGGGCCGCGCGCCGCGCAGGCCCGCGACGCGCACAGGTGACCCTAAGAGTCTGTCGGACTTGGGATGGTTCTACTACGGCGGCGGGGGATCGGCCCATTTCTCCGATCGTTTTCGTTGAAACAGTGTCCCTATTCGCCTCAGACGATCGAAAAACGGTTCTCGGTCTTCCACTCGCCTCGCTACGAACCCCTACGTCCGACCGGACCCTAGTGTACCGGCTTCGCGCGCATTGTCCACGATCCGCCGCCGCATCGGTCCAATGCCCCATATGCCCGATACGATGCATCCTAGTAAAGGTATCGACTCCGAGGACGCCGCTGATGCAGGTGCGCGAGACCTTTCTACCGCCCGGCGACCCTGTCCCGGGACCGCGCCGTACCGGACGATCCGATACCCTGCAAATTGG
>CAZAQG010000114.1:0-5966 GCA_964487445.1 uncultured Chromatiales bacterium
AGGAGCCAGATCATCTTCGCCGTCAGACGACTCCCTTTCGAGCTGCGCAGAAAACTGGAAAATTTTGACCGATAACGGATTTTCGCCCGTGATTCGTCGGGTTTTTCGGAGTCGGCACGGCGCGGTATCGACCCTCGATGTTGGATTCCGTCGCAAGAACGGCGCCGGAAGGGCACGCCCTTTCAGGGCGCGGCATCATCCCGTCCGAAGTACCGCCGTTTGCACGGCGGGGAAGGGGCCGTCGGCATCCGCCTGGGCTTACGTCGCCCCCCGGATCTCGAAACGCTCGAACCTCCGCGCGAGACCGTCCCGCACCGCCCGCCAAGCGCCGTCCCCGGCGGGCGGGCCGCCAGGGCGGCGCATCTGCCACACATAGCGACGTACCCCGTGCTCTGCGAGCCAATGCCCCAAACCAAGCAGTTCCTCCGGCGTCGCCCCCTCGTAGAGTGTGGTGCGCACCTCGTAGTCGACGCCGCTGCCGATCACCCACTCCAGGCTGCGGCGAAACCGTCCGCCCGCGCCCCGAACCCCGGTGATGGCCGCGTAGCGCCCGATCGGACCCTTGGCGTCGAGCCCGATCCAATCGAGATCCGCGAGAATCGACGCCAGTCGCTGCGGATAGACGCCGGCCGTGTGCAGCCCGACCTGGAAGCCCAAGGCCTTCACCTGCGCCACGGCCGCCGCCAGCGCCCGCTGCGCCGTGGGTTCGCCGCCGCTGAACACCACGGCGTCCAGCAACCCGCGGCGTCGCCCGAGAAAGACCCGCACCTCCTCCCAGGCGGGTCCGTGCCTTTCCGCCGGCGGCAACAGGTGCGGGTTGTGGCAGTAGCCGCAACGCCACGGGCAGCCCTGGCAGAAGACGACCGCCGCCAGGCGCCCGGGGAAATCGATGGTGGTAAGCGGCGTGAGCCCGCCTACGCGAAACTCCTGCACCGTTCGGCCGCCTCCCGATACGGCGCCGTCTGCACGCATGCCTCGCGGAAGTGTCGGCGTTCGCCGTGCTCGGACTGCTTGCCGGGATTGAACTCCGACACCGGTCGGTGATAGCCCATTACACGCGTCCAAACCTCGCAGGGTTGGCGCTCCTCGTCCGTCAATGTGATCCTGGTATTCTCGATCATTTCGGTGTTCCTCTCTTCAGATGGGACCTCGTGTCGGGCGACAGACCTCTAGGCATCGCCCGTGCACCCGCGCTTACGCGCGAGGATCTCCTCGTCGCAATTCGGGCAGAACTTGTGCTCGCCGGCCAGGTAGCCGTGCTTCGGACAGATCGAGAAGGTCGGCGTCACCGTGAGGTACGGCAGCCGGAAGCGCTCCAGCGCCCGGCGCACGAGGCGCTTGCAGGCCTCGGCGCTCGAGATCCGCTCGCCCATGTAGAGGTGCAGCACCGTGCCGCCGGTGTAGCGGCGCTGGAGCGCCTCCTGGCGTTCGAGCGCCTCGAAGGGGTCGTCCGTGAACCCTACCGGGAGTTGGGTCGAGTTCGTGTAATAGGGCTTCTCGGGCGTACCCGCCTGGAGGATGCCCGGGAAGCGACGACGGTCCTCCTTGGCGAGGCGATAGGTCGTGCCCTCCGCCGGCGTCGCTTCCAGATTGTAGAGCCGCCCCGTCTCTTCCTGGAAAGCGACGATGCGCTCGCGCACGTGATCGAGCAACCGGCAGGCGAATTCGTGCCCCCACGGCGTGGTGATGTCGTGCTCGTCCTCTGTGAAATTGCGGATCATCTCGTTGATGCCGTTCACTCCCAGCGTCGAGAAGTGGTTGCGCAGCGTACCCAGATAGCGCTTCGTGTACGGGAACAGACCCTCGTCGATCAGACGCTGAACGACCTTGCACTTGATCTCGAGACTCGACTTGCCCAGCTCCAGCAATGCGTCCAGGCGCGCGAACAACGCGCGCTCGTCGCCGCGGTACAGGTATCCGAGGCGCGCGCAGTTGATGGTTACCACCCCGATGGAGCCGGTCTGCTCGGCCGATCCGAACAGGCCGTTTCCGCGCTTGAGCAGCTCGCGCAAATCGAGCTGCAGCCGGCAGCACATCGAGCGGACCATGCGCGGTTCCAGGTCGGAGTTGATGAAATTCTGGAAATACGGCAGCCCGTACTTCGCCGTCATCTCGAACAGCCGCGTGGCGTTCTCCGAGTCCCACGGGAACTCGGAGGTGATGTTGTAGGTGGGGATCGGGAAGGTGAAGACGCGACCCTTGGCGTCGCCGGCCGTCATGACCTCGATGTAGACGCGGTTGATAAGGTCCATCTCCGGGCCCAGTTCGCCGTAGGTGAACGCCATCTCCTCGCCCCCGATCACCGGGTGCTGTTCCCGCAGGTCCTCGGGGCAGACCCAGTCGAAGGTGAGATTGGTGAACGGGGTCTGCGTGCCCCAGCGCGAGGGGACGTTGAGGTTGAAGACGAGTTCCTGGATGTTCTGGCGCACCGCCTCATAGGACAGCGCGTCCTTGCGCACGAAGGGGGCGAGATAGGTGTCGAAGGAGCTGAACGCCTGGGCGCCCGCCCACTCGTTCTGCAGCGTCCCCAGAAAGTTCACCATCTGGCCTACCGCGCTCGAGAGGTGCCGCGGCGGGGCCGCCTCCACTTTCCCCGGTACACCGTTCAGGCCCTCGGCGAGCAACATGCGCAGCGACCACCCCGCGCAGTAGCCGCACAGCATATCGAGGTCGTGGATATGCAGATCGGCGTTGCGGTGCGCCTCGCCCACCTCCGGCGGATAGACGTGGCTGAGCCAGTAGTTGGCGATCACCTTGCCCGAGACGTTCAGGATCAGGCCGCCCAGCGAATACCCCTGATTGGCGTTGGCATGCACCCGCCAGTCGGCGCGCGTGAGGTACTCCTGGACCGAGGATTCCACGTCCACCAGCGTCCTGCGGTCTTCGCGCAACCGGCGGTGCTGCTCGCGATAGACCGCATAGGCACGCGCCACACGATAGTGGCCGGCGCGCATCAGACACAGTTCCACCCGGTCCTGAATATCCTCGACGTGAATGGTATCGCCGGGGTTCAGGTGGCGAATGAGCCCTTCGGTGACCTGCGCCGCCAGCGAGCGCACCATGAGCGCGACGCCCTCGGCATGGTCGCCCCCCTCCACGCCCAGGAAGGCCCGGGTCATGGCGTATTCGATTTTGCGCGGGTCGAACGACACCGCCTCACCGTTGCGACGAATCGCGCGATAGACATCGAAACGGACGGGTGCCGCGAGGGTTTCGCAATTCGTATCCATGGCGCCTCCTGAGCCGGGCTCGTTCGGGATGGGCGCCTGCGCGGACCGGTAGGGGGAGAGGGCGCAACCCCGGCGCCGGGCGCGGCGCGGGCATATCGACCCCTCACCCGAAGCCTGTGTCGCGAAGGCTTGGGCGTATCACGGACCGGGCGCCGGGCCCGGCTCGACCTCCGACAGGTCTTCGGACTCGGGGGCGGGCCGTGCCCGGTTGGGCATGGCGACCTCGACACACGGCTTCCCATCCCCGCGGGACAGTGCCTGGGATCCGCCGGACCCCGTGTGTGTCTCGTTCCCCCTCACCGCTGCGCGTCAGTCCCGGATTTACACCGGGTTCCCTTTTTCGGCCGACCCTATATATTGGGCCAACGCCGGAGGTAAGGCACAAGATAAGGGGTAAATACGAAGAATACAAGGGGCGCCGCCGAAGCGCCGCACCCCTGCCCGCCCGCCCTGCGGTTCGCCCCTCCGCTGCTTGGAAATGACCGCCCGGCGCCCTGCAATCGGGCCTCATCGACCCGGCAACCCATTGTCACAAAGCCTACAAGGGGCCTGCCTCGTGTGCGTGCCCTACCCGCCCACGCTCGCGGGCGCACTCCGGAAAGCCCAGTGAAAACAATGCGCCCACGGCTTCGGATCGGTGTGGCATGCGGATTGCACAATGCCGGTCAACCTACCGGGGAAGCGCACCGACGATCACCAGACAGGGGTACGGCCATGTGGGACTACTCGGAAAAGGTCAAAGACCACTTCTTCAATCCCAGGAACGCGGGCGTGGTGGACGGCGCCAACGCGGCGGGAGAGGTGGGCTCGATCTCCTGCGGCGATGCGTTGCGTCTCACGCTGAGGGTCGACCCGGCCGACGAAGTCATACTGGACGCCGGCTTCCAGACCTTCGGTTGCGGTTCCGCCATCGCCTCCTCGTCGGCGTTGACGGAAATCATCAAGGGCATAACGCTGGACCAGGCGATGAAGGTGAGCAACCGGGACATCGCCGACTAT
Source organism: uncultured Chromatiales bacterium (assembly GCA_964487445.1). GTDB lineage: Bacteria > Pseudomonadota > Gammaproteobacteria > 21-64-14 > 21-64-14 > BMS3Abin12. The sequence goes on from CAZAQG010000114.1 coordinate 4,230, forward strand.
CTGGACGGCCTGCCACCGGAAAAGATGCACTGCTCGGTCATGGGGCGCGAGGCCCTGCGGGCGGCGGTGGCCGACTACCGCGGCGAGGAGTGGAGAGACGATCGCGAGGAAGGCGCACTGGTGTGCAAGTGCTTCGCCGTCGACGCGGCGATGATCGAGGAGACGGTGCGCGCCAACGGTCTGCATACGGTGGAAGACGTGACCCACTACACCAAGGCGGGCGGCGGGTGCACTTCCTGTCATGAAGCCATCGAAGAGATCCTCGCCAAGGTACTGGCCGGAAGGGGCGAGAGTTTCGATCCCGCGGCGCTCGAACCGGCCGCGGCCGAACCGGTCACGACCGGCGCCCTGACCAACCTGCAGCGTATCCGGCGCATCGAGTCGGTGATTGCGTCCCTGCGGCCCCGGCTGCAGGCCGATCACGGAGACGTGGAACTCGTGGACGTGGACGCAGACACGGTCTACGTGAATATGACCGGCGCCTGCTCGGGCTGTCAGATGGCGTCCCTGACCCTGGGCGGCATCCAGCAGCGGTTGATCGAGGACCTGGGGGAATTCATCCGGGTGGTGCCGGCCGGCCGGATGCCGCGTACCGCGCGCGCGGGGGGCTGAGCCATGGCCGGCATCTATCTGGACAACAACGCCACCACCCGCGTCGACCCGGCGGTCGTCGAGGCCATGCTGCCGTTCTTCACGGAGCAGTTCGGGAACCCCTCCTCGCTGCACAGCTTCGGCGATCAGGTGGGAAGGGCCATCAAGCAGGCGCGGCGCCAAGTGCAGGAGCTGCTGGGTGCCGGGTACGACTCCGAGATCATCTTCACCTCCTGCGGGACGGAATCGGACTCCACCGCGATCCTCTCGGCCCTCAAGGCCCAACCGGAACGGCGCGAGATCATCACCACCACGGTAGAACATCCCGCGGTGTTGACCCTGTGCGAACACCTGGAAAAGGACGGCTATACCGTACACCGTCTCGGCGTGGACCGGCGCGGACGTCTGGACCTGGACCGCTACCGCAGCCTGCTGTCCGCGCGGGTCGCCATCGTGTCGGTGATGTGGGCGAACAACGAAACCGGCACCCTGTTCCCGGTCCGGGAGATGGCGGAGCTGGCCGCCGCCGCCGGCGTGATGTTCCACACCGACGCAGTGCAGGCGGTGGGCAAGGTGCCCGTCGACCTCGAGCACACGGCCATCGACCTGCTGTCTTTGTCCGGTCACAAGCTGCACGCACCCAAGGGCATCGGCGTGCTGTACCTCCGACGCGGCACGCGTTTCAGGCCGCTGCTGCGAGGCGGACACCAGGAGCGCGGGCGCCGGGCCGGTACCGAGAACAGCGCCTCTATCGTCGCCCTGGGCAAGGCCGCCGAACTGGCCATGGCGCGCATGGACTACGAGAACGGCGCCGTGCGCGCGATGCGGGACCGGCTGGAGGAAGGGATCCTGGCCGCGGTATCCAACGCCTTCGCCACGGGCGATCCGGACCGGCGCCTGCCCAATACCACGAACATCGCCTTCGAATACATCGAGGGCGAGGCCATCCTGCTGCTGCTCAACAAGGACGGCATCGCCGCCTCCAGCGGTTCGGCCTGCACCTCGGGTTCGCTGGAGCCCTCCCATGTCATGCGTGCCATGGGGGTCCCCTATACCGCCGCCCACGGTACGGTGCGCTTTTCCCTGTCGCGCGATAACACGATGGAGGAGATCGAGCGGGTGATCGAGGCGATGCCACCCATCGTC
>CAZAQG010000115.1:0-5857 GCA_964487445.1 uncultured Chromatiales bacterium
TACCCTCGGCAACGCCGTCCGTCAGAGGCGCAACACTCGATACGGGTGGGTGGTTGGCCCTTCAGAGAAATCCTACCGATCCCTCACCCGACCGGGACTTTCACCCGGCAAGAAGCGCCAAGCTTCGCTTGGCGCACTAACCTTATGCGTTATGTGCGCTACTGGGACGCTTGAAACCAACCCAGCAGATATGCTCTAATGTGTATATACATGCTTAATTATACACATTCGGGGTGGTTATGCGCACCAATATAGTTATCGATGACAAACTCATGGCTGATGCACTTAAACTCACTGGCGCTAAAAACAAGCGTGAGGCAGTTGAACTTGGTCTCAAGGCGCTGATTAGACTGAATAAACAGCAAGCTATCAAGAAATTCAAGGGTAAGCTCAAATGGGACGGTGATCTTGATAGTATGAGACTCAATAGATGATCTTTGTCGATTCCAGTGTCTGGGTTGATTACTTCAACGGCAGACCTACACCTGAGACTGACAAGCTTGATTCATTGCTTGGTGTCGAACCGGTTGCTACCGGAGATTTGATTCTTGCTGAGGTTTTGCAGGGCTTCAGAAATGATAAGGACTACAAAACCGCAAAGAATCTCCTTGCCTCACTTACCGTATTCAATATGCTCAATATCAGCATTGCTGTAAAAAGCGCAGATAATTTTAGGTTTCTAAGAAAGAAAGGCGTTACCGTTAGAAAAACTATAGACTCGATTATCGCAACCTTCTGTATTGAGTATAGCCTCCCACTACTTCATTCCGATAAAGACTTCCAGGCATTTCATAAGCATCTACGCTTAAAAAAGGCGCCGGGATGATCCTGGCCCTGGATCCCAAGTGTGCGTCGAAGCGGTAAGGGCCGGCTGCGGTCGCCGGAAAGATCCGGCCTTCGACAAAAAGCTGCGGGATTACCTGTTCACGGAGAAATCGCTGTCGCACGATTGAGGAGGCGGCCGGGCCGCCGCCGGTGGAGCGCCGGCCTCAGCCGTGCCCGCACACGGGGGCGATCGTCGACACCCCGAGAAACCAGGTCTTGACATAGAGACCGGTGACGACCGCGCCGCCGGGTTCGGTGAGACGCCATCCGCGTGCGTCGTGCATGAGCCGGATGCGGCACTCTCGATGGCTGTCGAACAGGGCGTTCGACAGGTAGCGGATGGTGAGCACGCCGCCGCCGGTATCGGGATCGATGCGCCCGCGCAGCGCGATCACGACGCGCCCGTGTTTCCGCGTCACGACGATGCCTCGGGGACTGCCGACACTCTGCAGGGTAAAACGGCGCCGCACGATGTGGGCCGGGGCCTCGCCGGCGGGGTGGCGGGTGACGATCGAGATGCCGCGCACCCGGTCCTTCGGGCCGACCAGCAGGCCGAGGGTGCTGATGCTCGGGTCGTGGTCGTTGGTGATCCTCGCGACGGGCACGATCCGATCGCCGTGCGCGGTCGGCGCCGCGTGGGTCGCCTGGGCGTACACGAGGACCGCGGCCAGGGCGAGCGCGGCCAGCGATCGGGGGAGCATGCGGGTCATCTGCGTTTCACCTGGTGTAGTGTTTCACGTCGTCCCTGCTCCCGGCGATCGCGCCGCGGGCGGATCGCCCGCGCCTACGGCGGCAGGATGAAGCTGTAGGCGAGCGGGTCGCCCGGGTGTACGCGCACGAGCAGGAGCAGGTTCTCGAGGGTGCGCGTCGCCCCGGCCCGCGGGGCCAGCGCGCGCACGAGCGTGAGCGGGCCGCCGGCCGCATCCCGTCCCAACAGCGTGCGCGCGACCTGCGGGACGAGGCCGCGTGCCCAGCCGGATTGACCGGGGGGCAGGTAGTCGACGCGGTAACGCCCGCTCTTCAGTTTGGCGAGCTGCGCGGCACCTTGGACGGCGTCGCGCAGGCCGCCGATCGCGTCGATCAGCCCCAGGCGCAGCGCGGCGGCACCGCTCCAGGCCCGCCCCTGCGCGACCTGCTGCGCGCGGGCGGGCGTGAGTCGGCGTGCGACCGCCACCAAGTCGACGAAGCGCCGGTAGATATGGTCCACGGATGCCTGCAGCGCCGCCGCCACCGCCGGTCGCAGCGGGCGCAACGGCGAGAGCGCGCCTGCGGTCGGTGTGGTCGCGACCCCCGAGACCCCGATCCCGAGCCGCTCCAGCGCGCCGGAGAGGTCCGGATACACGGCGAACACGCCGATGTCCGCAGTGATCGTGGTGCGGTGCGCATAGATCCGCTGCGCTGCGGTCGACAGCCAGTAGGCGCCGGAGGCGCCCAGGGTCCCCATCGACACCACCACCGGTTTTCCGGCGCGGCGCAGGCGCAGGAGCGCGCGACGGATCTCGTCCGCGGCATACACGCTGCCGCCGGGGCTGTTGACCTGCAGCACCACGGCGCGCACGTCCGCGCGCCGCTGCAGCCGGTCGAGCTGGTGCACGGTCGCGGCGGCGGACACCGTGCCGGGCACCGCCTGCGTACCGGTGAGCAGCGCGCCGTCGACGGGGACGACGGCGATCACCGCGCCGCCGCCAGCCGGGTGCGGGGTGGCGGCGAGGTAGCGACGGACTCCGATCCTGGGCAGACGGCCCGATGCGTGGCCGAGCACGGCGCGCGTCACCGCGACCCGGAAGGTCGCATAGTCCGCCACGCGCGTCACCAGATGGCGTTCGAGTGCGAGCGCGGCGGCGTCTCCGTCCGCGCCGGTCAGCAGTTGCGGCAGCCGCTCGGCGTACTGCGCGACCTGGCTCGCGGCGAGCCCCCGCGCACGGGCGACGGCCTCGACGTAGGTGCTCCACCAAGTGCGCAGCCAAGCCTCGTTCTCCGCGCGCGCGGCGGCGGACATCGCGCTGCGCACGAGAGGTTCCACCGCCGATTTGTACTTTCCCTTGCGAAAGGTATAGACGTGCACGCCGAGGCGCGTGAGCAGCTTCCCGAAGTAGAGGCGTTCATCGGCGTAGCCGGTGATCAGGACCGCACCCATCGGGTCGAGGAAGATGTGCCCGGCGGGCGCCGCCACCAAGTACACGCTCTGCGAATAGTTGGTGGCGTAGGCGTACACCGGCTTGCCCGCGGCGCGGAAACGCGCCACGGCGCGGGCGACGGTGTGCGCCGCCGGCAGGCTCCCACCCCCGAAGCGGCGAAGGTCCAATGCCAGCGCCCGGATCCGCGGATCCTTTGCGGCGCGATCGATCGCCGTGGTCAGGTCCCGGATCCGAACCTCGCTCGACGGGCGCCCGATCGCGCGGTCGAGCGCCCGGCTCCAGCGCGGTTCGCTGTAGCTGTAGACGAGCCGTCCTTCGGGTGCCACCCACAGCACCGCGCGCGACGGAACGCCGGGCCGCTGCAGCAGCATGCCGGCCGCCGCCACCGCGAGCGCGATCACCGCGAGCGTGAGCAGGTCGAGTGTCACACGGCGCAGGCCGCGCAGGAAGCGATCGAGCCGGCGGAGCGGAAGGAGCAGGCGCATCGTTCGGTTCCTCGAATCGCGGGTAGTCATCGGCTGCCGGACGCTCCGGGGCCGGCAGCGGCGCAGCGGCGCGAAACGGGCGCCGTTTCGCAAAGCCCGCCCCCGGGTTCAGGCGGCGGCCTTCGCCTCCCGCCACAATCTTCGCAGCGCATCCCATAGGCCTTTGCGCAGCGTCCGTGCGTACAGCGAGCCGACGTGCAGGGCGCCGCCGCGGGCCCGGAAGCCGACGCGGTAGGTTCGCCCGACTTCACGTCGTTCCTTTTGCAACCTTCACGATCTTGTCCAACACCGTCCTTATTTCCGGATCGATCATCTCGTCCGGCACGTGAGTCACCAGAACATGGAAGTCGGTCTTGTCGATCAGGTTCGGCAGCTCGAGTTCTTCGAAGAAGCGACGAAACAAAGGAGTGAGGAAGTCATCGCCGGCCTTGACCTGCGGATCCCACGGCGATCCCCTGCCGAGGTCCTTCATCGCTCCTTCCAGTATACCGATGCAGCGACTCATCGTGCCCCGGTAGTTCACCGCAAGCAGATCGCCTGCGGTGCTGCGTCCGAATTCTTCCGCATACGCGAGCAGTGTCGCCTCCTGGCACAGGTAGTTCTCGATCTCTCGACGATTCCAGCCGTGCTGCCGTAGATTCGGGTCGCTTGGCAACTCCCTTTCGAGCCGATCGTAAACCGCGAATCCGCGCAGATCCGGCTTGGCTTCACGCAGGCCGTGGAAATGATACTGCGCCTTGCGCGGCTGGTTGCCGATGGAGTGCACGAAAGGACTTCCAAGCTCCGCTGCAGCCGGGTGAGCAAGCCGCTCGGCAAAGGCGCGTAGAATCGCGAGATCCGTCGCGCCTTCGAGATAGAGCACCCAGCCGCGCGCCTCCGCCTGGTAGTAGTGCTCGAAGCCGATCTCTTTGAGCGCCTTGAGCACTTGGCTGTCACGATCATCGATGCGATGGGGTCGGCCCGCGAAAGCCCCCACCATATCCCGGTCCGCGGCTTCGTTGAGGATCACTTCGGAATGGCTGGCCATCAGCACTTGACCACCGGAGTTCTCGGCCGTCTTCGTGACGACCTGATAGATCTGGCGTTGACGCAAGATCTCGAGATGTGCGTCCGACTCGTCGAGTAGCAATACGGTCCTCGGGTGTGCAGCCATGTGGGCCAGCAACAACAAGGTCTGTTGCATGCCGCCCCCGCTGCTCGACAAGTCCAACCTGATGCCTTCCGGAGTCTTATACGTCATCGTGATCTCGCCCCGTTCGGCGATGTACTTCGGTTCATCGAGCCGACAACCGAACAGGCGATCGATATCGCCACACAGCGTGTGCCAAGTCTTCTTTCCGTCATCCAATTCAAAGACACGGTAGCATAGGTTGCGAAGCACCTCCGCCGTTCGCCCCTCGCCGATGCGTATGTTGACCGCACCCTCGTCGAGCCGCACCTCGTTGGGCGCATGTCCCGACATCGGGGGGAGATAGGCCAATCTCAAGTCGGAGAGGTGCTCGGGGATCTCCATGCGGTCGCCGTCATCCAGCGCCAGCGGCCGGCAGTAGAACGACTCGCTCGCCCAGTTCGATGTCGGCGTCTTCGAAGAGCTTGAACCGCCTGATCTGCAGGCGGGTGAGAATCGTGCGACTCATGATCGTTCCTCCATCTCGAACATCAGCCGGTGGAAGTCGTCCTCGATCCCGGGAACGACCGTCGCCGGATCCTTTCCGATAGCCGCCTTGTCGGCGGGCTTATCCCCGGCGAAGGCCGCCTTCACCTGCGGCAACAGGTCCTTCTCGAGGAACTGTGTCACCCCGGCGCTCTTGGCGTGCATGATGCGGTAGAAGCCGAAGTCGAGATCGGGCTGAGCTGGAAGAGCTCGCGCAGGAGGATCACCAGTTTGTCGAATCGTTGGTTCATGTCCGTCCTCAATCTCCCGCCTTGTAGTAGCGGCGCTTCGGGTCTCTGGGGCCCTGGCCGATTTCGCGCACCAAACCACGATCCACCAGCTTCCTGAGGCGGGTACGCGTCGCACGGGGCGTGAGGCCGATCACGCCTGCGATTTCGCTGGTGCCGTGCCCCTCGCCGTCTTCCAGAAGATCGAGGATGGCGCGGTCGGGGCCGTCGAGCGATCTGGGGCCGACTTGCTCGGTATAGTCACGCGCAGGCGGGTGCCGACCTCTTCCCAGCGTGGCGCGGGCAGGCCCGAATTGCGGCAGGCCGCGATCATGCGCTGTGCGCCGCTGCCCCATTGCTCCACCAGGCCGAGTTCGTGGAAAACCCTGCCGATCACCCGGTTGCGCAGCTTGGAGATGCCGTGCGGGAGGTCCTCGATGGTGAGCCCGAAGGGCAAGAGGCCTGGATTCTCTACCTCGAGCCGGTCGTCGAAGATCGCCAAGCGGATGGGGGCGCCTCGCTGGGCGT
>CAZAQG010000116.1:0-2769 GCA_964487445.1 uncultured Chromatiales bacterium
CCTCAAGTCGAACAGAACCGCTTTCGCCAAATTTGGCGAAAGCGATCCAGTACGACCGGTGGAAACTTGCATTTCCAATTTCTGTCGTATTTTTAATACGATGCGAACCAGCCCAAAAACAAGCGAGCCGGACCGCGAGACCCGCCCGATTGCCGGGTCCATCCGCCGGGTAATGTTCCGCGGGAAGGATGGATATTGCGTACTGCGGCTGGACGATGGCGCCTGCGTGACCGGCCACCTGATGGACGCGCGCGCGGGCGCGGTCATCGAGGGAGAGGGCTCCCTGGTCGTACATCCCCGTTTCGGCGAGCAAATCAAGGCGCATTGGCTGGCCGAACATGTCCCGGAAGACCCCAAGGACTTGCAGGCATTCCTTTCCCGCGGCGCAGTGCCCGGTATTGGACCCCGGCGCGCGCGCCAACTCCTCGATGCCTTCGGCACCGACCTGCCCAACGTGCTGGAACACCAACCGATGCGCCTGCGCGAGATACGCGGAATCGGCGAAAAGAAAGCCAAGGCCATCGCACACGCCTGGGCCAAATTACGCTCGGTCCGGCGGGTGACCGCCTTCTTGAACCGAATCGGCTTCGGTCCCAATCTCGCCTTTCGCGTACACAGTATGTTCGGGGAAAATGCCGTCGCACTGCTACGCGCCGACCCCTACCGCCTGACCCGGGTGCGCGGCGTGGGGTTCGAGCGAGCCGACCAAGCCGCCATGCACCTGGGCATCGTACCGGATGCCCCGCAGCGCCTCGCCGCGGCGTTGCGCCACACGACGGAAGAACAGGCCCGGCAGGGCCACACCACGACTCCGCGCGCAACCCTGCTGGCCGAGGCCTCCACGCTAACCGGCCAGCCCGCCGAAACCCTGGCGGGCATCCTGGACGGCTTATTGGGTACGGACCCCGCCCCCCTCGTCGAGACGAAAACCGGGGTGGGTTCGGCACGGCTCTATCGCGCTGAGCGCACTGCGGCCACGCACATCGCCCGGATGCTTGGGACACCGGGAATCCTGGGCCGGGTCGACGCCGGCGCGCTATTGCGCCAAAACGGCCTGCAGCCGGACCCCAGCCAGGCACGAGCCGTCGAACTCGCCCTGACCAGCGGCCTGTGCGTCCTGACCGGCGGACCCGGAACCGGAAAAACCACCATCGTGCGCACTGTCTCCGCAGCCGCCGCCCACGCCGGGCAAACCGTGCGCCTGTGCGCCCCGACCGGCCGCGCCGCCCGCCGGCTCGCCGAGGCCTCCGGGCAAAACGCCGAGACCATCCACCGGCTGCTCGGCGCCCGCGGCGCGGGCCACTTCGAGCACGACCCGGATAACCCCGTCGAGTGCGATTTGCTCATCATCGACGAGTCCTCGATGATTGATGTTCCGCTCCTCGCCAAACTCCTCGCGGCCTTGCCCGCACACGCCCGCGTCGTGTTCGTCGGCGACTCCGACCAACTTCCGTCCGTCGGACCCGGCGCCTGCCTGCGCGACCTCATCGCCAGTGGTGTGCCCACGGCCCATCTCTCGCGCATCTACCGCCAGGAAGAAGGTTCGGGAATCGCGCATGGCGCCCAGCGCCTGCTGGCCGGCCAGCGCCCGGAATTCGGCAACGGACTCTGGTTCGTCGCCGAAGAGGACCCGGAACAAGCCGCCGCGCGACTGGTCGGCCTCGTTCAGCGCGCCAGCGCCCATCACGGCCCCCGCGCCGTCCAGGTTCTCTCCCCGATGCGCAAAGGCCCGCTCGGCACAGGCAATCTCAATGCCCTGCTGCGCACCGCAATGAACCCACCCGCCCCGGGCGCCCACGAACTCGGCGGCTTCCGAGTCGGTGACCGCGTCATCCAGACCTCCAACGATTACGAACTCGGGACCATGAACGGCGAAATCGGCGTGGTTTGCGCAATCAACCTGGAAGACCGGACATTACAGGTGGATTACGACGACCGAAGTGTCGACTACGACACCCTCCAGCTTCAAAACCTGGAGCCCGCCTTCGCCATCACCATCCACAAATCCCAGGGCAGCCAATACCCCTGCGTGGTCATCCCGCTCTGTACGCAGCATTACATCATGCTCAACCGCCCGCTGCTCTACACCGGATTCACGCGCGCAGAAAAAGATCTCATTCTGGTCGGACAGGAAAAGGCGTTGCGCCTCGCCGTCCGGAAAAACCAGGTCAACGACCGGCGCACCATGCTCGCCAACTACCTGAAAACCCAAAATTCCGCCATATAACGCATTCCATACTCTCCTTTCCGTCCCCGCTCCCCGGGGCCGAGTTGCATTTTCCCCAAACGATTTACCCTGCGGGATGGGCGTTATTCATCCGCACGGGTACGTGCCGATTCCGGTAGAACGAACACTTCCTACCGTGCGCCGCGCTCCGGCGCCTCCAACTCGACAGGGTTCCATTATGTCGGAAAAAATCGACTTTGCCCGCATGTTCGCCATCGACGTTCGCCAAGCACTCGTTTTTCTCCAATCTGGCCGGGTCGCCAAAGCCCGGGGGCAACTGGAAGAGGCGCTGTTCTTCGCAACGGAGAATGACGAGTCGCTTGAGTCAGCCGTAGAAGAAGCCGACCGCCAGCTACGCTCAGAGGGGGAATTTTGATGCACAACCCCTGCAGTCCACAACTTGAGAATGGCTACACCCGTATCGCCAACGAGCTGCTGGACGCCATCATTCGCGCCAGACTCAGCCGGCGCCAATACGCCGTGCTGCTCGCCGTTGCGAGAAGGACTTATGGATATAACCGGAAAACTGCCCGGATATCCAT
>CAZAQG010000116.1:2869-5821 GCA_964487445.1 uncultured Chromatiales bacterium
TTAAAGACAAAAAGATTAAAGACAATACAAAGACAACTACCCCCCTGTCTGCTACGCAGACATCCCCCCGCCGGGGGGAGGCGCAGGGAGCCGCCACGCAGCCAACCACGGACCTGACGTTCGAGTGTGCTCTCGCCATGGGCAACCGCGGTGTCCGGAACCTCTGCCCCAAGACCCAAGCCACGCCCCCTGTGGAAACTCACGAAGGCCATGGGGGCGGGTTTCCCGGGTCCGAGCCCCCCCTGGCCTCCGCAGTCGAGTCATGCTTGGGCACGGCCCCCCTTGGAGACCCTGGCATCGACAGGCCCACCGGCATTTCCAGCAATCGCGAGGAAGATTCTGCCGGGGAGAACGCCACCACGGACTTCGCGCTTTCGCCTCCCGAGCCGATTTCGGGTAAACGGGCCAGAGGGCGCCGCTCGAAGCCTGGTACCGAGCGGTTCGACCGCTTCTGGGCCGCGTATCCGCGCAAACGCTCCAAGCAGCAGGCCCGTGCGGCATTCGACCGCCTCGCCCCAGACGACACCCTCCTCGCCCACATCCTGGAATCGCTCGAACGAGCCAAGGCAACCCGCGACTGGCGAAGAGAGAACGGAGGCTATATCCCCTACCCGGCCACCTGGCTGCGCGCACAAGGCTGGCTCGATGAGTTCGCGCCCGATGCCTACACCCTCGCCCAGTTCGCCGTGTTGGAGCAATACAACACCCTCATGGGCGAAGCCGGTTGGCCACCCGCCATCCTGGCGCCCTACTCCGCCGCCCGGGCCTCCGGCATCGACGACTTCCTCGAGTTCTCGTCCAAGCCGGATATGCCGGAGCGATATTTCCGCTACTGCGCGCGGGAACTCGCACCCCACGATGGATGCGGCTTCGACTGGCTGATTCGTCGGGATACCTTCCTCCGCATCCGCGAGGGGGTAATCGCCAAACGTGAAACGAGGACGACCTCGCAATGGGTATAATCCAACCACAACCCGCTCCGCAATCCCCCGCCCAAGCCGCCGAACGCCATCTGCTCGGCATGCTGCTGAGAAACCCGCGCACCCTGGACGACCTGGGAGACGAAATCCAGACGGAAGATTTTGCCGGCGCCCGGCATCGGAAAATTCACACCGCGTTGCGCGACCTCGACACCGGCGGGGCGCCCGTCGACGTGCTCACCGTCGCGGCCCTGCTCGAACAGCGCAGGGAACTCGCCCGTTGCGGTGGACGCGCCTACCTGGACGAGATGCTCGACGGCGTGCCACCGGACGGCCACGCCGCCCACTACGCGCGAATCGTGCGCGGCGCCGCCATCGAGCGCCGCCTGCTGCAAGCCGCCGAGTCCATCGTCCAGACCGTGCGCGGGCCCGGAGAACCCGCGGAGAAACTCGACCGCGCCGGCGCGATGATTGGGGCCATCACCGAACCCCGCACCAAGACGGGTCCAATCCTCGCCCGCGACCTCATCCCACAGGTCGTGGAGCAACTCCAAACCCTGGTCGACGCCGGCGGCGAATACGTCGGTCAACCCTCCGGGTGGCCCGACCTCGACCACATGACCGGCGGATTCCGTCCTGGACAACTTGTGGTGGTGGCCGGACGCCCGTCCATGGGCAAGACCAGCCTCGCCCTCAACATCGCCGAACATGTCTCGGTGCACGGGAGCAAAACCGCTCTCGTCTTCAGCCTGGAAATGTCCGCGAACGAACTGCTGATGCGCAGTGTGGCAAGCCTGGGAAACATCGACCTGCAACACGTCCTGTCCGCCAGGATGGACCCGGGCGAATGGTCCCGGTTTACCGATGCGACCGCACGGATTCAACACGCGCGCCTCCTGGTCGACGAAACCCCTTGGGTGGGCATCCACGACCTGCGGACACGCGCCCGGCGTGTGCTGCGTGAGCACGGTCTCGACCTCGTCGTCGTCGACTACCTCCAGCTCATGGAGGGCCCCGGCGAGCATCGCACGGCTCAGATTACGGCCATTTCCCGAGGTCTGAAACTGCTCGCCAAGGAACTCAACGTCCCGGTCATCGCCCTCTCCCAACTCAACCGCAGCCTCGAACATCGCCCGAACAAGCGCCCGATGATGTCGGATCTGCGCGAGTCCGGCGCCATCGAGCAGGACGCCGACCTCATCGTGTTCCTCTATCGCGACGAGGTCTACGACCCGGATAGCCTCGCCGCCGGCTCCGCAGAGGCCATCATCGGGAAACAGCGTAACGGCCCCATCGGGACCGTCCATCTGGCATTCCGCAAGGAAACTTGCCGCTTCTCGTCCTTCGCCGGTAGTCCACCACCACGAGCATCCACCCAGAAAAAACCCGGCGCACAGAAGTGGAAAAAGGGATTCGAGTACTGAGCCGACGAACGGATTTGCATTCTTTGAAAACCTGTCAATATCAATACACTGTTTTTCGCCATAGGCCAGGCCGAGAAAACGGTGAGATTTGCCTTGCGCTTGACTCTATTTCTGGAGGTGATAGTGGTGAAAATTTATAACCATGGTGATCGTGTGCACGTGCGTCACAAGACCGAAAACGGATTGTTCGATTACGATGCGCGGGTCCAGTACCGGAACACCGGGATTATCGGGCCGGGTGCGCCGTATTATACGGTGACTGGATGTACCTACCCACTTCCCTCGACTTCACTTTCCGACCCACAATCCACCGAGGTCTAGCGATTTTATGATTATTGCAGAGAGAGCGGTTCGATACCATATTCGGCGGAGCGCCGCTCCCGGCGGCGTCGAACTTGTCCCCGAGGACAGTGCCGAGAAAACGGTTTACGCGCCCACTGCCGATGCTGGGCTCGTTAACTTCCTGTTGGCCTCGTTCCTGCCGCGCTATGTAGAACCGATCATCCTCGATGAGGATCAATGCGGCGGGGTTGTAACCCAAGAACGAATCGACGAGGAACTCGACTATCTCGCGCACGAGTACTTGAGCCCATATCAAAGGCCCATTG
>CAZAQG010000117.1:0-5804 GCA_964487445.1 uncultured Chromatiales bacterium
TTCCTCCACGTCGTACCACTACGCAATTGTTCCACAGCCGCGGGAGTTTTGCCAGCCGTCCACCGCTCCGACACCCGCGAACAGTGTATCTTTGCGCGGCGGGGCACTATCCTGATCGACCGTTTTGGCCCGAGACCGGAGAGGCACATGGTGGTAGCGGTATTCGATCTGGATAACACCTTGTTGGCGGGGGACAGCGACTGCGAATGGGGGCGCTTCCTCGCGGCGCAGGGGTTCATGGACCCGGCCCGCCATGAAGCGGAGAGCCGTCGCTACTACCAGGATTACTTGGACGGCACCCTGGACATTCAGGCATTCCTGGCCTTCCAACTGCGTCCGCTCGCCGAGCACGACCTGAGCGTGCTGCATGCGTTGCGCGCGCGCTTCGTGGACGAGCGCATCCGGCCCATCGTGCTTCCGGCGGCGCGCGCCCTGTTGCAGCGCCATCGGGCCCGGGGCGACATCGTGGTGATCGTGACGGCCACCAACCGCTTCATCACCGCGCCCATCGCCGAACTGCTCGGCGTCGAGCACCTGCTGGCCACCGAACCGGAGATGATAGACGGGCGTTACACCGGCCGGCCCCAGGGCGTGCCCTGTTTCCAGGGCGGCAAGGTGCAACGCCTCCAGACCTGGCTCGACGGAAACGGCCTCGATTGGTCCGGGAGCTGGTTCTATAGCGATTCGCGCAACGATATCCCGCTGCTCGAACGGGTCGATCACCCGGTCGCGGTCGATCCCGACCCGGCCCTGGAAGATCACGCCCGCGCGCGGGGCTGGCCGGTGCTCAGTCTGCGCGAAGCGGGCGCGGGGTAGCGTCCGCGGGGCGCGCGCCCCGCGCGTCGGAAAACCCGGGATCCGCGGTAACGGACGGCCGGGAGCGCCCGAATCCTGCGCGCTCCAGTCCTGGCCGTCGGCCCGGCCGCCTGGGTACACTACCGGTTCATCCCCCTTTCCCGGATTCCGCTTCGCTGCATCCGGGCTACGAGACTTGCATGGAATACCCGGAATCGTTCGACGTGATCGTAGTCGGCGGCGGTCACGCCGGCACCGAGGCGGCGTTGGCGGCCGCCCGGACCGGCGCGCGCACCCTGCTGCTGACCCAGAATCTGGAGACCCTCGGGCAGATGAGCTGCAACCCGTCGATCGGCGGGATCGGCAAGGGCCATCTGGTCAAGGAGATCGACGCACTGGGCGGGCTGATGGCGCACGCCGCGGATCGCACCGGGATCCACTTCCGGAGGCTGAACGCGCGCAAGGGACCGGCGGTGCGCGCCACCCGCGCCCAGTGTGATCGTCAACTCTACCGCCGTGCGGTGCGCGCGGCGTTGGAGGCGGAGCCGGCGCTGGTGCTGTTCCAGCAGTCGGTCGAGGACTTGGTGCTCGAAGGGGGGCGCGTCGTCGGCGTGCGCACGGCGATGGGCCTGAGCATCGTGGCACGCGCCGTGGTCCTCACCGTGGGGACCTTCCTCGGCGGGCGTATCCACATGGGGTTCGCACAGAGCGAGGGCGGGCGCGCCGGTGATCCGCCGGCCAACGCGTTGGCGCGACGCCTGCGCGAGCTGGCTCCGCGTGTGGGCCGCCTCAAGACCGGGACCCCGCCGCGCCTGGACGGGCGCAGCGTCGATCTCGATCGCCTCGAGCCCCAGCCCGGCGATCGCCCGGTCCCGGTGTTTTCGTTTCTCGGGAGTGCCGGGGAGCACCCGCGCCAAGTCTGCTGCCATGTAACCCGCACCACGCCGCGTACGCATGAGATCATCCGCGACGCTCTCGATCGCTCGCCGCTCTACCGCGGCGTGATCGAGGGCGTGGGTCCGCGTTACTGCCCGTCCATCGAGGACAAGGTGGTGCGCTTCGCCGAACGCGACGGGCACACCGTGTTCGTCGAACCCGAGGGGCTGGATACCCGCGAGTTGTATCCCAACGGGATCTCCACCAGCCTGCCGTTCGACGTGCAGTACGCGCTGGTGCGCTCGATCCCCGGCTTCGAGCACGCGCGCATCGTGCGTCCCGGCTACGCCATCGAATACGATTTCTTCGATCCGCGCGATCTGCGCCCCTCGCTCGAGACCCGCGCCCTGCCCGGGCTGTTCTTCGCCGGGCAGATCAACGGCACCACCGGCTACGAGGAGGCCGCGGCGCAGGGCCTGGTGGCGGGGCTCAACGCCGCCCGGCAGGCGCGCGATCTGCCGCCGTGGTGCCCGAGGCGCGACCAGGGCTACCTGGGGGTGCTGATCGACGACCTCATCACGTGCGGCGCACCCGAGCCGTATCGGATGTTCACCAGCCGCGCCGAGTACCGGCTGATCCTGCGCGAGGACAACGCCGACCTGCGTCTCACGCCGGTGGGTCGCGAACTGGGCCTGGTGGACGAGGCGCGCTGGCGTGCCTTCGAGACCAAGCGCGAGGCCATCGAGCGCGAGCGTGGGCGGCTCCGGGACCTGACCCTGCGCCCCGGCTCGGAATCGGCCGCGGCGCTGGAACGGTGCCTGGGCCGGGCGCCGGCCCGGGATACCTCGGCGCTGGAGCTGCTGCGCCGGCCCGAGATCGACTATCGGGCGCTGGTGGGCCTGCCGGGCGCGGGGCCCGGCGTGTCGGACCCGGTGGTCGCCGAACAGGTCGAGATCCAGGCGAAGTATCAGGGCTATCTGGCCCGGCAGCAGGAGGAGATCGAGCGCGCGCGCCGCCACGACGCTCTGGTGCTGCCGGAGGATCTCGACTACCGGCGGGTGCATGGACTCTCGACGGAGGTCCGCGAGCGGCTCCAGGCGAGTCGGCCGCTGAGCCTCGGTCAGGCGGCGCGCACGCCGGGAGTGACACCCGCGGCCATCGCGCTGCTGCTGGTCCATCTGCGCCGGCGCGGGGTCGGTCGTGACGACGAGGGCGGGCGCCGGCGCGCGTGAGCGCCCGGCGGGGTCGCGGTCGCCCATGATGAGTCCCGAGCAGGTACTGTCGCGCGGCTTGGCGCAGATGGGTCCGGATCTCGACGCCGGGGTCCGGGCGCGCCTGCTCGCCTACCTCGATCTGCTCGGGCGGTGGAACCGGGTCTACAATCTTACGGCGATCCAGGACCCTCTCGAGCAGGTCACGCGGCACCTGCTCGACAGCCTCGCGGTGCTGGCGTACCTGCCGGCGGGGGGCGTGCTCGACGTCGGCAGCGGTGCCGGGCTGCCCGGGATCCCCCTGGCCCTCGCCTGTCCGGCGCGGGCGTTCCAACTCCTCGACAGCAGTCTCAAGAAGACCCGCTTCCTGACTCAGGCGGTCGCGGAACTCGGGATCGGCAACGTGACCGTGATGCGCTCGCGGGTCGAGGACTTCCGCCCGCCGGTGCCGCCGCAGGTCATCGTCGCGCGCGCATTCGCGCCGCTCGCGCGCATGTTGCCGGCGATCCGCCACCTGTGCCGGCCGGGGGTGACGGTGCTGGCGATGAAGGGCCCGGATGCGGTGCGCGAACTGGAGGCGTTGCCGGAGGGATTCGTGCTCGTCGAGGCCCATCGTCTGACGGTGCCGGGACTCGCGGCACACCGCCGCCTGCTGCGGATCACGCACGGGTGAGTGCACCTCGGAACCCGCTCCGGATGCTGTCCCGGGGGCGGCAAAGCGGTTATGCTGGCGCAGTGTTTCATGCGTGGAAGCCCATTCAGAGATCCCCCAAAGCGCCAAGTCAAGGCGCGGTGCGCAGGCAATGGCCTCCGCCCTTGGCAAGCGTCGCAACGCAGGACTGGCGCTTTGGAGTATCTCCCTTCGGGCGGACCACAGACCGGCCATCTGCGGTGTTGCGCTCTCTTGGAAGGGGGTAGCCCTTCCGGCGGCGTGCCTTGCATCCGGCCGGTCCGTGGTCCGCTGAATGGGCTTCCACGCATGAAACACTGCACTAGGCCCGGGTGCGTCGCCGGGGCGCCGGATCCCTGATCGCCATGGCCCGAATCATCGCCATCGCCAACCAGAAGGGGGGGGTCGGAAAGACCACCACCTGTGTGAACCTGGTCGCCTCCCTGGCCGCGGTCCGGCGTCGCGTGCTGCTGATCGATCTCGACCCCCAGGGCAATGCCACCATGGGCTGTGGCGTGGATAAGCGGGCGCTGGCGGTGGATCCCTGCGATGTGCTGCTCGGCGAGGTCGAGCCCGCCGCGGCGCTGGTGCGCGTGATGCCGGCCGGCTTCGACCTCCTGCCGGCGAACGACGACCTGACCGCCGCGGAGGTGCGGCTGATGGACGTCGAGCGCCGCGAGCGGCGTCTCATCGAGGTGCTGGCCGCGGTGCGCGGGAATTACGACTTCGTGTTCATCGACTGCCCCCCCGCCCTCAATATGCTCACCATCAACGCCCTGACCGCGGCGCGCGGCGTGATCGTGCCGGTCCAGTGCGAGTACTATGCCCTGGAGGGATTGTCCTCGTTGATGGACACCCTCGCCCGCAT
Source organism: uncultured Chromatiales bacterium (assembly GCA_964487445.1). GTDB lineage: Bacteria > Pseudomonadota > Gammaproteobacteria > 21-64-14 > 21-64-14 > BMS3Abin12. The sequence continues at coordinate 4,421 of CAZAQG010000117.1, forward strand.
CCGCGAAACGGTCAATCCGAAACTGGAGCTGGAAGGGCTGCTGCGCACCATGTACGACGCGCGCAACAACTTGGCCAACGAGGTCTCGGAACAGCTCAAGCTGCACTTCGGCGGGCGGCTCTACAATACGGTGATCCCGCGCAACGTGCGTCTGGCGGAGGCCCCGAGCCATGGGTTGCCGGTGTTGCTGTATGATAGGACCTCCCGCGGGGCGCTCGCCTATCTCACCCTGGCCGGGGAGATGCTGCGGCGCCAGCGCACGACCCCCCGGACGGTGGAGATGAGCAACGATGGCGGCTAGGAAACGGGGCCTGGGCCGGGGCCTGGATGCGCTTTTGGGCGCCGCCGCGGCGGAACCGCCGCCCGCGGCCCCCGATGCGCAGGCCGCCGAGGGGTTGCGCATGCTGCCGGTGGAATCGATCCGCCGCGGTCGCATGCAGCCGCGCAGCCGGTTCCCGGTCGAGGGCATTCAGGAACTGGCCGAGTCGATTCGCGCCCAGGGCGTGGTGCAGCCGATCGTGGTGCGCCGGGCTGGCGCCGAGGGCTACGAGATCATCGCCGGCGAGCGACGCTGGCGCGCCGCGCAGGTGGCCGGCCTCGAACAGGTCCCCGCCGTCGTGCGCGAGGTCTCCGACCAGGCCGCGCTGGCCATGGCCCTGATCGAAAACATCCAGCGCGAGGACCTCAACCCCCTCGACGAGGCGCAGGCGATGCGGCGTCTGGCCGAGGACCACGGGCTCACCCACCAGCAGATGGCCGAGGCGATCGGCCGCTCGCGGGCCGCGGTCACCAACCTGTTGCGGCTGCTCGAACTCGATGCGCGGGTGGCGGAGATGGTGCACGACGGGCACCTCGAGATGGGGCACGCCCGCGCCCTGCTGGCGCTGAACGGGGCCGTGCAGGTCCAGGCGGCCGGCGAGGTTGTGGCCCGCGGGCTCTCGGTGCGTGAGACCGAACGGCTGGTGCGGCGCCTGCAGGGCGCCCCCGCCGCTCGCCCCGTGCGCGGGGCGAGCACGGATCCCGACATCCGGCGCCTGGAGGAGCGGCTCGCCCAACAACTCGGGGCGCCCGTGAAATTGGAGCACGGCGCCGGGGGCAAGGGGCGCGTGGTGATTCGCTACGGCAGTCTCGACGAACTCGACGGCATCCTGGCCCACATCAAATAGTTACTGCGGGAGCCGCCGTGCGCGGGTGCGCGGGCACATGACCCGCGGGACGTTCTTCCAAGAAAGAGTTCGGGTGGACCTGCGGGGTTTCCCGGCGGCACTCCGGGCCTTGTCAAACCCGCAGTCGGGGCCGTTGTAAGGGGTGTAGCCGGAGGGCGGTTTCGGCGGGCCATTCCTTAGTTCTTCGATGAAAAGTGATTTTCCCGGATACCCGACAT
>CAZAQG010000118.1:0-5690 GCA_964487445.1 uncultured Chromatiales bacterium
GGTGTTTCCAATGACACATGAGCCTGAAGGCCTGTCTGCCCGCCCGCCCGGGAGGCCAAGTGCAGCCAAGTGCAGACCGCAGGCCGAAATCCGAGGAATGACCTCCACGCCCCGAATCTGCCGAGAACGTCGCCAATCTCCAGCGAACTGGACAGCCCGCGCCCGGCGTTGCTATGATCCCTGCACCGCCCGGGGACCCGGGCCGAAAACCCGGCGCCTCGGCGGTGATTCACGCTCTGGCGCAAAGACCACCGGCGGGTATCCATGGCCAAGATCCTCGTCCTCCACGGACCCAACCTGAACCTGCTGGGCAAGCGCGAACCCGCGCACTACGGTTCGGCGACGCTCGCCGAGGTCGACGCCCGGCTGGCGGCGGCGGGCCGGACCGCGGGCCACGAGGTCGCCAGCTTCCAGAGTAACGCCGAGCACGAGCTGATCGGGCGCGTGCAGGGGGCACCCGCCGACGGGGTAGCCTTCCTGATCGTCAATCCGGCGGCCTTCACCCACACCAGCGTGGCCCTGCGCGACGCCCTGCTGGCGGTCGGGATTCCTTTCATAGAGGTCCACCTCTCCAATGTCCACGCGCGCGAGCCGTTCCGCCGGCGATCGTATTTCTCCGACATCGCCTTCGGCGTGATCACCGGCCTCGGCGCGCTGGGCTATGAACTCGCGCTGCAGGCGGCGATCACGCACTTGGCGCCGCACCCCTGACCCCCACGGAACCGACGGATGGATATCCGAAAAATCAAGAAGCTGATCGAGTTGCTGGAGGAATCCAATCTCGCGGAGCTGGAGATCCGCGAGGGCGAGGCGTCGGTGCGCATCAGCCGCTACGGGCCGGCGGCGCCGGCGGCGGTCGTCGCGCACGCAGCGCCGGCGTCCAATCCGGCGCCCGCCCTCACTGCGACCGCCTTGCCGGAGGCGGAGGCGCTACCGGAGGGCCATGTCGTCCACTCGCCGATGGTCGGCACCTTCTATCAGGCACCCTCCCCCGGGTCCAACCCGTTCGTGCAGGTGGGCCAGGAAGTCCAGCCGGGGGACGTGCTCTGCATCATCGAGGCCATGAAGATGCTCAACCAGATCGAGTCCGACGTGGCCGGCATGGTAAAGGCGATCCTCGGCGAGAACGGCCAGCCGGTGGAGTACGGCCAGCCGTTGTTCGTGATCGGGTGAACCAAGACCATTGTGCGTGGATGACGGGGGAGGTTTTTTGAGGTATACGGCGAGTTGGGCCATGGATTTCTCGAACGAGTGTACGAGAACGCGTTGTCGCTGGAACTGCGGGCGCGCGGGTTGCAGGTGCGTTGCCGGATCCCGGTCGACGTGCAGTACAAGGGTTCTATGGTGGGGCAGTACTTCGCCGACATGATCGTCGACGACCGGGTACTGTTGGAGTTGAAGGCCCAGGAGAGGTTGCCGGAAGCATGCGAACTCCAGCTTCTGAACTACTTGAAGACCAGCGGTATTCGCGTCGGCATGCCGATCAATTTCGCGGCACCCCAGGCCACGATCCGGCGCATGGTCCTATGATCGTACCGAACCGCCGGGAGCCCGCGTGCGATGCACTTCACGGCACAGCACCGTGCGGTCGCATGAACCCGCTCCCCGCTCCGGCATTTCCCGTAGATTCCACGGATTTCACGGATTATTCGCAAAATCCTTCCGTGGATTTCGCGGGTTCCGTGGCTCTTCCCTCATCCGCCTTGAATTCCTTCGCTCATCCCGACACCTCGAAACACCATGCTCGATAAAATCGTCATCGCCAACCGCGGGGAGATCGCGTTGCGTATCCTGCGCGCGTGCCGCGAACTCGGGATCAAGACGGTGGCGGTGCATTCGACCGCCGACCGCGACCTCAAGCACGTGCTGCTCGCCGACGAGTCGGTGTGCATCGGCCCGCCGCCCTCGGAACAGAGCTACCTGAATATGCCGGCGCTGATCAGCGCCGCAGAGGTCACCGACGCGGTGGCCATCCACCCGGGCTACGGATTCCTCGCCGAGAACGCCGATTTCGCCGAGCGCGTCGAGAGCAGCGGCTTTATCTTCATCGGGCCGCGCCCCGAGACCATCCGCCTGATGGGCGACAAGATCTCCGCGATCCGCACCATGAAGGAAGCGGGCATCCCGTGCGTACCCGGCTCCGACGGCCCGCTCGGCGAGGACCCGGACACGAATCTCGCGCTCGGGCGCGAGATCGGCTACCCGGTGATCATCAAGGCGGCCGGCGGCGGCGGCGGGCGCGGCATGCGGGTGGTGCACTCCGAGGGCACGCTGCTCAACGCGATCTCGCTCACGCGCACCGAAGCGCAGACCGCCTTCGGCAACGCCACCGTGTACCTGGAAAAGTTTCTGGAACACCCGCGCCATGTCGAGTTCCAGATGCTCGCCGACACCCACGGCAACGCCCTGTGGCTGGGCGAGCGCGACTGCTCGCTGCAGCGCCGCCACCAGAAGGTGATCGAGGAGGCGCCCGCGCCGGGCATCACCGGGGAGCAGCGGCGCACCCTCGGCGAGCGTTGCGCCGAGGCATGCCGCACGATCGGCTACCGGGGCGCCGGGACCTTCGAGTTCCTCTATGAGGACGGATGTTTCTATTTCATCGAGATGAACACCCGCATCCAGGTCGAACACCCGGTGACCGAGATGGTGACCGGCATCGATCTGGTCAAGGAGCAGTTGCACATCGCCGACGGCGAGCCGCTGGCGTTGCGCCAGGAGGAGGTGCGCATCCGCGGCCACGCCGTCGAGTGCCGGCTGTGCGCGGAGGACCCGGAGCGCTTCCTGCCCTCGCCGGGGACGATCACCCAATTCCACGCGCCGGGTGGGCCCGGGGTGCGGCTCGACTCGCACGTCTACGCCGGCTACAAGGTGCCGCCCTACTACGACTCGCTGATCGGCAAGCTCATCACGCACGGCGCCGACCGCGCCTCCGCGCTCGCGCGCATGCGCACCGCGCTCACCGAGGTGGTGATCGAAGGCATCCAGACCAATGTGCCGCTGTTGCTGGACCTGATCAACGACGCCGCCGTGCAGCGCGGCGGCGTGGACATCCATTTCCTGGAGAAGAAACTGGGGCTGTGACCCGCGTTGGGGCGCTGGGGCGCTGGGGCGTTGGGACATTCTGCGTCGTCGGCCGGGCGAGCCCGGCATATCCTCAACGCCGGGGATCCCGTGAGGTACGGCGCGCGCCGGACGGACGGTCGGCCGCGCCCCAGGAGCAGGGTCGCACCTGGCCATTTGTAATGACATTGTCATTCTATTTTGCTATGATCCGAATGAACGTTGGAGATCATGGCCATGCCCGCATCGAACAAAAGCCCTGCCAAACGTGAGACCCTGAATATCCGCATCAAACCCGAAGAGCGGACTCTTATCGATCATGCCGCGAGAGTGCGGGGCAAGAACCGCACCGACTTCATCCTGGAGGCCGCACGGACAGCGGCGGAGGAGACGTTGCTCAACCGGGTGATCGTCACGGCCGGCGCGGAGGCCTATGCCGAATTCCTCGCCAGACTGGATAGACCACCCAGACCCAATAAACGCCTGCACAAGACGATGCGAACGCCGACGCCATGGGATGAGGAATGACGCTTGCGCCGCCGGAGCCGCTGACCGAACAACACGACACCCGGGCGTTCGCGTGCGGCGTGGAAAGCCTGGACATCTGGCTCAAACGTCGTGCCCTGAAAAACCAAGCGACCGGTGCGTCGCGCACCTTTGTCGCCTGCGATGGGCGGCGTGTCGTTGCCTACTACGCCTTGGCGTCGGGTGCGATCACGGTCGATAAGGCACCGGGCCGGTTTCGCCGCAACATGCCGGACCCTGTTCCCGTCGTCGTGCTCGGGCGGCTCGCCGTGGATCGATCCGCCCAGGGGATGGGGATCGGGCGGGCGCTGGTCCGTGATGCGGGACTTCGAGTCACCCAGGCGGCCGCCATGATCGGCGTCCGCGGGCTGATCGTCCAAGCGTTTTCTGCGGAAGCCAAGGCATTCTATGAGCGGGTGGGATTCGATCCCTCGCCGCTGGATCCGATAACCCTGATGATAACGCTTGCTGATTTGAGAGCGGCTGCGCCTCAATAGAGGCCGCGAGCGAACTCAGCGGGATTCCCGGCCGGAGCGCCTCAGGTGCGCGCCAGCGCGCGGTGGCCGATGTCGCGGCGATAGTAGACCCCATCCCAATGGATCCGCGCCGCGAGCGCGTAGGCGTGCTCGCGGGCCTCGGCCACCGTCGCGCCGAGGGCGCAGGCGCAGAGCACGCGCCCGCCGTTGGTGACCACCCTCCCGTCGCGCAGCGCCGTGCCGGCGTGAAATACCTTGGTGTCGGGCGCGTCGGCCTGCGACAACCCCTCGATGGCGTCGCCCTTGCGGTAGGCACCCGGGTAGCCGCCGGCGGCGAGCACCACGCCGAGCGCCGTGCGCGGGTCCCATTCGGCGTGCGCGCGGTCGAGCCGCCCCTCGAGTGCCGCCTCCAGCAGGTCGACGAGGTCCGAGCGCAGGCGCAGCAGGATCGGCTGGGTCTCCGGGTCGCCGAGGCGCACGTTGTATTCCAGCACCCGCGGTGTGCCGTCCGCTCCGATCATCAGCCCGGCATACAGGAAGCCGGTGAACGGGCACCCGTCGGCGGCCAGGCCGCGCACCGTCGGCTCGATCACCTCGCGCAGGATGCGCTCGTGCAGCGCCGGGGTGATCACCGGTGCCGGGGAGTAGGCGCCCATGCCGCCGGTGTTCGGGCCGGTGTCGCCCTCGTCGCGCGCCTTGTGGTCCTGCGAGGAGGCGAGCGGCAGTACGTGCGCGCCGTCCACCAAGCACATGAAGCTCGCCTCCTCGCCCTCCAGGAACTCCTCGACCACCACCCGCCGGCCGGCGGCCCCGAACGCCCCCTCCTCCAGCATGGCGCGCACCGCCGCTTCGGCCTCCGCGACGCTGTGTGCGAGGGTCACGCCCTTGCCCGCCGCCAGTCCGTCGGCCTTCACCACCAGCGGCGCGCCGTGCTCGCGGATCCAGGCGCACGCCGCACCGGCGTCGGTGAAGCCGCGATAGGCGGCGGTCGGGATGTCATGGCGGGCGAGGAAGTCCTTGGCATAGACCTTGGAACCCTCCAGCCCGGCGGTCGCCCGGCGGGGACCGAAGCAGCGCAGGCCGGCGTCCGCAAAGGCGTCGACGATGCCCGCGACCAGCGGCGCCTCGGGCCCGATCACCGTGAGATCCACCCCCTCGGCCTGCGCCAGGCGCAGGAGGCCGCCGATGTCCTCGGCCGCCACTGCGGCGTTGCGCACCTTCGGCTCGTGCGCGGTACCCGCGTTACCGGGCGCAACGAGCACCTCTGCGACGCGCGGCGAGCGCGCCAGACACCAGGCGAGGGCGTGTTCGCGCCCACCGCCGCCGACCACCAGTAGTTTCATCGCGATCTCTTTCGTTCTTCCCGATTTACCAAGGAGGACGTGAGGTAAGCCGATATCCCGGCGTACATTCCGCCCCCTCAGAGAGGAAATGGACAGGGTGAAGATAGCGTAATTAAACCGGGATCCCAAGGTGAAGAAAAGCGTCTTCGGCGGGCCGAGGCCCGCCTTTTGCGCGTATCGCCGATCACACCCACCTGTAGGGCCGGGCTCGCCCGGCCGACGCCGTCGAAATCCACAACGGCGTTGAAATTCCGTAGTTCAAGGGGTCAGAGTACTTGAAAATTTC
>CAZAQG010000119.1:0-5683 GCA_964487445.1 uncultured Chromatiales bacterium
ACAGCAACGTTACAGCGAATTCGTGAAGCACGGAATCAAAAGCGCATCCATCTGGGGCGAGTTGCAGCAACAAATCTATCTTGGCGATAAAAAATTCTTTTGAGCCTTCTCTTTGTCGTTTTTCTTTTCGATTAGCGTAAGCATTTTCTTCTCCTTATGCGCCGATGTGCTCGTTGCGGGAAATCTTCTATGGGGCCGGTTCGACCGCGACCGCGGGCCGCTTGCATTCGACGCTTGCGTGCTACAGCGGACGGGACCCTAGCTTACGACCGGCCTACTGGGCGGGCAACCTTCTGGAGAAGGTAGGGGTCGGCAGGCAAGCAGACCGTCACGGCGCAGCCCCGTTGCGGGGAGGGGCGAGCGCCCAGGCTCGAACGCTACGGTATAGCCGGTCGCCACGGTACAGCCGCCCGTTCGAGTGCGAACCATTTTGTCGCGGTACGGCGGTAGTGTGGGATCGTCGAATCCCATCCGATTCCGGAGGAGAGCCCATAATGGCCGGTCTGTCGAAATCGAAACTGCTCTCGCATCGCCAGTGCCCAAAGCGGCTCTGGCTCGAGACCTGCCGCCCGGAGCCGGCCGGGGCCGAGGACGGCATCGAGGCACGTATTAAAGTCGGCCTGGAAGTGGGTGAGATCGCCCGCAGCCTGTACCCCGGGGGCGTGTTGATCGATGGGCGCAATCTGACGAGCGCGCTCGTGGACACGGCCGATCAGCTCGCCGCGCGCCCCCGGCGCCCGCTCTTCGATGCGACCTTCGAGTACCGCGGCGTGCTCGTGCGCACCGATCTGCTGCTGCCCGCCAAGCGCGGCTGGCGGCTGGTCGAGGTCAAGGCGAGCGCTTCGGTCAAGCCGATTCACCCTGCCGATGTCGCCATCCAGGCGTGGGTGGTCGAAGGGGCCGGGGTGCGCTTGGCGGAGACGGCGCTGGCCTGCATTGATACCGACTTCGTCTATCCCGGCGGGGGCGATTACCGGGGACTGTTCGCCGAGCACCCGATGGGCGAAGAAGTCGAGGGGCTGCGCGCCGAGGTGCCGCATTGGATCCGCGCGGCCCGCGCAACCCTCGCCGGCCCGGAGCCGGGCATCGAGCCCGGTGATCAGTGCACCGCCCCCTACGAGTGTCCGTTCCTCGCCTATTGCGAACCGCCCGAGGCGGAGACCGGCTACCCGCCCGAGATCCTCCCGCGCGCCGGGGCGCTGGCCGCGGCGTTGCGCGAGGAGGGCTACACCGACCTGCGCCAGATCCCCGCCGGGCGCCTCGAGAAGGAGCGGCATGAGCGCATTCGTGCGGTCACGGCGAGTGGCGTGCCGTATCTCGACTCGCAGGCGGGGCGGTGCTTGGCACCGCTCGGTCATCCCCGCCACTACCTCGATTTCGAGACCATCCAGTTTGCGGTCCCGATCTGGGTCGGTACGCGCCCCTACCAACAGGTGCCGTTCCAGTGGTCGTATCACATCGAGCACGAAGACGGCTCGTTGGTTGAACGGGGATTTCTCGCCGATAACTCGGACGATCCGCGCCCAGTGTTCGTCGACACGCTGTGCGAGGCGATCGGATGGCGCGGTCCCGTTCTCGTCTACAACGCAGCGTTTGAACGGGGACGCCTGCTGGAGCTCGCCGAGGCCTACCCCAAACACGGGAAGGAGATCGCATCGATCATCGACCGGCTCGTGGATTTGTTGCCGCTCGCACGCAAGCATTACTATCATCCCGACCTGCGCGGCTCGTGGTCGCTCAAGGCGGTGACGCCGACGATCGATCCGGACCTCGCCTACAAAAACTTGGAAGAAGTGGCGGACGGCGGCATGGCGCAGGGGGCCTTCCTCGAACTCATCGCTTCGGACACCCTCGCCGAGCGGCGCGCGGCGCTGCGCGCGGCACTCATCACCTACTGCGGACGCGACACCTTCGCCCTGGTGCGCCTCGCGCACCGCTTCGCGGGGGGCTGAGAGGTGCCGCGCTCGGCCGCCGCCGATACGCTCGTTCGCCACTGGACGCTGCTCAAGCTCCTGCCCGCACGCGGCCCCGGAAAGACGGTGAGCGAGCTGACCGATACGCTGGCGGCGCGGGATTTTCCAGTGACCCGGCGCACGGTCGAGCGTGACTTGCAAATGCTCTCCGGGATTTTCCCCCTGGTGTGCAACGACAAGGGCACCCCGCAGGGCTGGCACTGGCGGCCGGGAGCGGAACCGGTGCTGTCCGAACTCCCGCTCGCCGATGCCGTCTCGCTGCAGCTCATCGAGACGATGCTGCGCCCGCTTCTGCCCAAGGCGGTAACCGAAGCCCTCGAGGGGCGCTTCGGCCAAGCGCGCCGGCGCCTGCAGGCCGAGGGGCGCACGCGCTGGCGCGAGCGGCTGCGCTATGTCGCCCCGGCGCTGCCCGTGCAGCCCCCGGCTATCGACCCCGGCGTGCTCGAGGCGGTCCAGGAGGCGGTGCTCGCGGGACGGCGCATCGAGGTCGACTACCGTCGTCCCGACGGCGAGGCGCGGGAGGACCTTCCACTCCACCCGCTTGGGCTCGTGCAGCGCGGCCCGGTCACCTACCTCGTAGCTACGGCCTATGACTACGAGGACGTGCGTCTCTACGCCGTGCACCGCATCCACACGGTGCGGATCACTAAGACACCCGTGTGCAAACCGTCCGGCTTCGATCTCGACGAGTACATCGTCAAGGGCGGCCTGCAGTTCGGGAGCGGCCGGACCCTGCGCCTTCGCGCCCGCGTGAGCGCGGCGCTCGCGGCGATCCTCGAGGAGACCCCAATCGCCGAGGACCAACGGCTCAAGCCCGACGGCGCGGGCGGCCACCGCCTCATGGCCACGGTCCCCGAGAGCTGGCAGCTCACCTGGTGGATCCTGCAGCAGGGCGCCGACATCGAGGTGCTCGCCCCGAAGGGGCTGCGTGAGGAAATCGCCGGGACCCTGCGCGCGGCTGCGCGGCGCTACCGGCCAAGAGGGCTACGGCGATGAACGCCCCCGGTAGGGACGAGAAGGTCACGGCGGCACCCTCATCCGCCCCGGTCCCGGCGCCCGGGACGGCCGTATTCCTGAGTGCGCTGCACGGATTCGGGCGCGAAGCGAGGGAGGAGATCCGCCGCCTCGCCGCCTGGCTGCTGCCATTGCCACCCGAGGGTGATCCAGCCGACGGGCTGTGGCTGCGCCGCGAGACCGCGCTCGCCGACTGGCGCAGCGCCCCGAAGCTCAGCGCGGCCGCTACCCGCGCCCCTGCTTCCTGGGATCCGCCGCAACTCGTGCTCTGCCTGCTCGACGCCACCACGCCGATGCACCGGCGGCGGCTGATCGAGACGCTCGCCCGCTGCGACACCGACACGCTCGCCCTCGTCCTCGCCCCACCCGGGCCGGACGCCGCCGCCCTTTATGCCGACCTTCACTCCTGCACCCGCGCGTGGCTCGGCGTCTACGAGACCTATCCCGAACCTTGCGCCCGCGAGGCGCTGGCCCGCGCGCTCCTCGCGAGCCTCTACCGGGAGAACCTGATCTGCCTCGACTTCGCCGACCTGCGCGCGGTGCTCCCCGGCGCGGGCATCGCGCTATACTGCCCGGGCGGCCTGGGACGTAAGAGACTGCGCGCCTGGGGCCGGGACATTCGGACGGACGGACCGCCGATCGGGTTCTTCTGCGGGGTCCTTGCCGCACCCGACCGGATCGCCGAGGCGTTCGCCGTGTTCTCCGAAACGCTCGCATGCGAGCTTGGGCGCTGGGAGGCGCGCGGGGCGAAGGTGACGAGCTTGACCGCCTGCGTGGCGGATTCGCGAATCGCCCCAATAGCATGGGCGGGATTTTTGTGGGTGGCGCGATCCCTCTCGACCGCGGCGTTCCAGGACGATCCGCTGACGGCGGATCGGGAACGCATCACCGGTATGGTCTAGCGACCTTCCCGTTGTCCAAAAATGAAAGGAACAAACCGAAAAGGTGCGCAACGTGAAAAAGAAAGCCGACGCTAACCGACCGCCACCGAACGAGGCGGCGCCGCTGCCGTACCACCCCGACTTCCTTTATCGGGCGTACCGCTATCGCCAGAGACCGAATCGCTCGCCGCGGGAAGATTTTCTGACGGAGTCCCTCGCCGAACTGCTGAACGCGCTGTCGCACATCGAGCACGGACGTTATGCGAAGGGACTGCTCGGAATCGAGCGGATGGCGGATTTTGGTTCCGGTTTTCGATGGTCCACCCAAACTGCCCTCTCCGGTGTCGGGCGTCCCGACCTGATCGGCCGCGGCCTGTCTGCGGACGGGGGAGGAATCTACCTCATCGTCGAGAACAAGGTAAGCGCCGGATACACGGGGTCGGGCGAGAATGACCAGCTGAGCCGCTATGGACGTTATCTCGAGCAGCGTGAGGAACCGCATAAGGCGTTGGTGCTGATCACCCATTGGACGCCGCCGTCCGAAAAGGCCGACGTAGTCGTTCGGTGGCGGGAGATCGCCGGCAAGCTGGTTACATGGAAACACCAGGGCTCATTGGCGAAGCACCCGATCGCAGAAACCCTTTCCGCGTGGCTGGTGCACTTTCTGAAGGAGGAAAACATGAGTGAGATCAAGCTGGACCTTATGGACATCGCGAGTGTTGCAAGTCATCGACGGCTGATTGACGCCTGCGAAGTGCTCGGAGAGGTAATTCGTCCTGTAGCGGACTCGTTGAAAGGTTTTTTTGAAGATGTAGGTTTGAAGGTGCTCAGTGCCAGTGGTTGGAGAGAATTCAGAACCAACAAGTACGGACCCCCATTCTATGGACACATCTGGAGCCCCGGGGAGGGTGTCGCTGATACCTGCGTCGTCGTGTGGGCGGGTGTATGGACTGGCCAAGATATCTACAACATCTCTCCAGCTCTGTCCGATCAACCCGAGCTTTCATTTGGAATCGGCCTGTGGGCAGACGAGTGGCAAGCGGAGCAACAAGTTGGGCCGATGAACGGATTATTGACCGACTTATTGGCGGATCTGGAATCAAGTAATACAACCGGATGGAAAATCGATAAGGCACTGGAAACCACAGACGCATACGCCACGGTGTTTATCCGGAAAACACGCTCGTTTTCCGCATGTTATGAGCCCGGACTCGATTGGGAAGATATGGCCAAAAGATTTTTTGAGGAGTGCTCCGCAGAACTCAAGAACGTAAGTCAACCGACGCTCCAAGCGATCGTAGGGTGGGATGAGGAAGATGGAGAGGCCGAGGAGAATGAGCAATAGAGGATTTGCTGATCGGCTGCTCAGGCAAGTGTGGATATGATTCGCCCGCAGACCGCTTCGGCGCTGGCGACTCGACTCGCTTCATCGATCTTCGAACAGCCCATCAATGTCATGCGGATCGGTCGTATAGTGCGGGTCCGTCCCCCAGGCGGCGGTCTGCGAATAATAGGGCGGTAAGCGGAGCCCTTGCAGGCGGCCCGTCTACGGCCGCCTGCAAGGGTGTTTTGGTCCAGAGGGGCCAACGTGGTGTAAGGCCTCTTTACCCGGGTTCCATCAGAATGAAACGCATAAGGCAAAAACATCCAACGGGTTGCGGTATTGCTTGTATAGCAATGCTTGCTGGTATCACCTATGAGGAGGTGCTGGAGACCGCCACATCAAAGGCAAACGTCAGCGTGAGTGGAAACAAGTACACACGCACAGGCCAACTGAGAAAAATCGCGGATGAACATGGAGTGAAAATCAAGGGT
>CAZAQG010000120.1:0-5406 GCA_964487445.1 uncultured Chromatiales bacterium
GGCAGGGACCCGACCCCCTGGAGCGCGTCGGCCGGGATGATACCGTCCTCTACCGCGCCCTTGAGGATCGCGCGTAGCCGGCCGGCCTGGTCCAGCGATAGCGGCGTGTACTGGCCTTCCTTGGAACGCTGCGGTAGGCCGGACGTGCGCCCGCTGACGACTTCCGGCACTTCTTTGGGATCGATGGGCATCAGCTACACTCCGGCGACAAATAGAACCCGCTGCACTGCATGCGGGGATGGACCACCGCATCGGATACCCGATACACCATCCCGCCGGACCACACATCATGCAGCGGGCCGCCCGGATCTCCGCTCAGTTGCCCGAGCGCGCACAGCACCCGGGTCTCGGTCGCGAATACCGCAGCGTCCATGCGCCCGAGTCCGCCCGCATTCCACGCCGCCTCCGGGGCTACGTGGAAATTCAGCAGGTCCTCCGTCCAGGCCGGCCAGCCCCCGTTCACCATCCACAGCTGCCGACCGTGGACGAAGAAGGAATAGCCGGGATACTCCGCTATGAGCGTGTCGACCACTTCCCAGGTGGTCCCGCAGTCGGGGCTCACCACCACGTTCAGAAATCCGTTCGCGTCCTGCGAGTCCGTCATCACCAGGCGCCCCGCATAGGCCACACACTGGCCCGCATCCGCGCCGGTCGGCTGCGTTACGCTCGACACGTCGCCCACCACTGTAGCCCACGATCCCGCTGTTCTGCCCGTGGTGGTTCGGAACGTCACATAGTTGTAATTTGCGGCGTCCCAGTAGGGCGCGCACAAAGTGTCCTCGACGAGCACCAGCTGCTGCGGCGTGACCGGTGCGACGAACAGCGCGTTGATTACGCTGGTATCCGCGATCCAGTTCGTCCAGCTGACCCCGTTATTCTCACTCGCCCAGATTCCGACCGTAGCCCCGGAGACCAGCGCAACCAGCACCCCGTTGTGATTGACGACGCTCACGATGCCCGCCGCCGCCCAGGGGACATCCGGCAGCTGCACCCAGGTGGTGCCCCAGTCGCCGGTCACCCACACCTCGGAGACCCATCCGCCGTTCACGTTGTCGTAGCCGCCGACGACGAAGCACTTCTCGCCGATCCGCGCGGTGCCGACGTTTTCCGTTGCCAGGCCGGGGAAATCGGCCTGCCGCGAAGGCAACGACAACGCTGAAACCCGCACCACCAGGCGTCCTTCGCTCGGGATGCGCAGCTGTGTCTCGAGCGAGGATCCCTGCCCGACGGGCAGCTGATTCATTCCGACCGCGGGTGCGCCGTCGACGAAGGCCGATAGCAGGATGTCCGCCGGCTGCAAGACCGCCATCGCCGGGTCAAGCGTCCAGTCGATCCGCTGAATGATCGATTCATACCCCGTTGTATTTTTCAGATCGAATTCCCACGGGCGCGCTTGCAGGAAGGTCGAGACCGGCCGGTCGTCGCTGGAGACCGACCAGGGATGCGCTCCACGGGGCAGCAGATCATAGACGGGTATCGGCGGAGTGCCCTCCTTGCAGGGCTTCCCGACGCCATGCAGATCCGCATGCGGGACCTCACCCGGGCAACTCTCCCTCCACCCCTCCAGCTCGCCGCGCTCGCCGGCGATGCCGTCCGGGAGGTCTCCCAGTTGGCGTTCTTCTTCTTCGCGCTCGCTGATCATAGATCTAGATCAGCCCATCACGAACTTTTTCTTGCCGACCATGCACAAGTACACGGTATAGGCCGTCGCGCTCAGGTTGCTGACGGTCCAGATGATCGTACTACCCTTCACGATCGTGCGCGGAGTCGGGAGAATGAACGGCAGCTCACCGCTTCCGAAAATCGCCGAAAACGGCACGGGCCGATGGAACACGTCCCGGCCCGATCCGCCGGCGCGCCACTGCAATAGCAGCTCCGGCGACGATTGCACCACAGGCGGATTCCCCTGGTCGGTCACCCACCCCGTCAGCTTTTGCGTGCAAAAATCTGCATCCTGGTCGAACACCAAATTTTCCGAAATCGTCTTTCCCGCGCCCACCAAGATCGGGGTCGGCGCGTAAACAAAAAAGTCCTCGAAGTCCTGCCCTGCATGGATGCTCGTCGTCATTGGCCCCACTCCTCGTCGGCGGCGCCGGAGATCGGCGCCGCCCCTGTATCCCCGCTCACTGTACGGGCCGGTACCGGTACCCGATCAGGCCCACACCGACGCGCCCGTCGATCCCGGTCGGCATCGCACGGACGCCCTCCGGCCAACGGAGGGTCACCCCGAATCCCTGGCCGGGCGGGATCTCGATGGGAGTGATGGCCATGACCTCACCGCACACGCGGGCCAGACCGGCAACGGTCAGCAGCGAGGCGGCAGCGGTAGTAGCGTCGGACAAAGCGAAATCGGCGGAAAACCGATAGGGAGGGGGGAACAGCCCGAGCGGAGCACCGGCCGCGTAGTCCTTGGTGCCGATGCGGAATTCTAGGTTTCCGGACTCGTAAAAAGCGAGCAGGTCATCGGCGGCCGTGTATACATTCGCGGCCGACGCCTGGGCGCCCTTGACCAGCGGAGCGCCAGACGAAAACGCTACATACAGGCCCGTCGCCAAGAACAGTTCCGGCTGCGGGAGCTGGCCGGCAAGCTGCATGTTGGTATCGGACCGAGTTTTTGTGCCAGATTCCTGCACCGAGAAGAAATTCATGATCTGCACGCCCGCATTCGGATACGTCTGCAAATCATAGAGTGGGGCGAAAACAACATCCTTCGCGTTCTGCCAGTTCACGTTGAACTGGCTCAACACCTCATGTAACGCGGGAGGAATCCTCCCTACGGTCAGTTCGTTTGCCATGCTATATATCCTCTGAAAACCAGACCCCGCCGACGTCGGCGGGATCAAGTGATTACGCGCGACGCGCCGGAGCGATGCTCGGCACCACATCCTCCATGAACATACCCATATTCCCCTGCTCGACCTGCGCGGGCGAGAAATAGCCCATCGAGCCCAGCTTGAGATCCGGCATGTGCACCGCGGCCAAGTCCTTCGCCTGCGTCGCTGCCGCGACGGTAAGCGCGCCCACTGCCAGCTCAGCACCAGCGCGCTCGAATCCGGCGGCCTTGGCACCCAGCCCGATGCCGACCGCGAGCAACGCCTTGACGGCGAATCCGGCGACGCCGGATTTCAGTTCCGCCGGCAGGGGAAGGTACCCCACCCCCAGCTCCATGACCATCGCGCCGGCGGTGCCGACAGCGGCGGGGCGCAGGGTATCGTCCCACAGGCCGTCCAGCAGGCCGACCGGCTCGCGCCGACGTGTCGCCATGGCGCGCCGACGGGGATTCTTGCGAACGAACTCGCCGTCGGCCGCGCGCGGATGCGCGCGGGCGGTCCACCGCTCATGGTGGTACGCGCGGGTCTCCCGGCGCGGGTTTTTCTTGATGATTTTGCGTTTCGGGTTCCGGCGGGCGCCGGATACGAACTCGCCCAGCGCGTTGCGCGGGCGCCGCTTAGCCGCGCGGCTCAACTTCTCCCGCTCTGCCGCCGACTCTCGCCGGCGGGGGCGCGGATTCACCAGCAATAACTGTCCAGCCATGGTTATTTCCTCTTGTCGATAATCCCGCGTTCAGTTACGCGGTACTTCCCGCCCAGCAGGTACAGCTGAGCACCAGCCTCGCCGACTGCCAGCACCGGCGCAGCATCACGCCGGAACTCGTGAATGAATTTCTCGCGCTTCCCCCCTACCGTAGTGGCGTAGATAATGCCGACACATAGGCCCATCTTCACGCCCACCTGGTCCGCCGGCAGGGTCCACCGCTCTACACCGCGCGGTGCCGCCTCGCGGAACCCCCGGTACAGGCGTACCGCCTTAGCCGCCGGCTTGCGCGTCGCCGGCTTGTTCCTCGGATTCACCCGCGCGGCCTTCGCCTCGCGGTACTGGCGCACCAGGTCGGCGGGGATCGGACGGCGCCGGCGAAGATATACCGCCGTCGCCTCGTGATACGCAATCGCCACCGCCTGCATCTCCGGATACCCCTCATCGCGCAGCTGCGCGATCTTGCGCGACAGCCAGGACCGACGAACCTGCGCGGTCGAGGATACCGGCAGAGAGGCCATCCGCGCGCTCATCGGGTCACCCGGTCCGCCCGCCAGCGTACGAGCATCCACGCCAGGGTACCCACACCGATCAGCACGGCCACCGCCTTCGCGGCTCCCGCCGTCTCCCGGAGGAGCCCCGGCTGCGCGCGCACTGCGGCGGCGGCGGCGGCCGGCGTCATCCCCTCATGCACCAGGCGCTGTATTGCGTCCACGCGCTGGCGGAATGCTACGACCGAGGTTACCCAGTAGGTCAGCGCCGTCACCGCCGCCGTGATCGCGCCGACCGTGATCAGCCCGACGATGCCGAGATCGCCCATCCCCAGCAGCGAGCGCACATAGCCCGATGCCGACTGGTAGGCGCCCTCCACTCCGTGCAGCGCCGCGTTTACGGCGGTCCGCACGGCGGAGACCGCTGTGCGTGCGGCCGATCCCCGGGATACCAGCGTCTGATACTCCGTGCGCAGCTCCGGCACCTGGTCGATCAGCGCGCGGGGGGCCTGGCGCGTCAGGTACGCCCACGCCGCGGTGGCGTGTCGCTCAGCACGGCCCAGCCGGCCTACCGCCGTATGCCAGTCGGACCCCAGCGTCGCGAGCATCCCCGGCATTACCGTGCGCGCCTCGTCATCATCCAGATTCCGCCGACGGCGAGTATCGCCATCGCGGCATACACCCAGGTCTTGCGTGTACCCGCGGATACCGCACCGACCAAGCGTGCGGTCACCTGCGGAGACGGCGATACCTGCACCTGCATCGCCGGCAGTCGCAGCTGGGAGACATCCAGCGGAGCGAGCCCCTGCTGCGCGCGAGCGAGTTGGATCCCCATCACCTTGCGTTGCGTCCGATACTGGAGCAGCGCCGGGACGACCGTTTTTGCGGCGCTGGCCGCGTCGGATCCGATAGACGTGAGGGCACTCCCCAGCGCATCCCACCACCCACCCAGGCCGGCGAGCATCGAGCGCGAGCTGCGCGCGACCGACCTGTTCGCGTCGGACGTCGCCTCGCGGTATGCGACGGGATTCCACCGCGCGAGCCAGCGCAGGAACTCATGCTGCGCCGGCGTCAGAGAGACGCCGCGCGGGACCAGTGTCGATACCTTGGTTGCCATCTCTCTCTCTCTCTCCTGCCGTTAAAGAACTCGGCGCGCCAGATCCAGGACGCCGGCGCCAGCCGCCAGCCACACCAGCAGCGTGCCCGGGCTTTTCTTTTTCGCGGCGGCCGGCGCCGATTGCGCGGTCCGTGTCTGGATTATCAGACGCTGGGCGCGCTGGTACGCGCTCGCATAGGCCGGACGTGCCGCCGTATCCCCCGCGGCCACTCGCGCGGCTAACGCTTTGGCGGTCGCGATTGCAGCGGCCGCCTCCGTGCGCAG
>CAZAQG010000121.1:0-3826 GCA_964487445.1 uncultured Chromatiales bacterium
GGGGTCTTAGGCGGCAGGCCTTGCGTCCGCCCCGTCTGCCGGGTAGCGATATATGTGTGGATTCGGGTTTTGTCGGCCCGGCCGCTTCGGGTCCTATACGGGCAGGTACCCGCCCTTCTCCCCCGGCCCTCCGCTGAAAATAGTTGTGGTTATTGGGTAGGGTTTGTGTATAGTGGCCCCATTGCAGCGCAGTTCTTGTAGTTAGTTTGGAAAACCCTCCAGTCTCTTCTGTAAGGTACTCCAACGATTCCGCTTTCAAGAATGAACTGCAAGACATCGCAATTCAACCGAACACAGAGGTATTCCCAATGGCTACAGGAACGGTTAAGTGGTTCAACGACGCGAAGGGCTTCGGCTTCATCACCCCGCAGGACGGCAGCAAGGATGTCTTCGTGCATCATTCCGCCATCCAGGGCGGTGGCTTCAAGTCCCTGGCCGAGGGCCAGCAGGTGTCGTTTGACGTGGAACAGGGCGTGAAGGGTCCGTCGGCGACGAATGTCCAGCCGGTCTAGACGTCGCATACTGCGTAAGCAGGTTTCAGTGAAGACCCCGCCGTCCGGCGGGGTCTTTTTTTATGTGCGCCTCGAAAGTCCGTGGGTGGATTCCGGTTCGGGTGGGGCGCCCGGTGATGAGCGCGACCCGTCCGGTGCGCCGCCTCATGCGAGCAGTACCGCAACCAGCCCGGTGATGAAGATGCCGTCGAAGGTTCCGGCGCCGCCGATCGACGCCACCGGCGCCCCGAGGCGGCGCACCTCGCCGAGGTGCAGTATGTCGGCGCCCAGCAGTACGCCGAGGGTCCCGCCGATATAGGCCAGCGGTGCGCTGTGCGCCGGGTCCAACAGCAGCGCGGCGAGGGCGGCCGTGATCGGGGCCACCAGCATGGGCATCGCGATCCCCATCCCCGGGATCGGGCGGCTCGTGCGGTAGCACACCGCGGCCACGATCCCGATGGCGAGCAGGACGATGATCGGGTTGAGGGGGTGGTGGCCGAAGAGATAGGCCGAAAAGGTCACCGGGATCAGGCACCCGCCGACGTTGACCGCGATCAGGGTGTGTCCGGTGAACGGCCGCTGCGGCAGGCGCAGCAGGCCGCGGAGCGGGTCCGGTACGGCGCCGGGCGCCGGCGGGTCGGCGCGCACGGTGAACAGGGGCAGGTTGATGGCGCTGCCGAACAGCGACGCGAACAAGAGGAACAGGGCCGAACCGCCCGACAGCCCCAGCTTGTCGAAGACGATGGTCAGCAGGCCCACCTGAATAAAGGCCGCCAGGAATCCCAGCACCAGCACGAACAGCAGGAGATGTAGCGGCGAGAAGGGCGAGCGCACGTGGGCGATCCGGGGTATCGACGCGTCGAATTCTAGACGGGTGTCCATGATGCCACAAAAGCGCCCGGTGCTGCGCGGGACCGGCCGGTCGGTACGATTCGGAGAAGCTCCTTGATTTTGCTACAATCGCCCTGATTTCAACATTTCAATTCGGGCTGGATTTACTGAGGGATGGACCCATGCCGATCTACGAGTACCGGTGCACCGCTTGCGGGCACGAACTGGAGACGATCCAGAAGATGAGCGACGCCCCGCTCGCCGAATGTCCGGCATGCGGGAAGCCGGCCCTTCAGAAGCTGATCTCGGCCGCAGGCTTTCGCCTCAAGGGCAGCGGCTGGTATGAAACCGATTTCAAGGCCGGAAACCGGAAGAACGTGGTCGAGTCCGATTCGCACAAGGGCGCGAAGTCGGACGCCAAGGAGGGCGGCAAGGGCGACAAGGGCGACGTCAAGAAAGGCGGCAAGGCCGAACCCAAGCGCGATCCGCAGAAGAAGACCCACACCCCGACCGGCACCGAGTAAGCCCCGGCGGCGTGCGGAAGTTGCACCCCCCGGGTCGGGGTCGTAACATGGCGCGCTCCCGGAACTCCGTGGTTTTTCGGGAATTTCCAGAGAATTCGAGGGATTCAGGGTGATGCGCAGCCATTACTGCGGGCAGGTGGGCGAGCCGCTGCTCGATCGCGAGGTGGTCCTGTGCGGCTGGGTTCACCGTCGGCGCGACCACGGCGGCGTGATCTTTCTCGACCTGCGCGACCGCGAGGGTCTGATCCAGGTGGTCTTCGATCCGGACGCGCCGGAGAGCTTCGCCGCCGCCGAGCGCGTGCGCAGCGAATACGTCCTGCGGGTGCATGGGCGGGTGCGCCGCCGCCCGGCGGGGACCGAGAATCCGACGCTCCCCACCGGCCGCGTCGAGGTGCTGGGCGCGGATCTGGAGATCCTCAACGCCGCCGATACCCCGCCGTTCCCGCTCGACGACGAGGCGGTCAGCGAGGAGGCGCGCCTGCGCTTCCGCTACGTGGACCTGCGCCGTGCGCCGATGCTCGAACGCCTGCGGCTGCGCTCGCGGGTCACGCGCGTGCTGCGCGGGTTTCTCGACGGGCACGGTTTCCTGGACACCGAGACCCCGATCCTGACCCGCGCCACGCCCGAGGGCGCCCGCGATTACCTGGTGCCGAGCCGCACCCACCCGGGGGCGTTCTTCGCGCTGCCGCAGTCCCCGCAGCTCTTCAAACAGCTTCTGATGATCGCCGGGCTGGACCGCTACTACCAGATCGCGCGCTGCTTCCGGGACGAGGACCTGCGCGCCGATCGCCAACCCGAGTTCACCCAGATCGACATCGAGGCCTCGTTCCTGGAGGAAGAAGATCTGCTCGGTCTCATCGAGGCCATGATCCGGGAGCTGTTCGCCGAGGTCCTGGACGTGCGACTCCCGGATCCCTTCCCTCGCATGGGCTACGACGAGGCGTTGGCACGTTTCGGCACCGACCGCCCGGACCTGCGCATTCCCCTGGAGTTGACCGAGCTGACCGAACTGATGCGGGGCGTGGAGTTCAAGGTCTTCGCCGGCCCGGCCAACGATCCGAAGGGGCGGGTGGCCGCGTTGCGCGTGCCCGGGGGCGCGACGCTCTCGCGCAAGGAGATCGACGACTGCACCGTCTTCGTCGGCCGCTTGGGTGCCAAGGGTCTCGCCTATATCAAGGTCAATGATCGTGCCGCCGGACGCGAGGGGTTGCAGTCCCCGATCCTGAAGTTCCTGCCGGACCCGGTCATCGAGCAGATCCTGGCACGCACCGGTGCGGGTTCCGGGGACTTGGTGTTCTTCGGCGCCGACCGCGCGACGGTGGTGAACGAAGCGTTGGGCGCGCTGCGCGTGCGGCTCGGCCGCGATCGGGGACTGGTCGAACCCGGTTGGCGCCCGGTCTGGGTGGTGGATTTTCCGATGTTCGGGTGGGACGAGCACGCGCGGCGTTGGACGGCGCTGCACCACCCGTTTACCGCACCGCGCAGCGCGGATCCGCAGGCGCTCGCCGACGATCCGGGCGGCGCCCGCTCGCGAGCCTACGACTTGGTGCTCAACGGCACCGAGATCGGCGGCGGCTCGGCGCGTATCCACCGCGCCGAGATGCAGGCGGCCGTATTCCGGCTGCTCGGCATCTCCGAGGAAGAGGCACGCGACAAGTTCGGCTTTCTGCTCGATGCCCTGCGTTACGGTTGCCCCCCGCACGGCGGCATCGCCTTCGGGCTCGATCGCCTGGTGATGCTGATGAGCGGTGCGGACTCGATCCGCGAGGTGATCGCCTTCCCCAAGACCCAGACCGCCGCCTGTCCGCTGACGCGGGCACCGGCGCCGGTCTCCGACGCGCAGTTGCGGGAACTGGGGCTCAGGGTGCGGCGCCCGACGACCGAGGGGACCTGAGGGGGCGTGTGTCGTGGCGCGCCCACGCCGAGAGGAGCCGGTGGGGCGGGGCGAGCCCCGCCGACGACGTTGGAGGTTTCCCCTGC
>CAZAQG010000121.1:3926-5352 GCA_964487445.1 uncultured Chromatiales bacterium
CGTCGGCCGGGCGCGCCCGGCCCTACGGGTGCGCCCCCGCCGGTAGAGGCCGGTAGGGCGGGCCTCGGCCCGCCGGCAACCTTGGACGGGCCGGTTGCCGGGCAGGCGGCGAATCGGGTTCACGAACTCGCGCCGCGACGGAGGAGTTGAACGCATGGTGGTCAACCCGTTGGCCCTGCAAGCCTACTCGCTGCTGGACGACGAGGACTGCGAGGCGCGCATCCGCGCCGCGAAGGAGGCGCTCGGCGAGCGCCTCGTGATCCTGGGCCATCACTACCAGCGCGAGGAGGTCTACCGCCACGCCGACTACACGGGCGATTCCCTCAAGCTCTCGCGTCTCGCCGCCGCCTCGCACGCACGCTACATCGTCTTCTGCGGCGTGCACTTCATGGCCGAGGTGGCCGACATCCTCTCGCGCCCGGACCAGATCGTGATCCTGCCGGACCTCGCCGCGGGTTGCTCGATGGCGGATATGGCGAGCCTGGCGAAGGTGGAGCGCGCCTGGTCGGAACTGAGTGCGGTGCTCGACCCGGACGCGCGCATCACGCCCGTCACCTACATCAATTCCGCCGCCGACCTCAAGGCGTTCTGCGGGCGCCACGGCGGCATCGTGTGCACCTCCACCAACGCCCGCGACGTCCTCGAGTGGAGCTTCCGGCGCCGCGAGAAGGTGCTGTTCTTTCCCGACCAGCACCTGGGTCGCAATACCGGCCACCGGATGGGCATCGATCCGGAGCAGATGGTGGTGTGGGACTTCGACCTCCCGCTCGGGGGGCTGACCGAGGCGCGCATCCGCGCGGCGCGGATCATCCTCTGGAAGGGATTCTGTTCGGTGCATCAGATGTTCCGGCCCGCGCACATCGACGCGTTCAAGGAGCGCTTCCCGGACGCCAAGGTCATCTCCCACCCGGAGTGTTCGTTCGAGGTGTGTGAGAAATCCGATTTCGTCGGTTCCACGGAGTTCATCATCAAGACCGTCGCCGAGTCGGCCCCCGGCACCCGCTGGCTGGTGGGAACGGAACTCAACCTGGTCGAGCGATTGAATACGCAATTCCGTGACGAGGGCAAGTCGGCGCACTTCATGTCGCCGACGGTGTGCATGTGTTCGACGATGTTCCGCATCGATCCCCAGCACCTCGCCTGGACCCTGGAGAATCTCGCACGGGATCGGGTGGTGAACCGTATCCAGGTCCCGCTTGCGACCGCCGATCAGGCACGGGTGGCCCTGGAGCGCATGCTGGAGGTCTCGCCGTAGCGCGGCCGGCCGATCCGGGCGATGGGCCGGCGCCCGTGGTGGTGCTGATCCACGGGCTGTTCCTGTCCGGCTGGGTGATGGTCTGGCTGGCGTGGCGGCTGCGCCGATGCGGGCTGCACACGGCGATCTTCTCCTATCCGACGCGCCGGCGCAGCCCGGCGGACAACGCCC
>CAZAQG010000122.1:0-5315 GCA_964487445.1 uncultured Chromatiales bacterium
GCGGTGTCACCCATCCGCAGGCGCTCTGCGCCGGGAGAGGATGAAGGAGTCCGCATCATGGCAAGGAACCGAGCATAGGCCCGGATCAGGCGGCCCTTCCCCGCCACCCATGCCATCGCCCGCACCCCACACGCCGAACAGGCCACCCTGCGCAGGGCGTACATCAGAAACACCGGGACACTCCCCTGGAACTACTTTCAGAGCTGCCCGCCCCTCCGCTTCTCGACCAAAATCATGGCACATCCACCCACAAATTCTGCTGAGGGCCCGAGATCGATAGCGGCAAGGCGCCAATGCTCGACGGCATCACGCTCATCAATAAATCCGCTAAAAGCTAAAAAATGAGCTATTACAATCATGAACATGATGCAAAAGCCAAGGAAACGACCGTCAAACAGATTGACCAATCCGGGTTGGTGGTTATAATAGCCATAAATCTGTCAATTAATCCGAAATCTATGGAATTCCGGATAGGAAGCTGGCTGTTATGGTGGATTACTACCCGTTGACGGATCAAGCCATCGCGCAGCTCCTGGGGCAGCGGCTGCGGGCCCTGCGTCTGCGCCGAAATCGCACCCAGGCGGAACTCGCCGCGGCGACCACGCTCAGCCTCGGCACCCTCAAGGCGCTGGAGACCGGTAAGGGGAAGCTCGAGAGCCTCATCGCGGTGCTGCGTGAGCTCGGCGCGCTGGAGGCGCTCGATGCGTTCCTCCCCGAGCCGCGATTGAGTCCGCTGGATCTGGCCAAGCGCCAGGGCAGGAAGCGGTGCCGGGCCTCCGGGCGCCGGCGGGCCCATCCCGAGGCGCACGCCCCTGCGGGGCGGCAGGCCGTCAAGGGATTGGAGCCGGGCGAGGAGGAACCATGGTAGTGCCCGTCGCTGCGATGGTGCACCTCTGGGGGCAGGAGGTGGGCGCGGTCGCCTGGGACGCCGAGCGGAACCTCGGGGCGTTCGAGTTCACGCCGGAGTTCCTCGCCTCGGGCTGCGACCTCGCGCCGCTGCACATGCCCCTCGACCAGGCCCGCGGCCAAGTCTTCGAGTTTCCCGCGCTCAACCGCGACACCTTCCGGGGCCTGCCGGGGCTGCTGGCCGATGCGCTGCCGGACAAGTTCGGCAACGCGATCATCGATACCTGGCTCGCGCGCAGCGGACGGGACGCGGCGGGATTCAGCCCGGTGGAGCGGCTGTGCTACACGGGGGCGAGGGGCATGGGGGCGCTGGAGTTCGAGCCCGCGGTCATCCCGGCCCTGGACCGCGCCGTGCCGGTGGAGGTGTCCGAACTGGTGGCGCTCGCCCGGGAGATCATCGCCCACCGGGGCCGGCTCGATGTCCGGTGGGGCGAGAACGAGCAGGCGGAGAGCGGCGCGATGCTGGACATCCTGCGCGTGGGCACGTCCGCGGGCGGGGCCCGGCCCAAGGCGGTGATCGCCATGAACGCCGAGGGCCGGATCCTGTCCGGCCAGACCACGGCGCCGGCCGGCTACGACTACTGGATCCTGAAGTTCGATGGGGTCTCGGACCTGGAACTCGGCGCACCGAAGGGCTACGGACGCATCGAATACGCCTACCACCTCATGGCGAAGGCCGCCGGCATTGTGATGCACGAGAGCCGTCTGCTGGAGGAGGGCGGGCGGGCCCACTTTTTGACCCGGCGCTTCGATCGCGAGAACGGCGAGAAGCTGCACTTGCAGTCCCTGTGCGGCATCGCCCACTACGACTTCAACGCGACCGGTGGGTATGGCTACGAGCAGGCCTTCGAGGTCATGCGCAGGCTGCGCCTCACCAAGGCCGAAGCGGCGCAGCAGTACCGGCGCATGCTGTTCAACGTCGTCGCCCGCAACCAGGACGATCACACGAAGAATATCGCCTTCCTCATGGGCCGGGACGGACGCTGGCGCTTGGCGCCGGCCTTCGATGTGATCTATGCAAACAACCCCCAAGGGGTGTGGACGCGCCGGCACCAGATGACCATCAACGGCAAACGCGACGGCTTCACCCGCGAGGACCTGCTGACCGTAGGCCGCTCGATCGGACTCGCCCGCCCCGCGGAGGTGCTCGACGAGATCGTCGAAACGGTCTCGAGGTGGCCCGGATTTTCCTGCGAGGCCGGGGTCCCGAACGCGCGCGCACAGGAGATCGGCGCACAGCACCGGTTGAAGGGGTGAGCGGCCCATCGGCGGTCACTATCGGGAAACTCCGCCCCTGGGATTCGGCGTCGGTCTCGTGGTTCAAGGACGTCAGGGCAGTCTTTCATCGAGCGAGAATGGCTGTGGTGTGGAGATGCGCAGCTTGTGGAACTCCCGGTGCGCCGGATTCAATATCACGTTGCGCTCCGTCGGGACCACGGCGGAAGGGACATACAGGGCAAGGGCCTCGCCCCGCCGGATCCAGGCGGTACCCAGGTCCTGCAGGGTCTCAGGATAGGGATAGGCGTTCCAGCTTTCCGGAAGGTCCTGCGGCTGCAATGCTTCGATGGAGACGGTTTCGGGTAGCTCGATGCGGAAGTAGACGAGGGGTATGTGCCGGGCGTGCTGCTGTGCGACCTGCACGTAAAGCTCCAGTACTGCGAGGCTCAACGTTTCCGCAGCGTAGACGGCTGCTATCCCGGGTCGCGTCCAGCGACTGCCCCGGCGTCGGCTGCCTTCTCCAGTCAGAGCCTGATCTGCGTAACGCTTGTGGACAAGGCGGTAGAGCGCCGTTCTCACCCAACATCGCCCCACGCGGCGCGGTCCAGCATGTCCTCCACAGCACGCACCCCAGGCTCGGTGTCGAGCAAATCCAGCGGGCGATCACCACCCAGAGCCCGGTTGGGGGTCTTTAGCCATTCCCGGGCCGCCGCATCATCGCCCAAGACCTCCGAGGCCAGTGTAAGTGTACGGGCGAGCCGGTACAGACGGTCCGATTCGGCCGGGCCCAAACGCTCCTTCGGGTTCCGCCCCTTTCGCGTCAGGGTTCGGCGCGAGACCGCCAGCAGTCGGGCCGCTTCATCCAGCGCCAAGCCAAGGCTTTCGAGCAGCAGGAATTCGGCGGCTTGGTAGGGAAGGCCGGCGCGGACCAACTCGCGCAGGTCGACGGCACCGCGCTTGCGACCGAGGTACCGTGCGCCTCCGAGGGTATCCAGAATTCCGGCAGGTTCGGCCATGGCGATTGGTCCTTTTGTGACATATGACCTTAACTATAGCGCCACGTGTCCGAATCGACAATCCGCAGTGCTTTCCGGCTTTGGCGGGGCGCGGAGACAGGGGCCCGTCGTTTGAGGATGGGCCAGGCGCCAGGGCGGAAGGTGGGCGCGGTCGCCATGAACGCCAAGGGCCGAATCCCGTCCGGCCGGACTATGGCGCCGGCCGGCTACAACCGATTTTATTGTGCATTCTGCACAATAATTGGATATATTATGCGATATGCACAACCGGATAAAAGGGCTCTCCTTAATGAACCAGGCGATAGTGCCGGAACCTGACAAGGCCGGCATCCTGGCAGAGGCATTCACCAATGCCGGTCGGTATTTGAGCATGAGCCAAGTCGATCTGGGCAAGATCATCGGAAAAGACCGCACGGCCATCAGTCGCGGTCGCGTTGGACCGGGCAGTAAGTCGGGCGAACTGGCCCTCTTGTTCATCCGCTGTTACCGCGCGTTGTACTCCCTGACGGGCGGTGACCCTCGGCAAATGGCGCATTGGATGCATACGGAAAACCGCCACACCGGCGGCGTACCGGCCGAGCAGGTCAAGACGGTGCAGGGGTTGATCACCGTCCTCGAATATCTCGACGCCATCCGGGGAAAACTCTGAATGCCCGATTGGGGCGACGTTCTGGCGACCACGCCGCCAATCCGGCTGGCGGGTAGGGTGCAGCGGCTGGTGGAAAGCCAGGAACAGGTGGCCACCAACCAACTCGTGGGCTCGCTCGCACGCCAGTCTGTGCTGGAGGAGATGCTGGAGGGGACCAAACCGCCGTTGCGACACGGCGCTGAGAACCTTCACTACCTGCTTACCGCACCGTTCCGCTATCCGCCGCTGAAATTCGGCTCCCGCTTCGGCAAAAGGACCGAGCCCGGTCTCTTTTATGGTTCCCGGGAGACGAGCACGCTACTGGCCGAAGCGGCCTACTACCGATTCGTTTTTTGGCACGGCATGGTCGAGCCGCCGCCGGGCAAACTGGACACCCAACACACTCTGTTCAGCGCCGATTACCATACCGAGAGAGGACTGAAACTCCAGGATTCTCCCTTCACCGATCACGTCCGAGTGCTGATCCATCCCGCAAACCATGGCCCGACCCAGGCGCTGGGAACGAGCATGCGCGAGGCCGGCATTCAGGTCTTTGAGTACCTGTCCGCCCGTGACCCGCAGCGTAGCATCAACGTCGCGCTGTTCACGCCCGCGGCCCTTGGCGGTAACCGACCGGTGTTCCAGGATGCCTGGCTATGCGAGCTGACTGCCGAACACGTGCGATTCCACCCAGTCCATAGTAGAGATGATCATGATTTCCCGCTGGGAATATTCCGGGTAAACGGCAAATTGCCCTGGCCGTCCTGACCGAGCCCGTACGGCATAGCCAAACGACCGACACATGAACTTACCTCCTGTATCGAAGGAAATAAGCTGCTTTCCCGGTCCGTTCCAAACTCGGCCGGAGGTCGCCCGCACTCCGATATGCGCATTCCGGGTCACCTGGAAGAATCGGCAATATAAAGGGACCATCGAGAACGGCGCATTGGTCATGAACGGGAAACACTATTCTCCACCCTCCGCAGCCGGGCGGTGAGTCCACCGCAGCGCCTGGATGGGTTGTGCCGACCTTGGATGTAGAATGAGCACATTTCTCGCGATCGACTTTGAGACGGCCAGCTATAGCCGAACCAGTGCTTGCGCTGTGGGTTTGGTGTTGGTGAACGGTCGTCGCATCGTGTCCGAGAAGGCTTTCTTGATTCGACCACCAACGCCGCGCTTCCACTTCACCCACATCCACGGGCTGACCTGGGAAGACGTGAGGCAGGCGCCGACATTCGGGGATCTTTGGCCGAAGATCGGCGCCTTGATCGAGAGAGCAGATTTTTTTGTCGCGCATAACGCGTCGTTCGACCGGGGCGTGCTCGGTCGGTGCTGCGAAGTCTACAACATCGACGTACCAGAGAAGACGTTCACGTGCACAGTCAAGCTTGCGCGCAGTCAGTGGGGCATCTACCCGACGAAACTGCCCGATGTGTGCAGGGAACTTGGTATTCCACTCAAACATCACGATGCAGCTTCGGATTCCAGGGCGTGTGCCGAAATCGTCATCACGGCCGAGCGGGAGGGTTGGCGGCCTTAAACCC
>CAZAQG010000123.1:0-5251 GCA_964487445.1 uncultured Chromatiales bacterium
CCACCCGCACCCCACACGCCGAACAGGCCACCCTGCGCAGGGCGTGCATCAGAAAACACCGGGTTACCCCCCTGGAACTACTTTGTAGAGCTTCCCGTCCCTCCGCTTCTCGACCAAACACGGCACATCCACCCACAAATTCTGCCGAGGAGCCAAATTTGTATGCGCGGACACCCTCCCGACACGGCGACTCCCGGCGTCGAGTCACCTCGACAGACCTTCAATTGGACCGGTCGGGACAAATACGGGAAACGAACAGCGGTAACCAGCGGTAGGTTCGGGACAAATACGGGACACTCATTTCGCGAATTGTCCCAAAACACCCCAACTCTAGAAAGCGTCTAATTGTAACTTATTGATTGGTGGGCGATGCAGGGTTCGAACCTGCGACCCCTGCCGTGTGAAGGCAGTGCTCTCCCGCTGAGCTAATCGCCCGCTTTACTCATTTTGACAACCTATCTCGCGTCGCGTGCCGAAGCCGATCGAACGGTGGCCATGCCGGGCTATGTTTGCCGCCGCACCGCCGCACGCTGTTTCGCCGTTGCGCATTTTACTACGTTCGGGCGTGGCGTCCAGAGGACTGGAGCAGAACTTCGCCCTCTCGGCGCCGAACCATGGGCGGTGGGGCGTCCGCACCGCTACCGGCGGCACTTGTCGGCGACGGCGGGGCGCCGATTCGCTTGCCCGCCCCCCTTCAATTCTGCCGGCGTTTTCCGGTGCCCGCGAGTTACCGGGGTCGCGGTGCGGCACGCAGCATCTGTCGCAAGCGCAGGAACGTGAACGGATGGCCCCAGGCGCGGCGCAGCGGCGGCCGTTCGATGGACACCGCCCCCTTCTCCCTTTGCAGCAGGCGGTGCAGCGATTTCAGCGCCGCACCGCGGACGCGCCGGCGCGGATCCTTCAGCGCCAGGCTGACCAAGGCACCGAGCGCCTCGGGCGTGTGGAGTTCGCCGAGGATGTCCGCCAGCGTCGCCCGCACCCCCAAATCCGGATGCCGAATCAGGCCGATCACGTTGGATACGGCGGTCGTATCGTGTACGCCGCGCAACGCCCGGACCGTGACGCTCGCGGGCAGCTCGTGCACGGCCGCGCGGAGCACGTTCCGCCGAGGCGCATCGGCATTGAGGAACAGCACGCGCAGCAGCCAGGCGCGCTCGGCGGGCCCCACGGGGTGGCGGTCCCTGTAGAGGTCGATCGTCCACTCGCATCGGAGTTCACTCAGCATTGCGTCGAGGCAAGCCCCCGGATATTTCTCGACGGCCGCCTGACACTCGAGCCGGAGCCGGCCTGCGGGGCAGAGCGCGCCACGGACGAGCGCACGGGCTTCCGCCGGAAGCGGTGCGCTACCGCGCAGCCAGGTCAACCCCAATGCCGCGGTAGAGCGCAGCAAGGGATGCGGGTCGTTCCGGAGGCGTTGCAGCGCCGGAACCGCATCGGGGTCGCCGATCGTGGCGAGGGCGATTGCCGTCATGAGACGACGGTGCGTCGCTTGGCCGAACGCCGCGCTTGCAGGTTCGGCCAGGGCGATCGCGAGTGCCGGGACCGCTTGTGTACCGAAGCGCACGAGCGCTTCGAAGGCTGCCGAGCCGAGCATGCCGTCGCCGAGTGCGCCCGCAAGCTCGGGGATCAAACTCTGTATGCCCCGCTCCGCGGCGGCCGCGGCGGCTGCGGGGAGGCGCTCCTCCAGCAGGGCAAAAGAAACAAGCTCGTCGAGCGGCAAATACCTCCGCTGTGCAAGCCGGCGCAAGGCCTCGTTCTTGACCACGTACTCGGCCTGCGCATACTGGGGGTGCAGCGACTGCAACGAATGGGCCCGCACGCTCCGGTCGAGCGCAGCCAGTGCCGCGGGCGTGCCGATGGCGTCCAGCATGCAGACCGCGAAGAGCCGGGCTTGGGGCGAGGGTTGCGTGGGACCGGCGAGGAAATCCGCGAGCGCCGGTACGGCGCGGGCGCCCAGCAGTAGGATCTCCTCCGCGGCGTGTTCGTGGTCGGCCACGTTCTCGATCAACTTTTGCAGCTGAACGTCCATCTCCTCTCAAACGATGTGCAGCCATACCCCGATGAGGCCCATGACGACACCGCCGCCGGCCATCCACAAGGCCCAGCGCACCAGCCCGCCGTGCACGGCCCGTGCGAGCAGGGCGCCGAGCGCACCGAGCGCAGCGACGGCCACCCCGAGGCCCAGCATGCGCGCCGACCGAGGCGCCAGCATTCCCACCGCGAGCGGGAGCAGTGAACCGATAAAGGCACAGCCACCCGAGACGAGAGCGGCGCCGGCGGACGCGCGCAACGCCCGAGCGCCCTGGCGCGACTCGATGAGGCGGCCGTGTTCGCCCATATTCAGCATGAACTCAGCGCGCGCCAATTCCCCTCTCGCCTGGGCATATTCCGCAACGAACAGCATGAAGATGCCGGCGATCCCCGCGGCCGCCGCGATCCGCAGTGCCAGCGCCGGCGTTATCGTTTCGCCGGGGTCCACCAAGCGCCCCGCCGCGAGCGTGAGCGTGTTCAGGATACCGTCGGAGAACCCAAGTGCCACCGGTAACAACGCGAACGGTTTCATCGTTTACTGAGCCCGGCCGATCAGCGAGTACGGGGAACGCGCTCGACGATGCGTACGCCGGCCACGATCTCGTCGGTGCTGTGCACCGCTGCGCCGGTGTGCCCGATGGCATCGATCAGCGCATCGTAGTCGATACCATCGCCCTCCACGGTGACTTGCAGTCCCACCGTCTCCTCGTCGATCTCGGTGGTGGTGATATTGACGCCCTCCACCCCCGCCACCGCTTCGATGGCCTCCGCGATGTCGATCAGCTCCGGACCGCCGCGTGCCTTATCCACATCCAGCATGACCCTGCGTACATTCACCCGGCGCGCTCCTCTTTCAGTCGGTTGCGTCCGGCACGGCTCGACGTCGATCGCAGGAGCCCGGCTTCTCGCCGCCACCGCGACCACGCCGACCCGGACGTGCCGCTGCGAACACCACCCGCAGCACAAAATCACGCTAGCCGGCTACTCCAAAACAAGTGTACGGCAGCCCGAAGGCCGCGCCCAGCCCGCCCGTGGCGCGAGTGTCGCCGCAGTCTGCGATTCCCCTCGCGAAACGGGTCGGGGCCGCCGCTCACGTCGCTGTCGATGCCATGCGGATCGGCCTTCCGATTTATCGCAACTTATTGCCTTGCAGGCGGCGCGCGATGTCGCGTGAGGCAGTGTTCTCCCGCCGAGCCGATCGCCCGGGTCGGGACGGAATTTCAGGGGGCCGCCCGGTCCGGGTCGGGTCGATTTCCGCATCATGGGCCGCACTCTGGTACAATCTCGCGCTTGTTCGCAGCCCAAAACCGCCGATCCGGCCGGCCCCCCAGAGAATCCCGGCGAGACCCAATGTCCCTCTCCCCGCTCCCCAGGACCCGCTTCGCCCCGAGTCCCACCGGCTACCTGCATATCGGCGGCGTACGCACGGCGCTGTTTTCGTGGCTGCACGCGCGCCGCCACGGCGGCGCCTTCGTCCTGCGGATCGAGGACACCGACCGCGAGCGTTCGACCGAGGCTTCGGTGAACGTGATCCTCGAGGGAATGCGCTGGCTGGGGCTGGACTGGGACGAGGGCCCGTACTTCCAGACCCGGCGCTTCGACCGCTACCGGGAAGTACTCCAACGGCTGCTCGATGAGGGCCACGCCTACCGCTGCTACTGCTCCCGGGAGCGGCTCGAGGTGTTGCGCGCCGGGCAGATGGCGCGCAAGGAGAAGCCGCGCTACGACGGGCGCTGCCGCGACCGATGCGACCCGCCGCCGGAAGGCGTCGCCCACGTGGTGCGCTTTCGTAACCCCGCCGACGGCGTGGTGATAGTCGACGATCTGATTCGCGGGCGCGTAGCGTTTCAGAACCGGGAACTGGACGATCTCATCATCGCGCGCGCCGACGGGACCCCTACCTATAACTTCACCGTGGTGGTGGACGACCACGACATGGGCATCACCCACGTAATCCGCGGCGACGACCATCTCAACAACACCCCGCGCCAGATCAACATCCTGCGCGCCCTCGGGGCGCAGCCGCCGGCCTATGCGCACGTGCCGATGATCCTGGGGCCGGACGGCAAGCGCCTGTCCAAGCGCCACGGGGCCGTGAGCGTGCTCCAGTACCGCGACGAGGGCTACCTGCCCGAGGCCTTGCTCAACTACCTCGTGCGACTCGGCTGGTCGCACGGCGACCAGGAGGTGTTCTCGCGCGAGGAGATGATCCGGCTGTTCGAGATACGCGAGGTCAACAAGGCGGCCTCCGCCTTCAATCCCGACAAGCTCCTGTGGTTCAACCAGCACTACCTGAAGACCCTCGAGCCGGCCGTGGTGGCCCGCCACCTCGCTTGGCACCTGCAGCGCCTCGGCCTCGATCCGGCTGCGGGCCCGCCCCTCGAAGAGGTCGTCCTGGCACAGCGCGAGCGCGCCAAGACCCTGCAGGAGATGGCCCGCAACAGCACGTTCCTGTTCCGCGAGCCGGAAGGCTACGACGAGAAGGCCGCCGCCAAACACCTTGGCGAGGCACAGCGCCCAATCCTTACCGCCCTGCGCGCCGCGCTCGCGGACCTCGAACCCTGGAGCGCGGCGGCCGTGCATGCCACCGTCGGCGGGGTGGCCGAGGCCGCCGGCCTCAAGCTGGGCAAGGTTGCCCAGCCGTTGCGCGTGGCGCTCACCGGGGGCACGGTATCGCCCCCGATCGACGTTACGGTATACTTGCTCGGACGCGATCGGGCCCTCGCCCGCATCGATCGGGCGCTGCGCCCGGCGCCGGCCGCGAGGTCGGGCGAGGCGGGCTAACCCATTGACACGGAAGGGCCCCTATCGTAGAGTTCGCGGCTTATTTTCATTCACGGGGCCATAGCTCAGCTGGGAGAGCGCTTGCATGGCATGCAAGAGGTCGGCGGTTCGATCCCGCCTGGCTCCACCAAGTTCTTGCAGGACCGGTTTCCCGGCCCTGATTGGTTTGCCGGTACCCGTCCCCATCGTCTAGTTGGCCCAGGACACCGCCCTTTCACGGCGGCAACAGGGGTTCGAATCCCCTTGGGGACGCCAGTTAAAACAATAAGTTACAGAGAAATCCGACAATAGCCTCCCGAGTTTGCGGTGATATCGCGACACTGGCGGGGAGATTGGCGTATGGCGACCTTCGCCAAGAGAGTTGGTCCCTAAAAGGAAGGGGACGTTACCCTTATTCAGCACGCTTCTTCTTTGGGTTGTCTCGTTTGGTTGCCTG
>CAZAQG010000124.1:0-5227 GCA_964487445.1 uncultured Chromatiales bacterium
CCCCTCGAACTACCCGGCTCCGCAACGTCGGCGGGGCGAGCCCGGCCCTACCCCGCAACCCCCCATTCCGCGGGATCCCGTAGGGCGGGGCTCGCCCCGCCGACAACGTCGGATGATCCGATGCCGCGGGTGCGCGGTTCCGCGGGCGAAAAAAAAGCCCCGCCTTGCGGCGGGGCTCGGTGGTCGCATCCTGCGACCGGTGTTACATCATGCCCATGTCGTCCATGCCGCCGCCGGGCATCGGCATGGCCTTCTCCTCCTTCGGAGATTCGGCCACCATCGCCTCGGTGGTGATCATCAGGCCGGCCACGGAGGTCGCGTTCTGCAACGCGGTACGGGTCACCTTCGTGGGATCCAGGATCCCCATCTCGATCATGTCGCCGTATTCCCCGGTCTGGGCGTTGTAGCCGTAGTTGCCCTTGTTGGAGACGATCCTCTGGAGCA
Source organism: uncultured Chromatiales bacterium (assembly GCA_964487445.1). Classification (GTDB taxonomy): domain Bacteria; phylum Pseudomonadota; class Gammaproteobacteria; order 21-64-14; family 21-64-14; genus BMS3Abin12. The sequence goes on from CAZAQG010000124.1 coordinate 445, forward strand.
CCACCGAAGGCTCATCGCCGGCATTGGCGACGATCTGGCGCAGGGGTTCCTCCAGGGCGCGACGCGCGATGCTGATGCCCATATCCTGATCCGGATTGTCGCCCTTCAGGTTCTTGATCGCCTGCAGGGTACGCACCAGGGCGACGCCGCCGCCCGGCACCACACCTTCCTCGACCGCTGCACGGGTTGCATGCAGTGCGTCTTCGACGCGCGCCTTCTTCTCCTTCATCTCGACCTCGGTGGTGGCCCCGACCTTGACCACCGCGACCCCGCCGGCGAGCTTCGCGATACGCTCCTGAAGCTTCTCCTTGTCGTAGTCGGAGGTCGCCTCCTCGAGCTGCGCACGAATCTGCTTGACGCGGCCCTCGATGTCGGCCTTCTTGCCGGCGCCATCGATGAGGGTGGTGTTCTCCTTGGTGACCTGGATCTTCTTGGCCTGGCCGAGATCGTTGATGCCGGCCTTCTCCAGGCTCAGGCCCACCTCCTCGGAGATCACCGTGCCACCGGTGAGGATGGCGATGTCCTGCAGCATGGCCTTGCGTCGGTCGCCGAAGCCCGGGGCCTTGACGGCGGCTACCTTCACGATGCCGCGGATGTTGTTGACCACCAGGGTGGCGAGCGCCTCGCCCTCGACGTCCTCGGCGATGATCAGCAGCGGACGCCCGGACTTGGCCACGCCTTCGAGCACCGGCAGCAGCTCACGGACGTTGGAGACCTTCTTGTCGTAGAGAAGGATATATGGGGTTTCCAGCTCGACGCTCATGCTCTGCTGGTTGTTGATGAAATACGGGGAGAGGTAGCCGCGGTCGAACTGCATGCCTTCCACGACCTCCAGCTCGTTATCGAGCCCGGAACCCTCCTCGACGGTGATCACGCCCTCCTTGCCGACCTTCTGCATGGCGTCGGCGATGATCTTGCCGATCGACTCGTCGGAGTTGGCCGAGATGGTCCCTACCTGGGCGATGGCCTTGTCATCGGAGCACGGCTTGGAGAGCTTCTTCAGATCCGCGACAATGGCGACGACGGCCTTGTCGACCCCGCGCTTGAGATCCATCGGGTTCATGCCCGCCGCGACCGCCTTGAGGCCTTCCTTGAGGATCGACTGGGCAAGCACGGTGGCGGTCGTGGTCCCGTCGCCGGCCGCGTCCGAGGTCTGCGAGGCGACTTCCTTCACCATCTGGGCACCCATGTTCTCGAACCTGTCCTTGAGTTCGATCTCCTTGGCCACGGACACGCCGTCCTTGGTCACGGTCGGCGCGCCGAAGCTCTTCTCTAGCACTACGTTGCGGCCCTTCGGACCCAGGGTCACCTTTACTGCATTGGCCAGGATGTTCACCCCATGCACCATGCGCTGGCGCGCTTCATCACTGAACTTGACGTCTTTTGCACTCATGATCTATACCCCTTGCAAGAGCGTTGTCGATCCGGGTGGTGCGGGCTCATCAATTCTCGACGACGCCCATGATGTCTTCTTCGCGCATCACGAGCAGTTCCTTGCCGTCGAGCTTCACCTCGGTCCCGGAGTATTTTCCGAACAGCACCCGATCCCCGGCCTTGACGTCCAGCGGGCGAACGTCGCCGTTCTCGAGCAACTTGCCCTTGCCCACGGCCACCACCTCACCCTGGATGGGCTTCTCGGCGGCGGTGTCAGGGATTACGATTCCGCCCGGGCTGGTCCGCTCTTCCTCCATGCGCTTGACGATAACGCGATCATGTAAGGGACGAATATTCATCTGGTTGATCTCCTTGAAACAACAGCTTAATGCGTTGTCGGGTGATACAGGCGGCGCTTATTAGCACTCGTCCTGGATGAGTGCTAATCATAGCCTCGATTTGGTGGGAGTCAAGAGGGGGCCGGCGCAGACCTCAGCGCCCGCCGGAAGAAGGGTGATCGTCGTCGACCCGGCGACATTCCCCTTCGATCACCGTCGGTCTGCGCGAGGCCTCCCCGTCGGGCGCCTTTTCCTCGGGCCGCGGCACGAGCGCGCCTTTGCGCGCCAGGAACCAGCGTACCGCGACACGGCGCGCGGGCGGGATCAGCGCCAGGAAACCCAAGGTATCGGTGATGAACCCGGGCATCAGCAGGAGCGCCCCACCGGCCAGCACCACCAAACCCTCCAGCAGTTCCACCGTCGGCACCTCGCCGCGCGTAAGGCTCGCCTGCACCCGCCGCAGCGTGGCGAACCCCTGGCTGCGCATGAGCATCGCCCCGAACACCGCCGTGAATACCACCAGAGCGATCGTGGGAATGGCCCCGATCAAGCCTCCCACGCGGATCAACACGTAAATCTCCGCGATCGGGAGAAGGAGGAACAGACCGAGCAGCCAGAGCAGCGGATTCATGGATTAGGGGAACGGATCGAGGTACGCCCGCGCGGGCCGATGACAGATCGAGCCCCCGAGGATACTCTGTCCCGTCGAAGCGCGCCAACCGGCGCACGCAACCGGAGGCCGGAATATGTCCGAGGGCTATCTCGTCGTATTGTGCACTTGCCCGGATCGCGAGACGGCGTTGCGCATCGCAGAGACGCTGGTGGACCGGAAGCAGGCGGCATGCGTGAACGTGCTCCCGGGGCTCACCTCGATCTATGAATGGGAAGGCGCCCGGCAGTGCGAGCAGGAGGTCCTCGCGATCATCAAGACCCGGGAGGAGGCCTTCGCCGCCGTCGAGGAAACGATCCGCACCCTGCACCCCTATGAACTTCCTGAAATCGTAGCGGTCCCCCTCGCCAAGGGGTTCGCACCCTACCTGGACTGGATCCACCGCACCGTACAACCGACATGACACGACTCCAGCGCGCTATCACGGCCCTCCTCCTCGCGCTCGCGCCGTTCGCGGCCGCGATCGGCGGTACCCCCGCGCCCAACCTCGGCCTGGGGCTCAGCACGGAGAACCGCTTTCTCCCCGCCGACGAGGCGTTCCATCTCACCGCCCGCGTGGTCGACGGCAACACGATCGCGGCGCACTGGAAGATCGCCGACGGGTACTACCTGTACCGCGACAAGTTCCACTTCCGGGTGCTCGAGGGCAAGGGGGTCCGGATTGCGCCCGTGCAACTCCCGCCGGGAAAAATCAAGGACGACGGCACCTTCGGACGCGTGACCGTCTACTATCACCAGATCGGGACACGCTTGGCGCTCCTGCGCAGCGATCCCTCCATGACTCAAACCGTCACCCTGCAATTCGTCTACCAGGGCTGCGCCGAGTCCGGCATCTGCTACCCGCCGATCACCCGCGAACGCAGCTTCACGCTGCCGGCGGCGGTCGCCTCCTCCGCCGGACCGCCCGGCGGCGCGGGGACGACGAGCGCCGCTCCGTCCCCCCACCCAGTCTCGCAGGCCGCGCCCAAGCCGGCCTCGGCGGGCGTCCCGTTGTCCGAACAGGGCCGACTGGCGCGGCTGCTGCTCACCGGATACCTGTGGATCACGCTGCCGACGTTCTTCGGCCTCGGCCTGCTGCTCGCCTTCACTCCGTGCGTGTTCCCGATGATCCCGATCCTGTCGGGGATCCTGGTGGGTCAAGGGAAAGAACTGCGCACCGGGCGTGCGTTCCTGCTGTCGCTGGTCTACGTGCTGGCGATGGCCGCCACCTACACCGCCGTCGGGGTGATCGCCGCGCTGTTCGGGCAGAACCTGCAGGCCACGTTGCAGAATCCGTGGGTCCTGTGGACGTTCGCCCTCGTCTTCGTCGTCCTGGCGCTGTCGATGTTCGGCCTCTGCAACGTGCAGATGCCGACATTCCTGCAAAACAAGTTCGCGGAGATGAGCAACCGCCAGCACGGCGGCACCTTCGTCGGCGTCGCAATCATGGGCCTGCTCTCGGCGCTGATCGTGGGACCCTGCGTCGCCGCGCCGCTCGCCGGCGCGCTCCTCGTCATCGGGCAGAGCGGCGACCCGGTGCTCGGCGGCCTCGCCCTGTTCAGCCTGAGCCTCGGCATGGGCGTGCCGCTGCTGCTTCTCGGCACCTCGGCGGGCAAACTCCTGCCCAAGGTCGGCCCCTGGATGGTCACTGTCAGGGCGGTGTTCGGCGTACTGCTGCTGGCGGTCGCGATCTACCTCCTCGAGCGGGTGCTGCCCGGAGCGATCATCCTCGCGATGTGGGCGGTGCTGTTGATCGTATCGGCCACCTATATGGGCGCGCTCGACTCGACGGCCCCCGGGGGGTCCGGCTGGCGACACCTGTGGAAAGGGCTCGGACTCGTGCTGCTACTCTACGGGGCCATGCTGATGATCGGCGCGGCGACCGGCGGGAGCGATCCCCTGCGCCCCCTGCAGGTGCTCTCGGTGCCGGCCGGCAGCCGCACCGTGAACAACGCGGCCCGGTCCGGCCCGCTCCCCTTCCGGCGCATCTCGGGACTCGACGGACTGCATCAGGCGCTCGCCACCGCGCGTGCCGAGGGCAAATCGGTGATGCTCGACTTCTACGCGAAATGGTGCATTTCCTGCAAAGAGCTGGCGAAGTACACCTTCTCGAACCCCGGGGTCCACCGGGCCCTGGCCGGCATGATGCTGGTCCAGGCCGACGTCACGCCGTGGAACGAACAGAACAAGAAACTGACCCATGCCTTCGGTCTCCTCGGCCCGCCCGCAATCCTGTTCTTCGGACCCGACGGAAAAGAGCGCCGGAACTACCGCGTCATCGGATTCATAGACGCGGCCAAATTCCGCGCCCATATCAAGCGATTCCGTGCCCACATCGGGCAGGCCTCGAAGTAGGCCCCGAGAATCCAGATCGCGAGGAATTTTCAAGTCGTCGGCCGGGCGCGCCCGGCCCTACAGGTGG
>CAZAQG010000125.1:0-5188 GCA_964487445.1 uncultured Chromatiales bacterium
CCCCTGCCGCCGGGGCTTCGCGAGGAGGCGGTCCGCGCCTGGGACGATTACCGGGCCGCGGCCGAAGCGGCGCACCGGCGCATCCCGAAGGATCCGGACTTCGTGCGGGTGCTGCACCGGGTGTGGGCCTGCAGCGCCTTCGTGGCCCGCGCCTGTGTGCGCGATCCCGGGCTTCCCGGGCGATTGCTCGACAGCGGCGAGCTGTTGGGTGATTTCGGAGTCGGGGAGTATCCGCGCCTGCTCGCCGCCTTCGAGCGCGGCGTGCCGACGGGCGTGCGCCTGCGTCGCTTCCGGCGCCGCCACATGGTCCGCATCGCGTGGCGGGACTTGGCGGGGTGGGCGCCGTTGGAGGAGACCCTCCGGGATCTGACCGCGCTGGCGGAGGCCTGCCTCGCGGCGGCTCTCGACGATGCCTACCGTTCATTGTGCCGGCGCCGGGGGATCCCGCGGGCCGCGGACGGCGCGCCGCAGCGCCCGGTGGTGCTGGGGATGGGCAAGCTCGGCGGCGGCGAACTCAACTTCTCCTCCGATATCGATCTGATCTTCGCCTACCCCGAGGAGGGAGCCACCCGGCGGGAGAACGGGCTGAGCAACGAGGAATTCTTCGAGCGTCTGGCGCGTGAGGTGACGGCGCTGTTGGGCCAGGCGACCGAGGAGGGCTTCGTGTTCCGGGTGGATACGCGGTTGCGCCCCTACGGGGCCGGCGGCCCGCTCGCGATGGGCTTCGACCGGCTGGAGGAGTACTACCAGTTGCAGGGCCGCGAATGGGAACGCTACGCCCTCATCAAGGCCCGACCGGTGGCCGGCGACCGCGCGGCGGGTGCGCGGTTGCTCGAGCGTCTGCGCCCCTTCGTCTATCGCCGTTACCTCGACTACGGCGTATTCGAATCCCTGCGCGGCCTGAAGGCACTGATCGACCGCCAGGTGGAGCGGCGCGGGCTCGCCGATCACGTCAAGCTCGGTCCCGGAGGGATCCGCGAGGTGGAGTTCATCGGTCAGGTGTTCCAGCTCGTTCGCGGCGGGCGCGAACCGGAACTGCAGGAACGCGGGATCCTCCCGGTGCTCGCGCTGTTGGAGGCGAAGCGCTGTCTGCCGGCGTACGCCACCCGTGCCCTGGCCGAGGCCTATCGCTTCCTGCGGCGCGTGGAGAACCGCCTGCAGGAATACGAGGATCTTCAGACTCACACGTTGCCGGGCGATGAGATCGGGCGCCTGCGCCTCGCATGGTCTATGGGCTACCCCGACTGGGACCGGTTCCGCGACGCCCTCGACCGGCACCGGGCGCGGGTCCGGGAGCAGTTCGCCCAGGTCTTCGCCGCGCCGCAACGGAGCGCGGACGCCGGGGGCGGGCTGGATGCCGCGTGGAGCGGGGTGCTCGGGGCGCACGATGCGCGCGCCGTCCTGGCGCGGGCCGGCTACCGCCGCCCGGACGAAGTGCACGCGATACTCGAGCGCCTGCGCGAGGGACCGGGGCGCCATCTGGATGCGCAGGGTGCGGCGCGCCTCGATCGCCTCATGCCGCTGCTGCTGGGGGCCGCGGCGCGCACCGGCGATCCGGAGGAGACACTGCGCCGGGCCTTGGCGGTGGTGGAGGCGGTGGCGCGGCGCAGCGCCTACCTGGCGCTGCTGATCGAACATCCCCTGGCGCTCTCGCAGTTCGTGCGCCTGTGTGCGGCGAGCCCCTGGATCGCGCAGTACCTGGCGCGCCATCCGCTGTTGCTCGATGAACTCCTCGATCCCCGGGTCCTGTACGACCCGGCGCCGCGCGCCGCCCTGGAGCGGGAACTGGCGGAGCGGCTCGGCCAGGTCGGTCCGGACGACTTGGAGCGGCAGATGGAGGTCCTGCGCTACTTCAAGCACGCTCACGCCCTGCGCGTGGCGGCCACCGAGGTGACCGGCGCCGTGCCGCTCATGGTCGTGAGCGACCGGCTCACCGAGCTGGCGGAGGTGATCCTGGGGGCGGCGCTGGAGCTGGCTTGGCGGCATCTCACGGCGCGCCACGGCGCCCCCGGCTCCCGGGGACACGGGCGGGGTGCGCGGCGGCGCGCGGCCGGTTTTGCGATCATCGCTTACGGCAAGCTCGGTGGGATCGAACTCAGTCACGGCTCCGACCTGGACCTGGTGTTCCTCCACGGCGGTCGCGGAGAGGACCCGTGCACCGCGGGTCCGCACCCGCTCGACAACGGCGTGTTCTTCGCGCGGCTCGCCCAGCGTATCGTGCACCTGCTGACCGCCCATACGCCCGCGGGGATCCTCTACGAGGTGGACACGCGCCTGCGCCCGAGCGGGGTCTCCGGCTTGTTGGTCACTAGCCTGGAGGCCTTCGCCGAGTATCAGCGCGAGGCCGCCTGGACCTGGGAGCACCAGGCTCTGGTGCGGGCGCGGCCGGTGGCCGGCGACCCCGGGATCGGGCGGCGTTTCCTGGAGGTGCGCCGCGAGGTGCTGTGCCGCGAACGGGATCCGCGGGTGCTGCGACGCGAGGTGATCGAGATGCGCGCGCGGATGCGCCGCGAACTCGGCTCACGCGAGCCCGGGCTCTTCGATCTGAAACAGGACGCCGGCGGTATCGCGGATATCGAATTTATGGTGCAATATGGTGTACTTGCCTGGGCCCGGCGTGAATCGGACCTGTTGGCCTATCCGGACAACATCCGGTTGCTGGAGACCCTGGCGCGGGTCGGGGTCCTGCCCCCGGAGGATGCGGCGTTTCTCGCCGACGCCTACCGCAGTTACCGCGCCGCCGTGCATCGCCTGGCCTTGCAGCAGCAGCCCGCCGTGGTCGATGAAAGCGAATTCGCCGCCGAGCGCGAGGGTGTGCTGCGGGTCTGGCGGCGCTGGCTGGAGGACGGCGCGAACGCCGATCCATGCGTCCCCTCCCCTTCCGGGGGAGGGACAGGATGAGGGGGGCGGCATCGGCGCCGAACAGGACACCGATGTTCGTTGGAATGCGAACGTTTCGCCGCCGGCACGGGCGGCGCCGAGGAGAATCGCGATATGACCATGGCCGACCGTGACGGCTTCATCTGGCTCGATGGGGAGATGGTGCCCTGGCGTGAGGCCCGCGTGCACGTGCTCACCCATACCCTGCACTACGGCATGGGGGTCTTCGAGGGGGTGCGCGCCTACGAGAACGGTTCGGGCGCGGCGATCTTCCGGTTGTTCGATCACACCGACCGGCTGTTCCGCTCGGCCCATATCCTGGGTATGAAGATCCCGTTCACCAAGGAACAGATCAACGAGGCCAACCGCGCGGCCGTGCGCGAGAACGGCCTGAAGTCCGGCTACATCCGGCCCATGTGCTTCTTCGGGGCCGAGGGCATGGGTCTGCGCGCCGACAACCTGAAGGTGCACGCGATGGTCGCCGCCTGGCCGTGGGGCCGGTACATGGGCGAGGAGAAGATCCAGAACGGCATTCGGATGAAGACCTCTTCGTATACGCGCCACCACGTCAACATCGCCATGTGCAAGGCCAAGGCGAACGGCAACTACATGAACTCGATGCTGGCGCTCAACGAGGCGCTGGCCTGCGGTTACGACGAGGCGATGCTGCTCGATGTGGAGGGCTGCGTCGCCGAGGGCAGCGGCGAGAACATCTTCCTGGTGCGCGACGGGCGCCTCCTCACCCCGGAGCTGACCTCGGCACTGGACGGCATCACCCGCGACACACTCATCGTCCTGGCCCGCGAGTTGGGGGTGGAGACGGTGGAGAAGCGCATCACCCGCGACGAGGTCTATATCGCCGACGAGGTGTTTCTGACCGGCACCGCCGCCGAGGTGACTCCGGTGCGCGAGGTCGACGGGCGCGTGATCGGCGCGGGCCGGCGCGGGCCGCTCACCGAGCGATTGCAGGGCCTGTATTTCGACCAGGTCCACGGGCGCCGCGATTCGCACCCGGAGTGGCAGACGCCGGTATAATCGGAACCCACACGCGCGATTCCTCGTGCAGAGGTAGCTGGACATGACGAACCCGAACACCGCCGCTGCGGCGCTGGAGCACAAATACCGCGAGCCCAACGCCCGGAGCCGTTACGAGGTGACGCGCGCGGACCTGCCGCTGCACTGCCCCATGGACGGGATGAGCCTGTGGAACTCGCACCCCCGCGTGTATCTGCCGATCGAGGCCACCGGCCGGACCAAGTGTCCCTATTGCGGCGCCGACTACATTCTCAAGGACGAGTGACGCCGCCCGCCGCACCCGGCGAGGCCCGCTGTTGGGTGCTCAGCGAAGACAAGGCCGGCATGGTGAACCAGTGCCTCGGACTCGCCGAGGCGCTCGGTGTCGAGCCGGTGCGCAAGATCGTGCGCGTCCGCGCGCCGTGGCGCCACCTGCCGCCGCCGCTGTGGTTCCGGGCCCTGGCCGCGCCGGGGCCCGGGAGTGATCCGTTGGCGCCGCCGTGGCCGGACCTGCTGATCGGAACCGGTCGTGCCTCGGTGGCGCTGTCGATCGCCGTGCGCCGCGCCGGCGGGGGACGCACCTTCACGGTCCAGATCCAGGATCCGCGGGTGAACCCGGTGCGCTTCGACTTGGTGGTGGTCCCGGAGCACGATCGTTGCCGCGGTGACAACGTCATGGTCACGCGCGGCGCCCTGCACCGTATCACCCCCGAGCGCCTGAGCGCCGAGGGCGCGCGCCTCGCCCCGGCGCTGGCTCACCTCCCGCGTCCCCTGGTGACGGTGCTGCTCGGCGGGTCCAACCGCTACTACCGTTTCGGCCCCGACGACGCCGATCGCCTCGGCGATCAACTCGCGGCGCTGCATCGCACTCACGGCGTCGGTGTGGTCGTGACGCCCTCACGGCGCACCGATCCGCAGGCGTTGCGGATGCTGGCCCGGCACCTCCCGCCCGGGGCCTCGGTCATCTGGGACGGTTGCGGAGAAAATCCCTACTTCGCCTACCTCGCGCTCGCCGATTACCTGCTGGTGACCTGCGACTCGGTGTCCATGGTTTCGGAGGCCGCGGCCACCGGCCGACCGGTCTACGTGCTGGGCCTACGCGGCGGGGGCCGCAAGTTCCGCGCCTTCCACCGCAACCTGGAACGTGCAGGCATCACGCGCCCCTTCCGCGGACGCCTGGAACACTGGGAATATGCGCCCCTCGCGGATACCGCCTCGGTTGCCGCCGAGGTGATGCGCCGCTTACAATCGCGCGAGGCATCGTAAGTTGACGCGTGCGCGGTCGGTGGGATTG
>CAZAQG010000126.1:0-4943 GCA_964487445.1 uncultured Chromatiales bacterium
GAGTGCGGTATTTGTTACAGCCCCCTGCTTGAGGACACGTGCCTTGTTCAAAAAGGTCTGGTCGTCCCAGTCGGCGACTTCAACGGCCTGGCTCGGATGCTTGACAATGAACTGCTCGCGGGCCTTGGCGACCGCGGGTGGACGAGGTCCGCCAGCGACGCCGCCCGGCAGATCTCGGCCGACCAGTCGCTGCCTCGCGTCCAGAGAGCACGCACTTTCTCAGGGTGACGGCGTAATTCGGTCTTGCTCGATCCAACGCGTACGTACGCCGAGCCATAAAAGCTGACCGGTTCGCCCTGCGCGGGCCCAATCTCGAACAGGACAACCCGGCCATCAGGATGCAAAACGATATGCGTCTCCACACCAGGGTTCGGGTGCAGACCGACCGCCAGCCACGGCAACAGGTCCTGATTGCCCTTGCCTTTGACCACGTACGGGTCGAAGCCCGTGCCAACAACAGCATGGGTCGCGTCGTCAATGCCAAAGACAAGGTAACCGCAAGGCTGATTCGCGAGGCAGGCCGCATTGGCGAGCGCCGACAGGTACTCGCCGAGTACCTGGGACTCGCAGCGGTTGCGTTTGAACTCGAACCACTCCGTCTCTGCCGGCAACGCGCACAGGCGGTCGATGAGTGCGATTTGCTCGCGCTCGCTCACCCCCCGGCCTCCTCGGGCGCCGCATCGAGGTCGTCGGTGGCAGCGTCCGCGGCATCGGTCAGGGCGTCGGGCGGCCCGGGTTCCTCGACCTCATCCGGCAGGCGCAAAGTCGCCTCGCGGACGTCGAGCTTGCCGGTGACGACATCGGCGATCAGGCGGGTGCGGTATTCGCGGAGGAGGGAGATCTCGCTGTGGGCCACTTGCACCGCATGGCCGATGTCAGCAAGGCATGCGTCAAGGAACTGCGCAATCGCCAATTGTTCCGTCATCGGAGGAAACGGGAAGCGGTGTGCTCTCAACTTGTCGCCGGTCAGGTGTGCGATGGTGCTAATGTGCCCGTCATCGAAGGCGCCTCTCTTCGTGGCAGACTGGAACGAAGGCGGCACACTGAGTGCGCGTTACGAACGCTGCCCGTGGTACGACCGGGGGTCCGGCTCCCGGGGCCGCACGCCGGCCAGCGTGCGAAGCCTCTCCGGTTCCCGGAGTTGCACCAGCTTGCGGTCCACCGAGATCCAGCCCTGGCCCTGGAGGCGGGTGAACAACCGACTCACGGTCTCCACCGCCAACCCGAGGTAGTTGCCGATGTCGCCGCGCGACATGCTGAGGCGGAACTCGATCGCGGAATAGCCCCGTTCGTGGAAGCGGTTCGACAGGGTGATAAGGAAGGTCACGAGCCGCTCCTCGGCGCTCTTCTTCCCCAGCATGAGCAGGTGCTCGTGGTCGCGCAGCACCTCCCGGCTCATCAGCCGGTGCAGCTGGCGCTGCAGGCCCGGGACCTGTCCGGCGAGCGACTCGAGCTGCGGGAACGGGACCTCGCACATGCTGGTCGTCTCCAGTGCGACGGCCCCGCAGCGGTGTTCTTCGACGTGGATGGCATCCAGACCCACCAACTCGCCCGGAAGGTGGAAGCCGGTGACCTGCTCCTGGCCCCGGTCGGTGGGCACACAGCTCTTGATCGATCCGGAGCGCACCAAGTACACGGCGTGGAACCGGTCGCCCGTACGGTACAGATGCTCACCGCGTCGCAACGGCCGGCGGCGTTTGATGATCGTATCGAGTCGCTCGATGTCGTCGCGCGAGGCCCCCGCCGGCAGGCACAACTGCGCCAGGCTGCAGGCCCGGCACGCCACCTTGATCCGTTTCAGGCTGACGACCTTGTCCATGTCGTTTCGGTCCATGCGCCCCCTCCGGCTCCCGATTTCAACAGATTCATTGACTGGGATCAAATTTCCACGCATCTGGGCGGACACCGACGCCGGCCGAGTACACAACTCCCCGGGTTTTAACCGGTTGCGGTTTCCCAGGGCGTCCGATCCCGGTATCATGGCTGGCTAGACCGATCCCCAGCGGGATCCCCGGGAGCCCAGGGCCGTGTCACGTAGTGCCGGCAGCGAACGCAACACCCGGGAGACCCGTGTCCGGGTCCGTGTGGATCTCGACGGGAGCGGGCGCGCCACGCTGCGCACCGGCCTGCCGTTTTTCGAGCACATGCTGGAGCAGGTGGCGCATCACGGGCTGGTGGACCTGGAGATCGAGGCCGAGGGCGACCTCGAGGTCGACGCCCACCACACGGTGGAGGACGTGGGGATCACGCTCGGGCAGGCGTTCCTCGCCGCGCTCGGGGACAAACGCGGCATCCGCCGCTACGGCCATGCCTACGTCCCGCTCGACGAGGCCCTGTCACGCGTGGTGTTCGATTGTTCGGGACGTCCGGGCCTGGAGTACCGGGTGCGTTTCCCGCGGGCCCGCATCGGCGATTTCGACGTGGACCTGTTCCAGGAGTTCTTCCAGGGCTTCGTGAACCACGCCCGGGTGACCCTGCACATCGATGTCCTGCACGGGGACAACGCCCACCACGTCGCCGAGACGATCTTCAAGGCGTTCGGCCGGGCCCTGCGCGCGGCCGTGGAGACCGATCCGCGCGTCGCCGGCGCGGTACCCTCGACGAAAGGGAGTCTGTAGGCCGGAGGCGATCTCCGCCGCGCCCCCCCCGCCGCGGGGCGCACGCCGAAACCCGCCGCACACCGACATGAACACCGTCGCGATCATCGACTACGGTATGAGCAACCTGCGCTCCGTGCACAAGGCACTGGAGCATGTGGCCCCCCGTGCGCGCATCTACGTCACGGACGACCCGCAGCGGGTCCGGGAAGCGGCGCGCATCGTCTTCCCGGGGCAGGGGGCGATCGGCGAGTGCATGGAGCGGCTGCACGCGCGCGGCCTGGACGAGGCGATCGGCGAGACGTTGCACGAGCGGCCGTTCCTCGGCATCTGCCTGGGACTGCAGGCGCTCATGGGATTCAGCGAGGAGAGCGGCGGGACCCCGGGGCTCGGCGCCTTTCCCGGATCGGTGGTGCGGTTTCCCGAGGACGCACGCGCCCCCGACGGCGGGCGCCTCAAGATCCCCCACATGGGCTGGAACGAGGTGCATCGGATGCGCGAGCATCCGCTGTGGGACGGCATCGCCCAAGACGAGCGGTTCTATTTCGTGCACAGCTATCACGTGGTCCCGGAGGACGAGGCGCCGGTGGCCGCGACCACGCCCTACGCCGGGGGATTTGCATCGGCGTTGGCGCGCGATAATATCTTCGCGGTGCAGTTCCATCCGGAGAAGAGCCAGCGCGCGGGGCTCACGCTTCTGAGGAATTTCCTGAGCTGGGACGGTACGGCCTGATCGGCCGGCGACGGGCACCGAAACCATCGTACAAGGGCAATGAAGGCCAGATCATGTTGCTGATACCCGCCATCGATCTCAAGGACGGCAAGTGCGTGCGGCTGCGCCAGGGCCGCATGGAAGAGGAGACGGTATTCTCCAACGACCCGGTGGAGGTGGCCGGGCGCTGGGCCGGGGCCGGGGCGCGGCGCCTGCACATCGTGGACCTCAACGGGGCGTTCGCCGGCCACCCGGTCAACGCCGAGGTCATCGGGCGCATCGCCGCGGCTCATCCCGAACTGGACCTCGAGGTGGGCGGAGGGATCCGCGACGAGGACACGGTGCAGGCCTACCTCGATGCCGGCGTGCGCTATGTGATCATAGGGACGCAGGCGGTCAAGGCCCCGCACTTCGTCAACGACCTGTGCCTGGAGTTCCCGGGCCACGTCCTGGTGGGCCTGGATGCGCGCGACGGCAAGGTGGCCATCGAGGGCTGGTCCAAACTCTCCAACCAGAAGGCGGTCGACCTGGCGCGGCACTTCGAGCACGACGGCGTGGGGGCGATCATCTACACCGACATCGGACGCGACGGGATGATGAACGGCGTCAACGCCGAGGCCACCGCGGAACTGGCGCGCGCCATCCACATACCGGTCATCGCCTCGGGCGGTATCCGCAATCTGGACGACGTGCGCGCCTTGTGCGACGTCGCCGGAGAGGGCGTCACGGCCGCCATCGTCGGTCGCGCGCTCTACGAAGGGACCCTGGATCTCGCCGAGGCGCAGCGCCTCGCGAATGAACTCTGCGGCACCGACTGAATGCCGCACCCCGCGGCGGGAAACCACCATTGAGTCTCGCCAAACGCATCATCCCCTGCCTGGACGTCGACGCCGGTCGCGTCGTGAAGGGCGTGCGCTTCGTGGAGATCCGCGACGCCGGCGATCCGGTCGAGGTGGCGCGCCGCTACGACGAGCAGGGCGCCGACGAGATCACCTTCCTGGACATCACCGCCAGCTCCGATGAGCGCGACACCATCGTGCACGTGGTGGAACAGGTCGCCTCCGAGGTATTCATCCCGCTCACCGTGGGCGGCGGGATCCGCAGCGTCGAGGACGTGCGCCGCATGCTCAACGCCGGCGCCGACAAGGTCGCCATCAACACCGCGGCGGTCCGTGACCCGGAACTGGTGCGCGAAGCGGCGCGGCGCTTCGGCGCCCAGTGCCTGGTGGTGGCCATCGACGCCAAGCGCACGAGCGCCGTGGGCGAGACGCCGCGCTGGGAAATCTTCACGCACGGCGGGCGGCGCGCAACCGGCCTGAACGCCGTCGAATGGGCGATGCGCATGGCCCGCTACGGCGCCGGCGAGATCCTGCTAACCAGCATGGACCGGGACGGCACGCGGGAGGGTTTCGACCTGGCGCTGACCCGGGCGGTGAGCGAGGCGGTACCGGTCCCGGTGATCGCCTCGGGAGGCGTGGGCACCCTCGATCACCTGGTGGCGGGGGTGCGCGAAGGGCGCGCGGACGCGGTGCTCGCGGCCAGCATCTTCCACTACGGCGAGCACACGATCGCCGAGGCCAAGGCATACATGGCCCGGCACGGCGTCGCGGTACGGAATTGACCGGGTGGGCGCC
>CAZAQG010000127.1:0-4853 GCA_964487445.1 uncultured Chromatiales bacterium
CGCCCGGCCGGCGTCGCGAATCGGTGGGGAATCGGGCTGCGGTCAGGACAGCGCCACGCTCTTGACTTGGGCGAATACCGCTTGGCCGGGGTGCAGGCCGAGGGCGTCGGCGGAGCGGCGGGTGACGCGGGCGAGCAGGGCGGTGCCGCCGGCGTCGAGACGCACCATGACCTGCGCGGGGGACTCGGCGGCCAGTTCCGCGACCCGTACCGGGAGCACATTGAGGATGCTGGTGTGCCGCGGCGGGTCGAGGGCGATGCTGATGTCGCGCGCCAGGATGCGCACGCGCACGCGGGCGCCGATCGGTGCCGGGTGTTGTGCGACCGTGAGCCGGCCGCCGGGGAATGCAAGGCCGGTGAGCCGGTAGTCCGGATCGTGTTCGGCGATCACCGTATCGAGTACCGCGCCCGCCTGGTCGCCGTGGGCGGTGGGCAGATCGAGGCGCGCGAGCATCTCGGCAAGGGCCCCGCAGGCGCGTACCCGCCCGTCCTCGATCAGCACCAACCGGTCGGCCAGGCGCGCGACTTCGTCGAGCGAGTGGCTGACCAGCAGTATCGGCAGGTCGAGGGTGTCGTGCAATCGCTCGAGGTAGGGCAGGATCCGCAGCCGGCCCGCGAGATCGAGCGCGGAGAGCGGTTCGTCGAGCAGCAGCAGGCGCGGGGCGCTCACCAGGGCGCGCGCGATGGCCACGCGCTGGCGCTCGCCTCCGGAGAGCTGATGCGGGTGGCGGGTGAGCAGCCCCTCGAGTTCCAGCCACCGGGCGGCGAGGTCCGGATCGACGGTGCGTTCGCGCGGCGGTGCGCGGCGCCAGGCATAGTCGAGGTTGCCGCGCACCGTGTGATGGGGGAACAGAGCCGTCTCCTGGGAGACGTAGCCCACCGCGCGCCGATGCGTGGGTACGAAGATTCTTCGTGCGCTGTCCTGCCAGGCCAAGCCGGATACCTGTACCATGCCCGCGGCGTCCGGTTCGAGACCGGCGATGGCGCGCAGCAGCGTGCTCTTGCCGGCGCCCGAGGGGCCGAACAGTGCGGTGACGCCGCGCGCGGGCGCCTCGAAGCGCGCCTCCAGATGGAATCCGGGGCGCTCCAGCCTGAGGTCTACGCGGATCGCGTTCACAGGCCGCGGCGCCGCAGCCGGCGGTTGATGGTGTAGACCATCAGCAGGATCAGGAACGAGAACGCCAGCAGCCCGGCGGCGAGGACGTTGGCGCGGGCGTATTGCAGGTCCTGGACGTGGTTATAGATGGCGATCGAGGCCACCTCGGTGCGCCCGGGGATGCCCCCGCCGATCATGAGGACCACGCCGAACTCGCCGACCGTGTGCGCGAAGCCGAGAGTGGCCGCGGTGACCAGTCCGCGCCGGGCGAGCGGCAGCGCTACGGTAAAGAACCGGTCCAGCGGTCCGGCGCGCAACGTCGCGGCGGCCTCGAGCAGCAACCGGCCCTGGGATTCGAAGGCCGCCTGCAGGGGCTGGACCACGAACGGAAGCGAGTAGATCACCGAGCCCACCACCAGCCCGGCGAAGCTGAACGGCAGGGTCGAATCGGTGAGCCGCCCCCAGGCCGCTCCCAGCGGGCTGTGCGGTCCGAGGCCCACGAGCAGGTAGAAGCCGAGCACCGTGGGGGGCATCACCAGCGGCATGGCGACCAGCGCCTCGATCGGCGTGCGCAGCGCGGAGTGGGTGCGTGCCAGCCACCACGCGAGCGGCGTACCCAGCACGAGCAGGATCAACGTCGTGGTGGCGGCCAAGCGCAGCGTGATCACTACCGCTACGAGGTCCGCGGTCACAGCCGGGCTCATGCGCGGCCCCCGCTCGGCAGGAGGTCGCGGTGCGGCGTCATGCCCGCGCGCGCCTCAGGGCCGGCGGGCGTCGGTGCGCACCGGTGCCGGCAGGCCGTAGCCGTGCGCACGGATCACCCGGCGGGCCTGAGGCCCGCGCAGGTAGGCGAGGAAGGCGCGCGCCGCGCGTTTGTGCGCCGCGCGGGCGAGCAGCACCGCCTGCTGACGGATCGGCGGGTACAGCGCGGCCGGCACGAGCCAGCGCGAGCCGGCGCGCGGGGCGTGCACCGGCGGCACCTCGGAGAGCGCGACGAAACCGAGCTGTGCATTGCCGCTGGCGACGAACTGGTAGGTTTGCGCGATGTTCTCCCCGGTCACTAGGCGCGACGCGAGCCGCCGCCACAGGCCCAGGTGTTCGAGGACCGCGCGCGCCGCGGCGCCGTAGGGGGCGCTGCGCGGGTTGGCGATCGCCAGATGCCGGAAGCGTCCCTGCGCGAGCACCTTTCCGCCGCGCTCGATCAGCCCGGCGCGTGCGCTCCACAGTACCAGCCGCCCAAGGGCGTAGGTGAAACGGCTGCCCGGGACCGCCAGGGCGGCACGCTCCAGCAGGCGCGGGCGGCGAGCGTCCGCCGCCAGGAATACCGCGAACGGCGCGCCGTAGCGGATTTGCGCATAGAGGCTGCCGGTCGAGCCGAAGCTCAGCCGCACGCGATCGCCGGTGGCGGCCTCGAAACGCGCCGCCAGGGTGCGCGCGGCGCCGATGAAGTTGGCCGCCACCGCGACGTCCACGGCCGTCGGCGCGGCGGTCGCGAACCCCGGAAGGGCGCCCAGGAGAAACAGGAGCAGCGCGCCGCGTCGGCGTCTCAGTGCGCGCACAGCAGGAACTCCAGCAGGGCCTTCTGCGAATGCAGCCGGTTCTCCGCCTCGTCCCAGACGACGCTTTGCGGGCCGTCGATGACCTCGGCGGCGACTTCCTCGCCGCGGTGGGCCGGCAGGCAGTGCATGAACAGTGCGTCAGGTTTGGCGCGCGCCATGATCTCGGAGGTCACCCGGTAGGGCTCGAAGGCGCGCGCGCGCGCCAAGTGTTCCTCCTCCTGGCCCATGCTCGCCCAGACGTCGGTGACCACCAGATCGGCGTTGCTCGCCGCCTGCAGGGGGTCGCGGACCACTCGTGCGTGCGCACCGGCGGCCGCGAGGATGCGCGGGTCCGGGTCGAAGCCCTCCGGGCAGGCGACGCGCAGTTCGAAGTCGAAGCGCCCCGCCGCATGCAGGTAGCTGTGGCACACGTTGTTGCCGTCGCCCAGCCAGACCACGGTGCGCCCGCGGATCTCCCCGCGATGTTCCAGATAGGTCTGCACGTCGGCGAGCAGTTGGCAGGGGTGGAAACGGTCGGTGAGCGCGTTGATGACCGGCACGCCGGAGTGGGCGGCGAAGCGTTCGGCCTTCTCGTGCTCGTACGTGCGGATCATGACGCAGTCGACCATGCGTGAGAGTACGCGCGCGGTGTCCTCGACCGGCTCGCCGCGCCCGAGCTGGCTGTCGCGCGGCGAGAGGAAGATCGCGTGGCCCCCGAACTGGGTCATGGCGGCCTCGAAGGAGACCCGCGTGCGGGTCGACGACTTCTCGAAGATCATCCCCAGCACGCGGTTCTTGAGCGGTTCGTAGAGTTGGCCGGCGGCGTGCCGCGCCTTCAACTCGACGGCACGTTGCAGCAGGGCGCGCAGCTCCATGGAAGAGAGATCGGTAAGGGTCAGGAAGTGCCGGACGCCCATGACCGGTGTCTGCGTCGCGGCCTCAGGCCGCGACGCAGAACGCCTGGACCAGGCCGCAGACCTCGTTCACGATCCGCTCGGCCTGGGCGTCGCTGAGGATCAACGGCGGGAGCAGCCGGATGACCCGTTCCGCAGTGACGTTGATGAGCAACCCGCGTTCGAGGGCGCGCTGCACGAGATCGGTGCACGGGCGGTCGAGTTCGATCCCGATCATCAGTCCGCGGCCGCGGATCTCTCGCACCCCGGCGGCGGGCGGGAGCCCGTGCGCGAGGCCTTCGCGGATGCGCTCGCCGAGTTGCGCGGCGCGGGTGACCAGATCCTGTTCGGTGATCGTGCGCAGCACGGCGAGTGCGGCGCTGCAGGCGAGCGGGTTGCCGCCGAAGGTGGAGGCGTGCGTGCCGGGCGTGAACAGCGCCGCCGCCGGTCCGCGCGCCAGGCACGCGCCGATCGGCACGCCGTTGCCGAGACCCTTGGCCAGCGCGATGACGTCCGGACGCACGGCCTCGTGCTGGAAGGCGAACCAAGCGCCGGTGCGCGCGATGCCGGTCTGCACCTCGTCGAGCATCATCAGCCAGCCGAACTCGTCGCACAGCGCGCGTACGCCGGCGAGGTAGCCCGGATCCGGGACCCGCACCCCGCTCTCGCCCTGGATCGGCTCGAGGAGTACCGCCACCGCGTCGGGGCTGTTCCGGGCGATCGCCCGCAGCCCGTCGAGATCGTTGTACGGCACCCGCAGAAAGCCCGGCATCAGGGGCTCGAAGCCGGCCTGTACCCGGCGGTTGCCCGTCGCGGCAAGGGTGGCGAGGGTGCGACCGTGGAAGCTGCCCTCGGCGACGACCACGGCGGGGCGCGCCATGCCGCGCCGGTGCCCGTACAGGCGCGCCAGCTTGATCGCCGCTTCGTTGGCCTCGGCGCCGGAATTGCAGAAAAACGCCGTCTCCATACCGGAGTGTTCCGCGAGCTGCGTCGCCAGCTCGGTCTGCAGCGGGATCTCGTAGAGATTGGAGGTATGGACGAGGGTCCTCGCCTGTGCGCACAGCGCCTCGGCGACGGCCGGGTGCGCATGGCCGAGTCCGCAAACGGCGATGCCGCTCACGGCATCCAGATACTCGCGCCCGACCGAGTCCCAAAGCACCGCACCGGCGCCGCGCGCGAAGCTCACCGGCAGGCGCGCGTAGGTGGACATCAGGGCATCGCTCATGTGTGATCTATCCGGCATCTTGGGCCGTGCGGCATCGGGACAACACCGAAACGGCGAAAGCCGACGATTTTATTCCGACGCGAGCTGCCAGGCAAGGCGCAG
>CAZAQG010000128.1:0-4745 GCA_964487445.1 uncultured Chromatiales bacterium
GCGCGAAAAGGGCCTGTATCTCCAAGTCCAGGCGAATTACTAGCGAGCACTCCTCCTTTCCGGCCCGGGCGCAGGATCCTCCTTCTCCGGCTGACCCGGGCCGGTTTTTTCGAGATCTACGGCGACGCGCACGTGTTCTGAACCGAATGGATGGAGTCCGGGGAATGTGTGCGAGCGCACCCTTTATCGCTACGTGGAGCGGCTCGGAAAGGAGGGGCGGATCGAACCCGGGGTGGGCGCCGACGGGTCAGTTCCCGGCGCCGGTCCCCGCGGTCCGCGTGGTATCGCCGGTCGCCGCAAAGCGCTCCGCCAGCGCTACGCGCCGCTCGTAGGCCTCGCGTGCGATCCGCACGTCTTCGAGGAAGTACGGGAGCTCTTCCAGCGTCAGGGCCTGCGGGCCGTCCACCAGCGCCTTGCTCGGCACCGGGTGGAAATCGACCAGAATCATGTTCGCCCCGGCGATGACCCCCTGGGCGGTGACGTGGAAGACGTCGAGCAGACCCTCCGGCCCGGCGTCGCGGCTGCCCACGGAATGCGACGGATCCACGCACACGGGCATGCGCGTGAGCCGCTTGATCACGGGCACGTGCGAGAAATCGACGAAGTTTCGGTGTGGATCCCCCATGTTGGTCTTCATGCCCCGCAGCCCGAACACCACCCGATGATTGCCCTCGCTGGCGAGGTACTCCGCGGCGTTGATCGATTCCTCCAGGGTGATTCCGAAGCCGCGCTTGAGCAGCACGGGGAACTCCTGCTGACGCCCGACGCTCTTGAGCAACTCGAAGTTCTGCGTGTTGCGGGTACCGATCTGGAGCATGACCCCGGTGGGACGGCCGGTCTGCTCGAGGGCGTCGCGGATCTCGCGCACCTGCGAGTCATGGGTGACCTCCATCGCGATCACCCGGATCCCGTATTTGCCCGCCAACTCGAATACATAGGGCAGGCAGCTCTTGCCGTATCCCTGGAAGGAATACGGGCTGGTGCGCGGCTTGTAGGCACCCATCCGGGTGCAGACCTGGCCGTGTTCCTGCAGGGCCTGCATCATCCGCTCGACGTGTTCCGGTGTGTCCACCGCGCACAGGCCCGCGAACACGTTCAGATTGTCCTGGCCGAAGTGCACGCCGTTGTACTCGAAGGCGGTACTGCGCCGCCCGTCGCGGTGCCGGCCGAGCACACGGTACTCTACGGAGACCCGCACGACGCGTTCCACGCACGGCAGGCCCTCCATTTCCTCGACGGTCAGGGATGCGGTATCCCCGATCAGGTAGACCTCGCTGAGGATCTGCTGGGCGCCGGTCTCCCGGTGCACCCGCGACCGGATATTAGGGAGATTGGAAAGATGTTGCAGTAATTTCTTGTATTCCGGACTACCGGTGTCTGTATCGGGGGTCAAAATCAGGATCATGGGAGGTCCCGTCTTTCACAGTGGTTTGACAAAATTCAGTGCGTTCGCCCAGCGTGCGTCCCGCTGCGGGAGACGCCGGCGCGCGGTTCGTGCCGGTGGTCGATGCCGGTCGCCGCGGGCTGGACGGTGGGCGGGGTCATTCCCGGGGTCTTCAACGTCCTGTCGCGGGGTCCTGCGGTGGCCGGAACCACTGCTCTGAAACCGGTTCGATTATCGCACATTTTCCCGCGCCCGTGTCCTTCCCCTGGTTGGGCGCCACGCCGGGGATCCGTAACCCCTCGTCATTATGCGACGGATAGGCGTCATGAGGCTTATGGTCCCCCATAGGGGATCCGTAGGGCCCTCGCTTTTAGGCGATGGAGGATCGGTATCCTTCAGAACGGTTACCAGGCCTTTGGTGCAAACCCGGGAAAGAAGGTTCCTTCTCCCTGAAGGAGAAGGCCGGGATGAAGGGAATAGGATGGGGATGGCTGCTTTTTGATTCCCTCGGAGTACCGATTTGTCAAGTCCCGGGCGACAAGCATAGGATAGGTCGCGAGCGGTCCGGGGGGCCGGTACCGGTTCGGTTCCCCGGGGAGGAGTGCGGAAGGCGGGCCGGTCGCGCGACCGGCGAACGAATAATAAAGCGGTAGAAGGGGGAGGATGGATGCAGAACGGCACAGTGAAGTGGTTCAATCAGGCGCGAGGCTATGGATTCATCACGCCCAGTGACGGTAGCGAGGATGTCTTCGTCCACTATTCCACCATCGAGGCGGAAGGCTTCAAGACTCTCAAGGAGGGCCAGCCGGTCGAGTTCGAGGCGAGCCGTGGTCCGAAGGGGCTGCAAACGAGTCGCGTCGTGCCGCAGTAAGGTGGGCCCCGGCTGCGGGAATGCGGGCGACCGTTCGTCGGGATCGGGTCTCAGTCCCGATAGCGCCGCAGCAGATCCTGGTAGGCGTCTACGCGCCGGTCCCGGAAATAGGGCCAGTTGCGGCGCAACTCCTCGGTGCGTGCGAGCGGCAGTTCGACGGTAACGACCGCGGCACGGTCGCTCGCCGCCATGGCCAGGATTTCGCCCTGCGGACCCGCGGCGAAGCTCGAACCCCAGAACTGGATACCGGGCGTGGAGCCGTCCGGGTCGGGTTCGTCGCCGGTTCGATTACACACCAGCACGGGCACGGTGTTCGCCACGGCATGGGCGCGCTGGATGGTGATCCAGGCATCGCGCTGGCGCTCCCGCTCGGCCTCTTCATCGCGCGGGTCCCAGCCGATGGCCGTCGGGTAGAGCAGCACCTGCGCGCCGGCCAGCGCCATGAGCCGCGCCGCCTCCGGGTACCACTGGTCCCAGCACACCAGAACCCCGAGGCGGCCGACGGTGGTGTCGATCGGCGTGAACCCCAGGTCCCCCGGAGTGAAGTAATACTTTTCGTGGAACCCCGGGTCGTCCGGGATGTGCATCTTGCGGTAGCGCCCGGCGAGCGACCCGTCCCGATCGAGTATCACCGCGGTGTTGTGATAGAGGCCGGCGGCGCGCCGCTCGAACAGCGAGGCGACGATCACCACCGAGAGTTCCGCGGCGAGCCGGCCGAGTCGCTCGGTCGTGGCGCCCGGGATCGGCTCCGCCCGATCGAAGCACGCGGGATCCTCGTGCTGGCAGAAATAGCGCGTGGTGTGCAGTTCCTCGAGCAGCACCAGCCGTGCACCGCGGCCGGCGGCCTCGCGGATCCCCGCGAGGCTCGCGGCCAGGTTCGCTTCGCGGTCCTCGGTGCAGGCGTGCTGCACCAACCCCGCCGTCAGTGCGTCCGCTGCCGTCATTTGCGCCCCTGCGTATCCGCCGTGAAACGGTGCCCGATGATGCGAGCGGGTCGCGGGTTTGTCAAAGGCCGGATCGACCGGGGGCCGGCTCGATTCCCACCGGCAGCTGCATGGTCACGCAGTGCAGGCTGCCGTTCTGGCGGAGCAGCGGGGTGCACTTCACCGCCACCGTCTCTCGCCCCGGGAACGCCTCCCCGAGCCGCCCGAGCGCCACCGCATCGGCGGGATCGCCGTAGACCGGAACCAGCACCGCGCCGTTGACCACGAGGAAGTTCGCATAGCCCGCGGGCAACCGGCGACCGGCCTCGTCACGGACGGGGCGCGGCAGGGGGAGGGGAATCAGCCGATAGGGTCCGCCGTGCGCATCGCGCAGCGCCGCGAGTTCGCGCGCCATCGCCGAGAGTTCCGCATGGTGTTCGTCATCGGGGTCGTCGCAGGCCTGGTAGACGATGGTGCGCGGATCGCAGAACCGCGCCAGCGTGTCTACGTGCCCGTCGGTGTCATCGCCCGCCAGCGCGCCGTGCCCGAGCCACAATACGCGTCGTGCGCCGAGGCGGGCGGCGAGCCGTGCCTCAAGGGCGGCGCGATCGAGCCCGGGGTTGCGGGTCCGCGAAAGCAGACAGCGACGTGTCGTGAGCAAGGTGCCGGCGCCGTCGGAATCGATCGCGCCGCCTTCCAGGACCAGATCCTCGCGCTCCAGCGCCACGGCCCCGAACGCGCCGGCGGCGTGCAGCTCGGCGGTGATTCGATCATCCAATGTCGACGTGAATTTCCCGCCCCAGCCGTTGAAGCGGAAGTCGACCAACCGCGGGTGCCCGGCTTCGAGCACCGTGATCGGCCCGTGATCGCGCGCCCAGCAGTCGTTGGAGGGGGCGAGAGGGAGGCGCAGGCGGTTTTCTGGGACCCGCGCCTCGGCGAGCCGCCGCATCACGCGCTCGCGGTGCGCCGCATCGCGGCAGACGATCCACAGCGATTCGAAACGCGCGACGGCGCGCGCGATGTCGATGAAGACCGGCTCCACCTGCGCGAGGTGCGGGGCGAAGTCGCCGTCGTCGTGGGGCCAAGTGAGCAGAACGCCGCTTTGCGGTTCCCACTCCGCCGGGAGGCGGCGCTCGATGAGGCTCACGGTCTCCGGGGCGGGTTCGGGTAGTGAACCACCGAATCGATGACATACCGGTCTTCGAAATAGACCGTGTACTTCTTATAGGCCCACCGGGTGATCGGCGGTTTTCCGACCGCCGGCAGCTTCTTCACGGGGATCCCGTAGCGCTTGAGCACCGACGCCATGGTCATCCCGCGCGTCGGCCGCGGGACACCTCGGGGCCCGTTGGGCGGCGCCTGACGGATGGCCTTCAGCAGAAAGGTGTCCGCCCCGGCCGTCGGGAGGCCGAGGCCCAGAGTGATGGCGAGCACCACGAGGATTCGCAGCATACCCATGGGGCCGATCCTTCCGTTGCATCGGTACGATTTCCGATCACATCGACTATAACACCGCGCCGCCGGGGGCTGAACCGCCGGCCGGCGGATCCGTGACCGCGCTCACGCA
>CAZAQG010000129.1:0-4417 GCA_964487445.1 uncultured Chromatiales bacterium
TTTCTCATGCACTGCCGATAGGTTGCGTCATTCACGAAGGAGCCGCACCCGGTTCCCTGTAGCTCAGCAACCGGAGTGCGTTGAAGACCACTACCAAGGTCGAACCCTCGTGAATCATCACCGCCGGACCGATACCGGCCAGCCCGAAGAGGGTCGCCGGTATCAACAGCGCGATCACGGCCAGTGAAATCCACAAATTCTGCCGGATAATGCGCCGTGAGGCGCGCGACAATCCCACGGCGAAAGGCAACTTGGCCAGGTCGTCGGCCATCAAGGCCACGTCGGCGGTCTCCAGCGCCACGTCGGTACCGGCGCCGCCCATGGCGATTCCGACGGTGGCGCGGGCCATGGCGGGTGCGTCGTTGACCCCGTCACCGACCATGGCCACCCGACCATGGCGTTTCAACAGCGCCGCGACCGCCGCGACCTTGTCCTCGGGCAGCAGACCCGCCTGCACCTCGTCCAGCCCCACTGCGTCGCCGATCGCGCGGCCGACGCGCTCGTTGTCGCCGGTGAGCATGATGGTCTTGCGGATGCCAAGCTCATGCAGCCGACGCAGCGTGGCGGCGGCGTTCTCACGCGGGGTGTCGGAAAGTGCCAGGACGCCCAAAAAGCGTTCGCCGCGCCGCACCACCATGGTGGTCTTGCCGGCCGCTTCCAGCCGCGCGACCTCGGCGCGCACCGCCGCGGGCACCGCATCGGCGGAGAACAGCTTGAGGTTGCCGATGCCGACGGTTTGTCCCGCCAGTTCTGCGCGCACTCCCTTGCCGGTGACCGACGCCAGTTCACCGGCCTCCCGCCACTCGAGCCCCCGCGCCTTCGCCGCGGCGACCACCGCCCGGGCCAGGGGATGACCGCTACGACTCTCCACGGCGGCGGCGGTGGCGAGCAGTTCCAGGTCGTCACCGTCCAGCGCCGCCACATCGGTCACTTCGGGTTCACCGCGGGTGATGGTGCCGGTCTTGTCGAAGGCGATCGCGCTGACCCGCCCAAGGTTTTCCAGGTGTACTCCCCCCTTGATCAGCACACCGGTGCGCGCGGCGCGCGCCACGCCGGAGAGCACCGCCGCCGGTGTACCGATGGCCAGCGCACAGGGTGAAGCCGCCACCAACACCGCCATGGCCCGGTAAAAGGCCTCGGAAAAGGGGAAGCCCAGCAAGGGCGGCACGGTGATCAGCAGCCCGGCCCCGATCAGCACCAACGGCACGAACACCTGTTCGAAACGCTTGGTGAACTGCTGTGTCGGCGATCGCCGGGTTTCGGCCTCGGACACCAGTTCCACCATGCGCGCCAGGGTGCTCTCTCGGACGAGCTTGGTGACCTCGACGACGAGCGCCCCTTCGCCGTTGATGGTGCCGGCGAAGACACCGTCACCGGGTTGTTTGTCCACGGGCATGGATTCTCCGGTGACCGGCGACTGGTCCACGGCGGAGGCGCCGGAGCGCACCACGCCGTCGGCCGGAACGCGCTGACCCGGCTTGACGATAACCTGCTCGCCGCGCATCAGCGCATCGACCGGCACCTCGATTTCCTCGCCGTCGCGTTGCACCAGCGCCGTCTTGGGGGCGAATTCGGCCAGCGCCTCGATGGCCTTGCGCGCCCGCTCCATGGCGCGGTGTTCCAGCGCATGACCGAAACTGAACAGGAACAGCAGCAGCGCGCCCTCGGCCCAGGCGCCGAGCGCCGCCGCGCCGATGGCCGCGACGATCATGAGGGTGTCGATATCGAAATCGCCGCCACGCAGACCTTGCCAGGCATCGCGCAGGGTGTAGAAGCCTCCGGCGGCATAGGCGCCGACGAACAAGCTCAGCGGGAAAACGGCGGGCACCGAACTGAAGCCGAGCAACCAGCCGGCCAGTAACAACGCGCCCGATACCAGACTCAGAATGAGTTCACGGTGCTCCGCCCACCCGCCGACCTCCTCGCCCTCTTCGACGACGTCATAGCCCAGCGCCTCGATCCTTTCGACGATTGCGCTATGCGAGACCCGTTCGCCGTCGTATTCCAGCCGCAGACGTTCCGCGCCGTAACTCACCGACGCCTCCAGTACGCCGTTCATGCGGCCCAACGCATGTTCGATTACGGCGGCGCAGGTCGCGCAGTCCATGCCCTCGATGCGCAGATTCTCGTGGTGGTAACGAGCGCCGATTTCCCCGCCCGCCGCCCGGACCAGATCGCGCAGCTGGCCGACCGTGAAACGGTCCGGATCGTAATGCAGGCATAGACGCGTCGCATCGTCCTCCCGGATCAGATGTGCCGTGTCCAATCCCTTGGCTTCGAGCAGTTCGGTCAGGCGCGCGATGCAGGCATCCCGTTCATCCGGGATACCCGGCAAGGCCAGCGCCAGATCGATGGTCAGTTTGTCGGTCATCGTGATTTCCCGGGTACGCTACGGTGATCCGATCGGGCACGGCCCGCAGCCGGTCGATGTCGACGACAAACCCGCGACACCGGCGACGCAACGCATGCCCGCATCCTCCCGGCCCGTTCGGCATTCCCGGCGGCGCACCCCCGGGTTCAGGTTGCCTCGATCGGCAGCGCCGCCTGAATCGCGCTGATATAGATCCACCCCGCCTCGGGCTGACCGGTTCGCCCGTGCTCCTGAATAATGCGCACCGCCTCGGCGGTGCGCTCTTCCCCCCTGCACACGAGTTCCAGCTTCACCTCGGTGATCACCTCGCTTCCGATTTCAATGGAGTATTTCCGCTCTTTCGTATCCAGCGCCTGGAGCATCCCCTTGACGTCGATAACCGACAGGTTGTGGAATCCCGCCGCCCCCAGGGCGCGGACGACGTCCGCGACCCGGTTGCGATGAATGAAGGCCTTGATCTCTTTCACGGTTGTTTCTCCTTTCTGGTCTCCATCCACTCGTAGATCACGGGGAGGAGAACCAGTGTCAGCAAGGTCGAGGTGACGAGCCCGCCGACCACCACCGATGCAAGCGGGCGCTGCGTTTCCGCACCCACCCCACCGGACAATAGCATAGGAATCAATCCGAGAATGGCCACGCTGGCCGTCATCATCACCGGGCGCAGTCTGAGCTCCGCGCCCTGGCGCACCGCCTCACGGATCGTCAGTCCCTTCTCGCGCAATTCGTTGATGAAGCTCACCAGCACGATGCCGTTGAGCATTGCCACACCGAACACCGCGATAAAGCCGATGGCCGACGGCACCGAGAGATACTGTCCCGATATCCAAAGTGAAACGAGTCCTCCGATCGTAGCGAAAGGCACGTTGGCGATAATCAGGGTTGCGTACTTCACCGAGTTGAAGGCGGTGTAGAGCAGCACGAAGATGAAAAAGATCGTCAACGGCACGATGATCGACAGCCGTTGCAACGCCCGCTGCTGGTTCTCGAAGGCACCTCCCCACTCGATCCAATAACCGGGTGGCAGCTTCACCTGCCGCGCGATGGCCGTATTGGCGTCTTTGACGAAACCACCCACATCGCGGCCGCGCACGTCCATCTGGATCACCGCATAGCGTTGCAACTGCTCGCGGCGCACGAAGGAGTAACCCTCCGCCGTGCTCACCTCGGCGACCCGCCCCAGCGGAAGAATCGCACCGCCGGCCGTGCGTAACGGGATGTTGCGGATGGCCTCCACGGAGGCCTTGGACGCATCGTTCAATCGTGCCGTGATAGCGAAGCGTTTGACACCGTCGATCAAAGTGGAGACCGGCCGGTTTCCGATCCCGTTTCTTACCACCGTGAGCACGTCGTCCGCATTGAGTCCGAATCGGGCGAGCGCCTCGCGATCGACCTTGATGCGGATCTGAGGTTTTCCGATATTCGCCTCCAGCGAGAGGTCCGCAACCCCGGGCACCCCGGCGAGCGCATTCTTGATCTCGCTGCTCAGCCGATCGAGTTCGCCCAAACTCTCTCCGTAGACCTTGGCGGCCAGCGTGGAGCGCACGCCGGAGATCAGTTCCTCGACCCGCATTTGAATGGGCTGGGTAAACGCGATAACGGCGGTGGGCACGGTCTTCTCCAGTTCCTCGCGCATCGCATCGGCCAGGTTTTCAATCGAACGGGTCCACTGACCCTTGGGTTTGAGTCCGGTATAGATTTCCATGTAGTTGACATCGGCGGTCTCGCCCTTCTCCGCCCGCCCGATCATGGCAAGGGTGGTCTCCACTTCCGGAAACTTTGCGAGCGCCTTCTCGATTCTCTTGGAGATGTCGATGGACTGCTCCAGCGAGGTCGAAGGTATCGAAGTCACGCGCCACATGATCGAGCCTTCCTGCAACGTCGGCATGAACTCCTTGCCCAGCAGCGGGAACAGGGCGAGGCTTCCGACCAGGAGCAGCACGGCGGAGATCACGACGGTTCTCTTGTGCGCCAGCGACCAGACAAGCATCGGCAGATAGCCGCGTTTGATCCAACGCACCAGCAGGGTGTCCCGCTCTTTTTTCGGCT
>CAZAQG010000130.1:0-4405 GCA_964487445.1 uncultured Chromatiales bacterium
GTGCTTGGCGTCCTACCCGAACCGGAGTCCACCCACAGGTTCTGCTGAGGAGCCCGATCTCGGTGCAGCAGCGCCGGATCTCGTCCAGCCATTCCTGCGAGACCGGGAAGTCTCGGTCGAGATCCAGACTTTCAAGGAGGGTTTCGACGATAAAGGCGCGCGTGGTGGGTTCGACCTGCCTCGCCTCGTCTCGGCCGAGAAAACAATTTATAAATTGTTATTACATATAGATGTGCGAGCTTTCTTCAGTAAATTCTGACTCTTCAAGTTCCCTCCTCCACTCCGCATCCGATCCGCTCCCGCCGCTCAGTGTTTCCTGCCGATCAGCTCGATCGGGTAGCCGTCCGGGTCCTCCACGAAGGCGATGATAGTGGTGCCGGCGTTCATGGGGCCGGCGTCGCGGAGGATCTTGCCGCCGCGTTGGCGGATGGCATCGGTGGCCTGATAGACGTCGTCCACTTCTAGGGCGATGTGGCCGTAACCGTTGCCCAGGTCGTAGTGATCCGTCCCCCAGTTGTAGGTCAGTTCGATGACGGCCTCGTCCTTCTCATCGCCGTAACCGACGAAGGCCAGGGTGAACTTTCCCTCCGGGTAGTCCTGGCGGTGCAGCAGGCGCATGCCGAGGACGTCGGTGTAGAACCGGATGGAGCGGTCCAGGTCGCCTACCCGGAACATGGTGTGGAGAATGCGCATGGGGGGCCTCCCGTTGCGGGGTTGGTCTGCGGGGACAATGCCGGCAGGGTAGCAGGATTGCGCGTGCCGGCGACAGGACGCGGGAGCAAGGCGGCAAGTGGTTTCCGCCATTGGGCCCGGCGTCTCCGCCCGCCGGCAGGGACCGGCGGTTTTCGCGCCCCCTCGAGCGTCCCGGCGGCGGGCCCGGTGTCCCGCCGTGCGCCGGTACGAAACTTGCTGGTCATGTCCTAAAGCGGGAGGACCTGCCATGCACCGGATTCTGAAGACGCGCCAATCGACGTTGCTGGGCCTGCTCGGCGGACTGTTCATCCTTGCGGTCGCGGCCCTGTTCTCGCACCAGCACCTGGGAGTGCTGTTCAACCTCCCGGGCCTGCTGATGGTGCTTGGCGGTACGCTCGCGGCCACGCTGGTAAGCCGGCCCGTCGAGGATGTGGTGCGCGTGGCGAAATCCCTGCGCACCCTGCTGCGGGACCACGAGGTCAATGCCGACACGCAGATCGAACAGTTGCTGGAGACGGCGCACTGGTACCGCAACGGCAACCTGCAAGCGGCGGAACAGAGCCTGGAGCAGATCCGCGACCCGCTCCTGCGCAGCGGTGCGCAGATGGTGATCGACCGGGAACCTCTGGACGAGATCATCAAGGTCATGCAATGGCGCGTCGCCGGCGCCCGCAGCCGCGAGCAGTCCGACGCGCAAATCCTGCGCACCATGGCGTCGTTCGCCCCCGCATTCGGCATGCTCGGCACCCTGTTCGGCCTGACTCAGATCCTCGGCAACCTGGGCCACGCGGGGCTCGGGCAGATCGGCGCCGGCATGTCCTTTGCACTCGTCACGACCCTGTACGGCATCGTCCTCGCCAACATGATCTTCAAGCCGCTGGCCATCAAAATGGACCGATGCGCCCAGCAGCGCGCCATCATCATGAACGTCATCCTCGAGGGGATCGTGTTGCTCCACGGGCGGCGCCACCCGTTCATCATCCGGGATACGTTGAGCGCCTGCATGGTCCAGCAGCCGGGTACGTCGCAGAGCGTCCCCCCGCTGCCCCATGCCGCCTGAACTTCAAGCGGCGATGTACGCCCCCGCGCAGCGGCTTGGCGCGCGCTCGTTTTCCGTGCCGATCGAGCCGATCCCCGAGGACGGCGACGCGGGCTGGCTGCTGAGCTTCGCCGACCTCGTCACCCTGCTGCTCACCGTGTTCGTGCTGCTGTTCGCCTACAGCCGGACCCCCGCCGGGACGGCAGGGCCCCCGGCGTTGCCGGTCCGGCCAACGCCGCGCGCAACCACACCTGCACCGCCGGTCACCATGCCCCATACCGCGATTGCCGCCGTGCACAAGGACCCGGCGACGCACAAACCGCCCGCGCGCCCGGCCCCGGCGCACGCGCCAAGCCTTTCGGCCAAACCGGCGCCGAAACCGGCACACGCACCTCCCGCGCGCGGGGCGCCGATACCGGACCTATCCCGGCATGGCGCCCCGGATGCCCCGCTGATCCTGCACACGGTGCCGGTGATCCAAGTGCCCTACGCGCCCCGACCCGACACGCTGCCCGGTCGCGCCGCCGCCCCGGCATCGCCCAAGCCCGCCCCATCGGCGTCCGCATCCGACACCACCGCCCGGCCCGAGACCCATGGGCCGCGGGTCCACGCCGTATCCATCCCCATCCCGAAGGACCTCCGGGGGAAGGTCGAAGTGATACGCTCGGCGACCGCGGTCAACCTGATCATTACCGACGATCTGCTCTACCCCGCCGGGGACACTCAACTCAGCGCCGACGGGCGCGCGTTGTTGGATCGTATCGCCGCAATGCTGAAGCGCAGCCGCTACGCCGTGTCCGTCGAGGGCTACACCGACAACACCCCGATCCACACGGCGCGGTTCCCCTCCAACTGGGAACTGTCCACGGCACGCGCCACCACCGTGGCCCGTTACCTGATCCGCCGCGGCGTGGCCCCCGCCCGCCTGAGCGCGATCGGCTACGGCGACACCCGCCCGCGCGCCGACAACACCACCGCGAGCGGTCGTGCGCGCAACCGCCGCGTTACCCTGGTCCTGCACGCGAACACGCCCCAACTGCAACCCCTACCCCCATCCCCACCTCGTGGGACGCTCGGTATGGATCTCTGGCGATCCGGGCTGGAATATGCGATATGCATATAGCATATGAGCAGGTTCAGATCATCCGGACTATCGGTCGCCATGAAGCGGGCGAGCAACCGTCAATGGGTACTCAAGCCGCAGGATCTGGCAATCGCCTTGAAATTGGTGGTCTTGCAAGGCCAGTGGCTGCCGTACACCGTGTTGGCTGACGCCATGCGGCTGTCCCGGTTTGAAGCGCATGCGGCGGTTCAACGGCTGTTGGCAGCTCGGCTGTTGACGGAAATCGAAGGGTCGCTGCGCCCGGTGCCGGCGGCATTGCGGTCGTTCGTGATCTTTGGGGCGCCGTATGCGTATCCCGCCGTGCGCGGAGAAACCACCATCGGCTTTCCAACGACTCATGGGTTTCCGCCGCTGCAGGCGATCCTAGCGACGGCGAATGAGCCACCTCCGGTGTGGCCGCATCCGGAGGGTATCGCCAGGGGACCGGGGTTGTTGCCTTTGTATAAGAGTTTACCCCTGGCGGCGCGGGGCGATCCTGCGCTGTATGCGTTGCTGGCATTGTTCGACGCCTTGCGGTCCGGACAGGACAGGGATCGGGAATTGGCTATAACAGAATTGAGCAAGCGATTGGGGGGCGCAACGGCGCAGGAGGAAAGCAGGATGAGAAACGATCCGGATCGGCTCGTGATCGGGGAGAACCTCAGGGTCCCGCGGGCCGCCCTGCAGGACCTGGTGCGGCGTTACCACATCCATCGTCTTGCTCTTTTTGGTTCGGCGGCGCGGGGCGAGCTGGAGTCGGGCAGCGACATCGACCTGCTGGTGGAATTCGAGCCTGGGCAGGCGCCGTCGCTATGGACGGCCCAGGAACTGCAGGATGATTTCTCCCGCCTCTTCGGGGGCAGGCCCATCGATATCGTGCCGCCGGAGATTCTGCACAACCCCTACCGCAAGAGGACCATCGAACGGGACTTGAAGGTTTTGTATGAAGCCGCTTGAGCGGGACGCCGCCCATCTCTGGGATATGCTCGATGCGGCGAAGCGGGTCGCCGAATTTTCCGTAGGCATCAGTCTGGATCAATTGCTTTCCGAGGCGCGCACGCGCTATGCCATCGAACGGGCGCTGGAGATCGTCGGCGAGGCGGCGCGGCGGGTTTCGCCGCAGACCACGTCGCAGCACCGGGAGATCCCGTGGAAAGGCATTATCGGGTTTCGCAATGTGCTCGCCCATAGATACGGCGCGATCGACTATCGGCGGCTCTACACGGTGGTCGAAGAAGGCGTTCCCGCATTGATCGTTGCCTTGGAATCGATCCTGGATTCGATAGAGAATTTGGCTCCTCAGCAGAACCTGTGGGTGGACTCCGGTTCGGATAGGGCGCCAAGCACAGGATGCAAAGCGGTTCCAGCGCCGTGGTATGTACGAAAGCCGAAGGATTTTCCGGAGGTCGGTTTTGCCTTGATGTTGAAACCCTCAACGACTCCGCTGGAGAACGGACCTTTTGCGCGGAACCGGTTGAGCAGGAGCGCGCGGTGAGCACGCAGCATCCACATCGGGGACACCGCACATCTGGACATCTGGTGACACCGCTCTGCGGTGTCACCCATCCGCA
>CAZAQG010000131.1:0-4363 GCA_964487445.1 uncultured Chromatiales bacterium
GTTCGTTGTTGAACGTGGTCACGAATACGGATAGATTCGTCATGATCGATCCTTGAAATTCAAGGTGTCAGAGTACTTGAAATTTTACGGTGGATTCCGGGTAAGGAGTCAGAATGTTTGAGAATTCCAAACACTCCACCCCCCTGAGCTCGCTGCGTGTCGCACAGGTGATGCTCTCCCGCGGCTTCGGCGGTGCCGAACGGCTGTTCGTCGATCTGTGCCGGGCGTTACCCGAACGGGGAGTGGATGTGCTCGCCGTATGCCACCGCGACTTCGTGGCCCGCGCCGCGCTGGAGACCCTGCCCGGCGTGCAGATCGCACCGGTGAGCGTGCGCGGCGCCTGGGACCCCTGGGCGCGGCGGCGCCTGGGCGCGGCACTCGCGCACTTCGGTCCCGCCGTGATCCACTCCCACCTCGCCCGCGGCGCACACCTCTGCGGCACGCCGGCACGGTCGTTGCGTATCCCCCTGGTCGCCAACCTCCACAACTATGTAAAGCTCAAATACTACCGCAACGTGGACCTCTTCCTGCCCGGCTCCGCGGATCAGGGACGCTACCTGCGTGAACACGGCGTCCCCGCCGAGCGGATCGAGGTGGTGCCGCACTTCTCCCTGCTGCCGCCGCGCGAGCCGGGGCCGCCGCGCGAAGACGGTGCACCCGCGTTCGTGGCGCTCGGCCGCTTCGTCCACAAGAAGGGCTTCG
This sequence comes from uncultured Chromatiales bacterium, assembly GCA_964487445.1. Classification (GTDB taxonomy): domain Bacteria; phylum Pseudomonadota; class Gammaproteobacteria; order 21-64-14; family 21-64-14; genus BMS3Abin12. The sequence goes on from CAZAQG010000131.1 coordinate 703, forward strand.
ACGTCCTGCTGCAAGCCCTGCGAAGCGTGCGCGACCGGGGCTTGGCGGCCACGCTGCTGCTCGGCGGCGCGGGTCCCGAGGAGGTGCGACTACGCGACGAGGCCCGACGCCTGGAACTGGGCGAGGCGGTCCAATTCACCGGCTGGATCGAAGACGTCGCGGCGTTTCTCGCCCGCGGCGACGTCTTCGTACTACCCTCCCGCGACGAGCCTTTCGGGATCGTGGTCCTCGAGGCGATGGCCTGCGGCGTGCCGATCGTGAGCACCCGGACCCAAGGGCCCCGTGAGATACTCGACGACACGGTGGCCTGGTGGGCGGAAACCGGCGAGGTCGAATCACTGGCCCGGGCGATGGCCGCGGCCGCGGCCCCGGCGGCCCGGCGCGAGAAGGCCGGGCGTGCGCTGGCACGCTATCGCGGGCACTACGCCGCCGACGTCGTACTCCCCCGGTTCCTCACGCTCTATCAACGGCTCGCGGGGTGCCCGGACCGTCCCGCGCACTGAACGCCTCGCCCAGGTACGCCACGCCGGGGAGGATCAGCCACCAGGTGACCGTCGACCAGTAGCTCGCGTAGAACGACATGTGTACGTTCAGCGGGTTCATCGCGACGACCACTCCGATCACCCACGGCATGGCCCGCCGCGCGGCCTCCGGCGGGGCGTCCCGCATCCGGCGGTAAAGGATCCAGAAGAACAGTGCCAGACCGATCGGCCCGGGGAATCCGGTCCCCACCAGGATCTCGAGCAGTTCCTGATGCGGATGGGTGGGCGACTCCGGCGGATTCTGGTCGCGCCAGAAATCGTGCGGACCCGCGTAATCCTTGTAGACGTAGCGGAACCCGCGCGGACCGATGCCGTTGATCCAGTTGTGCTCGAAGGCGTTGATCGCGGTCTTCCAGATCGGCAGGCGGTAGGAGGTGGCCCGGTCGATCTTCCGGTAATTTCCGCTGAACAGCCCCAGCGTCGTGTCGATCCGGGACTCGAACCACGGCTGCTTCACAACGAGCAGGCCCAGCACGGCCAGGACCCCGACCGCCGCGGCGAGCACCTTGTACCAGCGGATCCCTCCGTACGCGCGGTACAGGAACAGCCCATAGCCGAACAGGGCGACACTCAACATCATCCACGACGTGCGGTTCCCGCTCAGGAAGATGCAGGCCACGTAGGGAACCAGCAGCAGCCACACCCACCTGCTGCGCTGCCCATAGCGACGCAGCCCCTCGAAAAACAGCGGGGAGAGCGTTGCGATCACCAAGCCGAAGCGCAGATACGGCGAGAATACCCCGGCGAGCTGTGTCCCGTTGTACGGATAACCCAGGAGATCGCGGCCGGCGAAGAACTGTACCATGCCGTCGAGCACCCAGATGCTCAGCGTGATGAACACGCCGAGGAACAGCCGATCCCGGTTGCGTTGCGCACGCAGGGTTTGAACGATGAAGATCCCGGCGAGCGGGAGGCGCAGGAAATCACGCGCGGTGCTCGCCGAGCGCGCGAGGTCGACCGCCCCGGGCAACGACCAGAGCATCGGCAACCAGATGCACAAAAACAGCACGACGATCAGCCGCACCTGCGGATCGGCGCGGATCGCGCGCGGCTCCCGGTACAGGCGGTACAGGGCGACCAACGCCATGAAGATCATCGGGGCGTTGAACAAGGTCTTCGTGGGCAGCAGCAACAGTACGGAGAGGATCAACAGCCATCCGTAGTGTTCGAACCACCAAGCGCGCAACGTGGCGAAGTCCGGCACGCACCGCCCGGACACGCACGCCGGCCTCAACGCCGGCCCCTATGGGCCTCGAGGCCCGGGACGAGACCGGCGAGGGCGCGCGCCAGACGGTGATGGTAGGTATGCTCGGCGCGGGCGCGACGCTCGGCACGCGCCGCCATCGCGCCCGCGCGCCGCGGGTCCGCGAGCAGTGCACGGGCACGATCCGCCGCCTCCTCCGGGTCGCGATAGACTTCCAGTTCGACACCCGGGTCGAAATGGCGCTCCAGGCCGGGGCGGTACTCCACCAGTTGCGGGATCCCGCAGCCGGCGCACTCGAAACTTCGCATGTTGGTCCCCTCGCGCACGACGCGTGCGTGGATATTCAACGAGACTGCGTAACGGGCGTACACATCGCCGAGCCGCTCATTCGCCACGCGCGGCCGGAAGCAACCGGGGTGGCGCAGGGCCAGAGGATGACGGAGAAAATAGTTGCCGTAAACCCGCGGTCGCAATCCCGCCGCGAGCAAGGCACGCAGGTGGGTGTCGCGTTTCGGGTCGCGGTTGGCCACCAGGCACAACCCGCGACCGGCACCGCGGCCCGCGACGGGGTGGTGGAGCGCCGGGTGCATCGCGAACGCGAGTTCTCCCGCGTAGCACCCCGCGCCGACGACCTTGCGCACCGCCGCGCCGTAGCCCGGATCCGAGACGAACACCCGCCCGTACGCGCGGAGCGTGCCGGCGGCCGGACACGGGGCATCGGTCAGCCACAACACGTGCCGCTCGTCCGGCGGGAGTTCTTCGAACTCCCGCCGGTGATTGAGGAACAGCGCCGCACGATAATGAAACGTGCCGATTTCCGCTATCCGCGCCCGCCGCCAACCGGCGCGTCCGACCCGGTAGCGCAGCCACTCCATGGCGCCGAGCGGATAGGTGGGAAGCCAGGCGACCTCTCCGGGCAAGAGGTCCTGCAGCGCCCGATAGACATGGTGCGCGAGACCGCCGCGCCACGGCTTTCCGACCAGCAGGACCTGTACGCGCGGCATGATCGTCAGCAAACGGTCGGCGGCGGCGCTTGGCGGGTCCGCGGCATTTCAGGGACGCGGGAGACCGCCGCCCATAGCGGCGGTGCGCCCCGTTTCCGCCGGACATCGGTCGCACTCGTAGAGGACCAGCGTGTCGTCGAGCATGCGTTCCAGTGTAAACGGGTGCTCCCGCGGCACCGGCGCCTCCAGCAGGTCGCGCACCGTCGACGCCAGGGCGTCCGTGTCGCCCACCGGCACGCGTCCGGCCGGGTAGACGCGGGCCAAGATCTCGCCGACCCCGCCGTGATCGTAGCCGGCGACCGGCACGCCGAGGCTCAGCGCCTCGAGCACGGTACGACCGAATGATTCCGGCCGTTGCGAGAGCGAGACAACGAGGTCGGACACCGCGTAGATCTCGCGCACGTCGGCGCGGTGGCCGAGCAGGGTCACCGCATTATCGAGCCCGCGGTCGCGGATCGCGCGCGTAAGCCCGGCCGCATAGGCCCCGCGGCGCCCGTCCGCGCCGCCGACGATCAGCCCGTGCACCCCAAGGCCGTCGCGCCGCAGCCGGGCGATGAGTTCCAGGAAGTCCTCGTGGCCCTTGAGCCGCGTGAGCCGTCCCGGCAGGGTGAGCACTCGGCACCCCGCCAATTCCGGCAGGCGCTCCCGCCACTCGGCCAGCCACGCCGGCGGCGGCCGGTAGCCGTACGGCCAAGCACGGCGGTCGACCCCACGCGGGATCACCCGGATGCGCTCGGGCGTCACCCGGTAATTCGCGAGCAGGTAGTCGCGGGCGGACTCCGAGACGGCGATGATCCACTCTCCGCGCGTCATCACGGCGCTGTAGGCATTCACTGAATAGAGTCCGTGCACGGTGGTCACGAAGCGCGGGCGCGTATGCGGGTCCATCCCGCGCCAAGCGAGCCAGCCGA
>CAZAQG010000132.1:0-4260 GCA_964487445.1 uncultured Chromatiales bacterium
GCGAAAGGCGTGACACCGCAGAGCGGTGTCACGAGGGCCAAGTTCCATGCAAATGTAGCGATATCACGTTGCCGTTCAGGTAACCCGTATACCGTCCGAGGAAAACGCAATGGGTCACCGCCCCCGCTGCTTACTCGACGGTGACGGACTTGGCGAGGTTGCGGGGCTGGTCGACGTCGGTGCCCTTGAGTACGGCGACGTGGTAGGCGAGCAGTTGCAGGGGGATGGTGAAGACGATGGGGGCGATGGTCTCGTCGGTGGGGGCTACGGGCAGGGTTTGCGTGCCGGGCTCGGTGACGATGCCGGAGTCCTGGTCGGCGAAGACGTAGAGCTGCCCGCCGCGCGCGTGCACTTCCTGCAGGTTGGACTTGAGTTTTTCCAGGAGTTGGTCGTTCGGTGCCACGGCGATGACCGGCATGTCGGCGTCGACCAGAGCGAGCGGGCCGTGCTTGAGTTCGCCCGCGGGGTAAGCCTCGGCGTGGATGTAGGAGATCTCCTTGAGCTTGAGTGCGCCCTCCATGGCCACCGGGTAGTGCGCCCCGCGCCCGAGAAACAGGGCGTGATGTTTGTCGGCGAATTCATCGGCGAGCGTCTGGATCCTGGGATTCAGGCCCAGTACCGCCTCGATACGTCCGGGCAGGCCTCGCAGTTCCGAAACCAAGTGCGCCTCGTCGGTGCCGGAGAGACCTTGGCGTCGGGCGAGAGAGACGACCAGCAGCAGCAGTGCGGTGAGTTGGGTGGTGAACGCCTTGGTCGAGGCCACGCCGATCTCGGGGCCGGCGCGGGTCATCAGGGTCAGGCCCGATTCGCGGACCAGGGAACTCTCCGGCACGTTGCAGATCGCGAGGCTCGCGAGGTAGCCGAGGCCGTGCGCACCGCGCAGGGCGGCCAGGGTGTCGGCGGTCTCGCCGGACTGGGAGATGGTGACGAACAGCGTGCCCGGCGGCACCACCACGCGGCGATAGCGAAACTCGCTCGCCACTTCCACTTGGCAGGGTACGCCGGCCAGGGATTCCATCCAGTAACGCGCCACCAGCCCGGCGTGGAAACTGGTGCCGCAGGCGACGATATGCACTGCGCGCACCTGATCGAAGATCGCCCCGGCACCCGGACCGAACGCGGCATCCAGGACCCGCTCGCCGCCGAGCCGCCCCTCGAGGGTGTCGGCCACTGCGCGCGGCTGCTCGAAGATCTCCTTGAGCATGTAGTGGCGATACTCGCCGCGCTCGGCGCTGTCCGCGGAGAGTTCCGAGACCCGCTCCGGTCGCGACACCGGACGCCCGTCGGCGTCGTAGATCGACACCCGCTCGCGCGTGAGGTGGGCGATGTCGCCCTCCTCGAGGAAGACGAAGCGCCGGGTGACCGGCAGCAGGGCGAAGACGTCGGAGGCAATGAAGTGCTCGCCGATGCCGATGCCGACCACCAGGGGACTGCCGCGCCGCGCCGCGACGAGCTGGCCGGGCCGATCGGCGCAGATCACGCCCAGGGCATAGGCCCCCTTCAGGTCCGCCACGCTCGCACGCACCGCATCGAGAAGATCCAGGCCGCGGCCGAGGTGGGAATGAATCTGGTGGGCGATGACCTCGGTGTCGGTATCCGACTCGAAGTGATAGCCGGCCTCGCGCTGGCGCACGCGCAAGGTCTCGTGGTTTTCGATGATGCCGTTGTGAACGACCGCGATGCACCCGGCGCTGATGTGCGGATGGGCGTTGCGCTCGCTGGGTTCACCATGGGTGGCCCACCGGGTATGCGCGATACCGGTGGAACCGGAGAGCGGATCGCGCGCCATGGCCTCTTCCAGCCGGCGCACTTTGCCGAGGGCCCGGATCCGCCTGAGGCTGGCGGTCGCGTCGAGCACCGCGATGCCGGCCGAGTCGTAGCCGCGATATTCCAGGCGCCTGAGCCCCTCGAGGAGAATCGCCGCCACGTCCCGTTGCGCCACCGCACCGACGATGCCGCACATACTCCCCCCTTCAGCCCTTGGGTTTCTTCACCGGCCGCTTCCAGCCGGGGCGGGTCTGCTGCGGCGCGCGACTCAGCGTGAGTTCGCCCGCCGGGACGTCGCGCGTGATGGTCGAGCCCGCACCGATGGTGGCGCCCGCCCCGATCCGCACCGGCGCCACGAACTGCGTGTCGGAGCCCACGAAGACGTCGTCCTCGATCACGGTCCGGTGCTTGTCGGCACCGTCGTAGTTGCAGGTGATCGTGCCCGCGCCGATGTTGACGCGACGGCCGACGGTGGTGTCGCCCACGTAGCTCAGGTGGTTGATCTTGGAACCCCCCGCCACCCGGGCGTTCTTGAGTTCCACGAAGTTCCCGAGGTGCACGCCGGCGGCCAGCTCGGTGCCCGGGCGAACCCGCGCGAACGGCCCCACGCGGCAACCCTCGCCGATCACCGCGTCCTCGATCCGGGTATGGGACAGGATCTCGGTATCCGCGCCGATCCGGGCGTTGCGGATCACGGTGTACGGCCCGATCCGTACCCGGTCCCCGAGTTCCACTTCGCCCTCCAGGACCACCCCGACGTCGATCACCACGTCACGCCCGGCCTGCAGCGCTCCACGCACGTCGAGGCGTTCCGGATCCGACAACGTGACCCCCTCGCGCATGAGACGCCGCGCCTCGCGCCGGCGATGGTCGCGCTCGCGCTCGGCGAGTTGGATGCAGTCGTTCACCCCCAGGACCTCCTCGACGCCGCCGGGCTCGACGGTGCGCACGACCGTGCCTTCGGCGGCCGCCATCGCGATCACGTCGGTGAGGTAGAACTCCCCCTGGGCGTTGTCCCGGTCGAGCACGTCCAGCCAGCGCGCCAAGTGTCGGGCCGGCGCCGCCAGGATTCCCGTATTGACCTCGCGCACCGCCCGCCCGGCGGGGTCGGCGTCCTTCTCCTCGACGATGCACCGCACCGCACCGTCGGGGCCGCGTACGATGCGTCCGTATCCGGTCGGGTCGGGCAGTTCCACCGTCAGCAGGGCCATGCCCCCGGCGCCCGCCGCGGCGACCAACCGCGCGAGGGTGGCCTCGGTGATCAGGGGGACGTCGCCGTAGAGCACGAGGACCGTGTCCTCATCGGGAACGCGCGGCAGGGCCTGCGCCACCGCGTGGCCGGTGCCGAGCTGCTCGGTCTGCTCGACCCAACTCACCGGAAGCGATGCGAGGCGCTCGGGCACGAGTCGTCCGCCGTGCCCGTAGACTACGTGGATCGCGCGCGCGCCCAGATTCCGGGCGGCCGCCACCACGTGCTCCAGGAGGGTTCGTCCGGCAAGGGGATGCAGGACCTTGGGCAGGTCCGAACGCATCCGGGTGCCCTGGCCGGCGGCCAGGATGACGATACTCAGGGCCATGCCGGGGTGCCCCCTCGAGGGGCGTCCCCGCCCCCAGGATCTATCATCCTACATCGGATCGCAGGCGGATTCCTGAAGGCATGCGCGCCCGGGATCCGGCACCCGCTCCCTGGTTCGGCACCGCATGTCGCTGCGCCTCCCCCGCACCGCGCCCGAATCGCCCGCGACGATTCCTTCGCGAACGCTCAGTGGATCACCGGCCCGTCGGCCTTGGCGGGAACGCCGCTGGCGAGTTCCTCGGGCCGCGCGTCGCGCACCTCGACGATCTTTGCCCGATAGTGCATCGCCTTGCCCGCGAAGGGGTGGTTCCCGTCCAGGGTCAGCCGCCCGTTCTCGATGCGGGTCACGGTGAAGGTCTTGAGATCGCCGTGGTCGTTGCGGAACTCGGCTTGAGCGCCGATGTGGCGGAACGGCTCGGGCACGTTCTCCAGGTCATCGGTAAAGGTCAGGTGGGGATCGTGGTCACCGAAGCCGTCCGCCGGCTCCAACACGATCTCCACGGAATCGCCCACGGCGGACCCTTCAAGGGCCTCCTCGAGCTTCGGGAGAAGCTTCCCACCGACTCCGTGCACGTAACCCACGGGGAGGTCGCTGCGCTCCATCTCCTCGCCCGCGTCGTCGCGGATCACGTAAGTGAAATAGACGACCTTTTCTTTGGAAACACGCTGTTCCGACACGGCATACTCCGAATCTCGAGGCCACGAACTCCGACGTGCCGCAAACCGCGCCCGCGGCGGGGGGGAAGGGGGGACAGGCGCGACTGCTCCGAAGAATTCCGCCATCGTCGGCTCGTTGAGCGCCACGCGCACGCGGTTACCCGTCTGCCCGCAATCGCGTATACCGCCGCCCTATGGTCCCGACCTCGGCCGGGCGCGCCGCAGTATAAAGATCCGACTTGGCCCGGTCAATGTCGGGT
>CAZAQG010000133.1:0-4208 GCA_964487445.1 uncultured Chromatiales bacterium
TCGATACAGCGTCTTGATCTCTCTCATCGTCAGTGGGCGGTTGAATACCAGCAGCTCATCCAGCAGGCACCTTTGTGCCGGCGCCGCGGACCCGCCGATGTGCAGTACGCCGGGCGGGCCGCCGGCGTGCGCAAAACCTGTATTTACGAGGCTGGCCTGATGCCACGTCCGCCCATCGAGCGAGAACTCGATCGACTGGAACCGCCAGTTGACCACCAGAAGATGCCATTGCCCGGTCTTCCAGCCCAGCGAACGGCCCGCTATGACGCTGACGAGTTTGTGGCCGGCGCCGGCGTACGCATAGACCGCTCCCCGGTTCCCCGCTGTCCCCATGCGGGCCAGCGACACCGTCCGGCCATGATCGCGGACATTAAGGAACAGGAACCAGGGCGGCGACTTGGGATGCCGCCAATGATAGGCGCTGACCCATAGCGCCAGGGCGCCGGGGCGCGACAGGTCGATATTACCGGCGGCCCGGTAGACGACTGGATCCTTGCCCGCCAGCAGGGCTCGGCCATACAGCCCCGGCCTCAAGACCTCAGAAGCGCCACGACTCACCGGCCTGCCGTTTCCGTCGGACAGATCCGCAATCAGATCGCGGTTATCGAAACCGACATAGAACGTGACCGCACTGCCGAACTCGATCAGGGCCGGGTTTTCCGGTGCGCCGACGGGGCGCGACCGCTGCGGCATTTCACCCGCGAGTACGCGCCCGGCGGCGGTCGGGACCGAAGCCGCGGCGAGCAGGAGAACGATGATCGTGGCACCGCGCCGGGCGAGTAAGCCCCCGCCCGGCGGACCTGAGCGCTTCTTCATCCGATCGCCCTCCTCGGGCACGAGGGGTTGCAGCGCCGCTCGCGCTTCGCACGAACGAGACCCCTCGGCATTATTGCGGGCCCTGCCTGTGCTCGGCCGTTCCCTGCGCCGTGATCAGCAACATCCTGTAGTCATATCTTTTCAGGTGAAACACGACATCCCCGCCCGCGGTGACCTTCACCGGCCGTTGCGTCTCCAGGTTCGTGACGGTCAGCCGGCCCGGGAGATGCAGGACGCGGCGATCGAGTTTCAAACGAAGGGTGCCGCCGTGGCCCCAATCGCACACCACGATGATCGCCTGGCCCGGCTTGCCGACGATGATCGACGAGGTCTCGTCGCCCGTGACCCGCATCGGGTAGCCGTGCCGCCAGTAGTTCCACACCCGGGTCCGCGGCGTGCCGTAACCGAAGCGCACCAGGTTCTCCAGATCGTGCCGTAGCGCGGGGCCACCACCGCCGCAGTGGGCCAACTCGAACGTGAGTACCACACCATTGTAGGTGTGCCGGGCCCAGGCGATCTTCTTGGGGTCATGGCCCGAGGTATCCTCCAGCACGCACGGCACATTCCCGAACTGCCGCCCGGTGCTCTCGGTCAGGATGAAGGCGCGGCTGAAGCGCTCCTGAAACGGCTTGTCGCCGACGTGCATCTCCCAATCGAGATCGATGCGGGCGAAGGCCAGCACCGGGGCAACGGCGGTGTTGGTCATGTGGACCATGTTCAGGTCGGGCTTGCCCAGTTGCCGGTCGAGGACCGCGGTGCGACGGACCAGCGCCCGCTTGGTCCACAACGCCGCCGCCGGTTGTATGCGACCGTCGGGAAGCCGGTAGGCGTCGGAGAGCACGGTGTTGAAGTCCGACCCGAGATACATGTTGTCCCAGTAGATCCCATCCGCGAACGTGGTGAGCATCTTGTCGTAGTACCATAAGGCGAAGTCGCGGAAACTCTTATGGGGGTCGACGTAGCCGTCGAGATATTCTCCGTACGAATACTGCCGCGTCGGGTAGAGCCGCTCGCCCCATTCGTTGAGGTAGGTCCTGCCGGCGCGGGTGTCCACGCGCATCGCCGCCGGATTGGTGTACACCACCACCGCCCGCGGACGCTGCGCGATCCAGGAGAACAACGCCCGGACACTACGCCCGTACTGCTTGGCGAAACGCGGGTTGGGTGCCCGGTATCCGGCGAGCCACCGGCCGATGAACCCGGTCGGGATGATTCCCGTGCGGCGTGTGCGCGCCAACTCGCGGTAGATACTGAAGTCCTGTCGGCGCGGGTAGATATCCCCGCTGCCGGTCAGCGCCCCCCAGTAGAATCCGGATCCCGCGAAAAGCACGCTTCGGCCCCCGCTCACGCCGAGGCCCGTCCACCGGCGCCACCCCTTGGGCATCGGTTTGACCGGCGTCGCCTGAAAGCCGAGCACGATCCGATGCGGATGTGTGAGCCGCGCCGGTTTGGCGACCAGGTTCAGCCGCATCTCCAGGGTGCCGTCCGCCTTGCGCACCAATTCCTGGCACGGCTGTTTGGCCTGATAATCCACCCAGCCGCGATCGTTATCGCCGAAGACCGCGACGCCGCGTTCCGGTCCACCCACCCAGAGATAAGGCACATACGAACCGATGATGTCATGGCGGCGCGCCTGGTTGCCGTTCCAGATCTCCCCCAGCCCGGCCGGTGTTTTCCCGGCGTAGTTGAAGCGCAAACCGTCCGTGACGGCGTGCATCAACGGCATGCGCTTGTTCACCAGCGGCACCACCAGCCGCACCCAATCGAGGGTCTTCCGCGTGCGGTCCAATGTCAGGGTCGTCTTCATCATCCCATCGTAGTCCCACACGCTACGCGTCGAACCGTGCAGCGGGCCGGCACTCCAACGCGCCACGGCGACGACCTGCGTCGGGGCAACCCGCATGAACTTCAGCCGCCCGTGCGCGCGAAACGTCTTCCCAGCCGACCGGACCTCGATACGCATGGGCGCCGCAAGCAGGTCCCGGCCCAGTGCATCGACTTGGTCCCAGAGACCCAATCCATTCATCGTGTAGTGCCGCAGGATCGTCGAGACCGTGTCGCCCCGAACCCGGATCGGCGTGAACGGCGGGACGATGAGGTTCGCTTTGCCCAGCCGGTTGTGTTCCCACGGAAAGCGGTAGCGCACGAACGGAAGCACCTGCGCCTTGGCGTGGATCCCCTGCAGCCGCACGAGCAGGTCATACTTCCCATCCAACGGCGGCAGCCTCCACTCGCGAAGCCGCGTGATGTCATGGTGCACCGCAGGCAGGCGGGTGCCGGCGACGACCTTCCCGGTCCCTCGATCGCGCACCTGGAGCGTTACCGCGCGCACCGCCGCGGGATCGGCCAAGCCCCTCAAGCTCACGCGCACCTGCATGGCATTGAGGGAGGGGTAGTACATGAAGGCGGTGTCGATCCGCTGGTTCGCATCCGCGCTAAGAGCCCAGAGCCGCCGGGGGCGGGCGAGGGTCCACTGGAAATCCCGCCGGTAGAAGGTCGTGCGGTCGTCCGGAGAATCGACCCGGATCTGCGTGTAGAGCCGCTCGCCCGGCGTCGCGACCGGGCGCACCTCGACGATCCGGGTGTAGCGGGGCGGCAGCATCAGCGCCCGGCTTTCGGTCGTCGGTCTGCTGAACTGCGGTCGTACCACGATCGAGTATCGTATGCGTCGCGGCCTGTCGGCGGTATTGCGGATCGCGAGGCGTATATCCGCTGAACGGCCGCGCTTACCCCGCAGGCGCTGCACCTGCACCACCGGGACGCCTGGAGTGAAGATCACCCGCGGCAGGGTGCCGGGATCGATGGACGGGCCGGGAATCGGAGACCACCACGTTTGGGCCCATCGACGCCCCGGGATCTGCAGCCAATCGCGGCCGACTCGTATTCCGATCGTCCTCCCCTGTACGTCGTGGATTCCGAAGTCGCGCCAGGGAATCGCCGCCTCGAAGTGCCACCGATTGCCGACGATACGGTTGGCGACCCGCCAATGCCCCTGCCAGCGAAGGGCGCCGCCGCCGGATGTCCGAAAGGCCGCCTGCCAGATGGCACCCTTGGCGTTCAGAATCGCGCGATAAACTCGGCCGCCCTTGCGCCGTGGCGAGGGGGCGACCAGGATTTCCACCGTATCGTCGATCATCGCGGGGTGCGCGTTGACCCCCGGAGGCATCGGATTGACCCGGGCGAGCAGCCTACCGCCCGGCGGCGTTGCGCTGACCATTGCGATGAACAGTTCCCGCCGGTCGGCCCCCACCCAGAAATGTGCCGCCCAGGGCGCAAGATCCGGCCCGGATCCCACGCCGGTCATCTCGTCGGCCCCCCGCCATTGGCCGGGCCGCACCACCCCATCGAGAGGCGGAGCAGCCATGAAAGGCAACCGCAGTACGGGTACGGGG
>CAZAQG010000134.1:0-4165 GCA_964487445.1 uncultured Chromatiales bacterium
TGACACCGCTCTGCGGTGTCACCCATCCGCAGGCGCTCTGCGCCGGGAGAGGATGAAGGAGTCCGCACCCTGGCAAGGAACCGCTACCGCTCCACCGGTACAATCGTCCGCGCTTCCTCCGGCGTCGAGATTCGGCTTGGAAGCGACACCGCGACAAAACCTGCCCCATCGAGCAGGGCATGAGGCAGCCGTCAGCTACTCACCGGCCGGGGGCGCTTGGTATGCGTGAGCTCGCGGCGAAAAGCGTGACACCGCAGAGCGGTGTCACGAGGGCGTCTCTGCGGTGTCACGCCTTGCGCCGCCTCCTTCCAAGGACAGCCGCTACGCCCAGCGGGCCGGAAACCAAGCATAGGCCCGGGTCAGGCGACCCTTCCCCGACTGTTCAAAATAAGCCTTGATAATGCGTACGTATTATCGTACGTTATACTGAGGAGGTGCATACCATGACTATTTTGAATGCAACAGAGGCGCGTTCTAGGCTATATAGCCTCATTGACGAAACAGCAGATACTCACCAACCTATTTTAATTACTGGGAAAAGAGGGAATGCTGTTCTTGTTTCTGAGGAAGATTGGAATGCAATTTCTGAAACACTACACTTGTTGTCAGTACCCGGAATGCGGGAATCAATCAAAGAAGGGATGAGTCAAGATTTATCAGAGTGCTCCAAGGAGCTTGATTGGTGAGCTGGGAGTTGGTGTATACAAAACAGGCAAAAAAAGATGCTCAGAAAATCGCAGCATCCGGGTTGAAACAGAAAGTTAAATCGTTACTGGAATTGCTAGAAGAGAATCCTTTCAAAAAACCACCTCCGCTTGAAAAATTAGTTGGTGACTTGTCTGGTGCATATTCACGAAGAATAAGTATTCAACATAGATTGGTCTATCAAGTTTGCGAAGAAGAGCGCATTGTTAAAATTATTCGAATGTGGACGCACTACGAATAGAATTGAACATAACGAATAAGGTTGGTGTGCCAAGCGAAGCTTGGCGCTTCTTGCCGGGTGCAAGTCCCGGCCGGGTGAGGTGAGGCCAAGGGCAAAAAGAACCGCTACGTACCGCTTCCGAATTTCCTCGTTGCCGGTCTGCGGCACCAGATCGAAGAAATCGAACGCCTCCACGCCCAAGGACTTGGCCACAGGATATGGTGAAGTGGTCTTGCCCGATGCGCTGTCCCGCAAATACTCGAACGCCGGGCGTGAGTTGAAGTAGGCAATTCCTTTTCCCGTCGGGCCGTCTTGCCGTCGATCCCTATGGAGGCACGATACGGCGCCATCACTTGCATGAAAGTTCCATCCAAAAGGCGGTCCGGCGTGCAGCGTCCGCATGCCGGATCAACAAGCGGGGGGGGGATGCCACACCTTGCGTCACGGCTTTGCGACCCATCTGCTTGAAGCGAACTACGACATTCGTACCGTACAGACGCTTCTCGAGCATGCCGATGTGTCGACCACGATGATCTACCCACGTGCTCGAGCGACCTGGAGCCGGGGTACTCAGTCCGCTTGATCGGGGGCTTGAGGAGTAGTCGGATGGAACTGCGTTTGGGCAGGTGGGTTTGCGGCTCATATCTGACATTCTGGTGTACCCCCATGGCGTACAAGTCAGATATGTGTAGGTGCTGAATGGACGATTTATTGCGTCCCTTCAGCACCTTAAAGGAAATGGCGGAGAGGGTGGGATTCGAACCCACGTGGGGCGCAATGCCCCCAACCGATTTCGAGTCGGTGCCGTTGTGACCGCTTCGGTACCTCTCCGGTGACTCTTGCAGGGCGCGGCTGCAACCGGGCCGCGGGGTAAAATCCTATGGCCGCGCGCCCGATACACAGGTGGCTCGTTTCCGGGCCGGACACGGCGATCGCGAGGCCTCCTCGCGCGCTGCCGAAGCGCTGATGTTCATAATGCTATTGTACCCTAATGAGCCGACGACGATCGAACCCTCTTGCGAGGTGGCGCCTCAGCCGGACCCCCGCCGTCCGCACCCCCTGGGTGGGGGTGGCATGGCTGGGCGCGTTGGCACTGGCGCTCTCGGGGTGCCACCACCGACCCGTTCTGAACGCGCTTCAGAAGGTCGAGAAGCGCGGGGTGCTGCGGGTCATCACCCGCAACAACCCGACCACCTATTACCAGGGACCGGCCGGACCGGAGGGGCCCGAGTATGACCTGGTACACCGCTTCGCCGCCGAACTGGGGGTCAAGCTTCAGATGATCGTCCCGGACAGCTTCGACGAGATCCTGCCCATGATCGCGGTGGGAAAGGCGGATCTGGCGGCCGCGGGTCTCACGGTGACGCCCTGGCGCGAGCGCTACGTGCGCTTCACGCCGCCCTACCAGAGCGTCACGGCACAGGTCGTCTACCGTCTGGGTCACCCGCGCCCGCGCGACATCCAGGGGCTGATCGGCGGGCGGTTGATGGTGGTGGCCGGCAGCAGCTACATCGAGCGACTCAAGGCCTTGAAGACGCGTTACCCGCGCCTGAAATGGGAGGCAACCACGGATTTCAGCAGCGAGGACCTGCTGGGTCTGGTCTCGGAGCAGGAGATCGACTATACGATCGCCGATTCCAATGCGGTGGCCCTCGATCGGCGCTTCTACCCGGAGTTGCGGGTGGCCTTCAATTTCGGCGAGCCCTCGGGCCTGGCGTGGGCGTTCCCGCGCACGCGCGATGAGAGTCTGTACCGGGTGGCGACCGCGTTCATCGAGCGAATGCGGAAATCCGGGATCTTGGCACAAATCCTGGAGCGCTATTACGGGCATATCGCCAGTCTCGGCTACGTGGGTACCAAGCGCTTCATGCAGGACATCAAGACCCGGCTGCCGACCTACCGGAATCTGTTCGAACAAGCGGGCGCCGAGACCGGGATCGATTGGAAGCTGCTCGCCGCGATCGGTTACCAGGAATCGCACTGGGACCCGCATGCGGTCTCCCCGACCGGGGTGCGCGGACTCATGATGCTGACTCTGGATACCGCCGATCACATCGGCGTGGATAACCGCGTCAATCCGGAGCAGAGCATCCTCGGCGGGGCGCGCTACTTCAAGCAGATCGAGAAGAAGATCCCGACGCGGATCCCGCAGCCGGTGCGCACGTGGATGGCGTTGGCGGCGTACAACCTGGGATTCGGGCATCTCGAGGATACCCGGATCCTCACCCAGGAGCGCGGCGGCAATCCCGACAGTTGGGTGGACGTGAAGCGCAATCTGCCGCTGCTGAGCCAGAAACGCTGGTATCGCAAGACGCAGAACGGCTACGCCCGCGGCATGGAAGCGGCGCACTACGTGAGCAATATCCGCACCTATTTCGACATCCTGACGCGGGTGGAGAACAATCAACCTCCGGCACCGGCGCTACCGCCGGCACCGGTCGAAAGCGTGGCGAAGAGCCTACCGTAACGGAATATCGGTGATCGTATCCGCCTGTAGGGCCGGGCGCGCCCGGCCGACGTCGCGGAATCCCCCGCCGCATCGAAATCGTCCGCCGGTGTCGGCGGGCCGAGGCCCGCCCTACAGGATGTGCCACCCCGGTGGTGGCAAGCTCGGCCCTACGCGCCGCGGCGCGCGCGGAAGAATTCCTGCAGCAGCGCGCCGCATTCGGCGGCGAGCATGCCGCCTTCAGCCGGCACGCGGTGGTTGAGCCGCCGGTCGCCGAGGATCTCGAATACACTGCTCACGGCACCGGCGCGCGGGTCGTCGGCGCCGTAGACGAGACGCGCGATGCGCGCGTGGAGCATGGCGCCGGCACACATCGCGCAGGGTTCCAGTGTGACGTAGAGCGTCGCACCGGTGAGGCGATAGTTCCCGACCCGTTCGGCGGCGGCCCGCAGGGCCTGGATCTCGGCGTGCGCGGTCGGGTCGCAGCGCCCGATCGGTTGGTTCCAACCCTCGCCCAGCACGACTCCGTCGCGGACCACGAGCGCCCCGACCGGGACCTCGCCGGTCACGGCGGCGCGCCGCGCCAGCGCCAGCGCATGGCGCATCCAACGCAGGTCTTCGGTTTCGTCGGGAGTCGCAGACACCGGCCCGTCGTCACTCCCACTCGATTGTAAGCGAGCCGTCAAAAGCCAGTAATGGTGCGGGTTTTGAGATAGGCATAGATAGCAATATCATGAAAGATACCACGTTCAGAATTTGTTGCATATCACTATGAAAATCGCCAACAGAATGCT
>CAZAQG010000135.1:0-3968 GCA_964487445.1 uncultured Chromatiales bacterium
GATTATAGTCCGGTTGCCCGGGCAGGCGCCGCACCCCGGCGCGCGCGGCGGCCACGTTTCCGATGAACAGCGACAGCGCGCGCGGCAGGGCGCGGGCACCGCCGCCCGGGGCGTAGCGACGCAGCAACCGCTGTACGGCGTGCAGCCCGGTATCCTCGTTCCCATGCAGCAGCACCGAGATGAACAGGGGCCGCCGGCGTCGCCCGGGCAGGTGGATCAGCGTGGGGCCGGGCAACACACGGTGCAACGCCGCGGGCTCGGCACCCGTAAAACCGGGCGGCAGATGATCCAAAACACCGAGTTCGATCGTGGCGGTATCCATGGTGTTCACACGGTCCACTCGTGCACGGGCGCACCCGCACCCTGCCGCTCCAGGTACGCGGCCGTGAGACCGGCGGGATCGCGGCCGTGGCGTTCCACCCAGGCGCGTTGCCAGACGGTGCCGTTGCGCGCGGTCCGCACCCGGGCCTCGATGATCCCCAGGTATTCGTCCGCGTCGGCGGCGTCCAGTTCCAACCGGCGCAGCCCCCGGCGCGCCGCCGGCAGCAGTTCGTCCAGGAGCAGCGTCTGCACCGGGCCGCGGCGCTCGCCGAACCAGTCCACGTTGGCGCGCAACCCGAAGCGAGCGGCGGCGTAGAAATTGTCCCGTGCCTGGGCAAAGGCCAGATCCCGCTCCGGCGGCACAAGCCGCGCGCCCAACGTCTCGACCAACCCGAAGAACAGCGCGGCGTTGGCGATGGCGTCGGCCGCCGTCGGGCCGCCCGGCACCACCCGGTGCTCGATGCGCAGGTGCACGCCGCCGCCGGGCTCGATCCCGATCAGCGGCCGATTCCAACGCCAGATGGTCCCGTTGTGCAGGCGCAGGTGGGCGAGGGACTCCGGCGACCCGTCCGAGCACATGGGCAGCAGCACCGGGTAGTGGTCGCGGTTCTCCACGAACCACTCCAACAACGAATCGCGGGCATAGTCCGAACCGAAGGTGACGCGGCGCATCGGCCCACCGGCGGCCCCGTCGTAGCCGCCGACCTCCGCCGACTGCTCGAAGAGCGGGATGCGCGTCTCGTCCCAGAGGTCGCGGCCGAACAGGTACGGCGAATTGGCGGCCGCCGCGACGATCGGCGCCGAGGCGATCAGCGCGGCGTTGTAGGCGCGCACCGCCCGGTCCCGTCCGACCTGCAGGTGGATCTGAAAGGAGGTGGCGGCGGCCTCGAGCATCAGGTCGTGGTGCTCGGCACGTAGATGTTCGCGACCCTGGATGTCCAGCCGCAGGGGACGGCCGCCACGTAACCGCAGCACCTGTTCGTTCAGGGCGCGATAGCGTTTCAGCGGGGACATGTTGGCAAGGCTCAATTCCGACTCGCGCAACGTCGGCAGGATCCCGGTCATCAGCGGGCGAACCCCCAGATCCGCCGCCGCGCCTTCGCAGCGCCGCCAAGTCTCCTCCAGCTCGCGGTGCATGGCGGACAGGGCGTCCCCGCGCAGCGTGCGCGCGGCACCGTTCAGTTCCACGTTGAAGCGGGCCAGTTCGGGGACCACGCGTTCGTCGCCGAGGCGTTCCAGAAACGCCTGGTTCACGGGGGCCGCGCGCAGGGCCCCATCCACGAGCCATGCCTCCAACTCGTAGCCGCCGATCCCCCCCTGCCCGGACAGCCGCCCCTCCCGGAACCGGCCCTCCAGCAGTTCCGTCTCCACGTCCAGACGCCGGCGGAACTCGGCGAAGTCCCGCTCGCGGAAATGCGTGGCCGCGATCTCCTGTCCCATCTCTCGGCGGCCCTCCCCGGGCGGCTCGTCATCGGCGTCGCGGACCCGCGGGGATCGCGGCGGGTCCCCGCAACGGCGTCGGCGGGCCGAGGCCCGCCCTACCGGGATTCGCGCATCCTCGCGCCTCCGGTAGGGCCGGGCTCGCCCGGCCGGCGTCGCTGAATTCCCCGCGACGGGCTGCCGGTGCGCGGGGAATTCCTACCGCCCTCGACCGGGCGCGAGCATCCGATCCAGTTCCGTGAGCCGCTCCGGCGTGCCCACGTCCACCCAACGCCCGCGGTAGTGCTCGCCCGCGACCTGTCCCCGGAGGACCGCACCCCGCAGCAGCGGTGCGAGCGGGAACGCCCCGGGCTCGCAGCCGGCGAACAGCTCCGGTCGATACACGGCGATCCCGCTGAAGGTCAGCCGCGCCGCCCCTTCCTCGCGGACACGGCCGTCGACCAATGCGAAGTCGCCCTCCGGGTGATGCGGGGGGTTGTCCACGAGCACGAGATGGGCGAGCCCATCCGGGTCTCTCGGCAACCGGCGATATGGATAGTCGGTCCATACATCGGCGTTGACCACCACGAACGGATCGGGTCCGAGCCACTCCAGGGCCTGCCGGATCCCGCCCCCGGTCTCCAGCGGGTGGGTCCCTTCGTCCGAGTAGCGGATGCGTGCGCCGTAGCGCGACCCATCCCCCAGAACCGCGCGGATCCGCCCGCCGAGGTGCGCCAGGTTGATGACCGATTCCGTGAATCCCCCCTCCACCAGCGCCGCCAACTGGTGCTCGATCAGGGCGCGCCCGCCGGCGCGCAGCAGGGGCTTGGGGGTATGATCGGTGAGCGGCCTCAGCCGCAGACCGCGGCCGGCGGCGAGGATCATCGCCTTCACCGCGCGCCGCCGTCCGGGCCCGCCTTCCGGTCCATCGCCGGCATCACGCGCGCGCCCAGGAACTCGTGCAGCCGGCCGAGTTCGGGTCGGCGGGCGGTGACCTCGAGCAGGTAGCCGAGCACCCGGGGCAGGTCCGCAAGGTAGCGGTCCTTGCCGTCCCGGTGATACAGGCGAGCGAAGATGCCCGCCACCTTCAGGTGGCGCTGCACCCCCATCAGATCGAACCAGCGCAGGAACCGCGCCTCGTCCTCCTCGCGCAGAATCCCGGACTGGCAGGCCAGATCGTGGTAACCGAGAGCCCACTCCTCCACGCGCGGTCGCGGCCAGGCGATGTAGGCGTCGCGCAGCAGTGAGACCAAGTCGTAGGTCACCGGGCCCGACACCGCGTCCTGGAAATCGACGATGCCGGGGTTGTGGGTGGGGGTGACCAGAAGATTGCGGGAGTGGTAATCCCGGTGTACGCACACCCGGGGCTGTTCCAGTGCCGCGCCGATCAACGTCGCGAACGCCTCGTCGAGCAGGGTCCGTTCGGCGACGGCGAGTTCCAGACCCAGGTGCGTACCGAGGAACCACCGGCGGAACTGTTCCAGTTCCCGACCGAGCAGGGCCTCGTCATAGGGGGGCAACTCCAGGCGCGCCACGTCCGTGCACGTCTGCAGAACCACCAGCGCCCCGAGCGCATCCCCGTAGAGCCGTTCTACGCGGCTCTCGTCGAGGGCGTCCCGATAGAGTTCGGTGCCCAGATCGCCGAGGAGCAGAAAGCCCTGCTCCAGATTCTCGTGCAGCACCTCGGGAACGTTCAGGCCGGCGGCGCGGAACCCGCGTGCGATCCGCACGAACGCGCGACAGTCCTCCCGCCCGGGCGGCGCGTCCATGGCGATGTAGGTGCGCGCGCCCCGCGTGAACCGGAAGTAGCGTCGGAAACTTGCGTCCTCCGAGGCCCGCGCCACGGTCAGCTCGCCGTGTCCAAGGACGCCGCGCACCCAGCCGATCAGGGCCGCGAGCCGCGGGTCTGCCGGATCATCCAGGGAAATGTCGTACTCCATGGCCGCAGGATACCCCGCACGGTGGCCCCGCGGCCGATCGCCTACTTCGGCCGACGGGGGATGCGACGGCGCACGCCCTTGCCGAGCGTGGAACGCCCCTTGGCGGCGGCCTTGCCGAGCGCCGTCTTTTTCTTCGCGGCGGTCTTTTTCTTGGCGACCCTCTTTTTGGCCACTTTCTTCGCAGCGATCTTCTTCTTGAGGACCTTTTTCTTGACGATCTTTTTCTTGGCGACTTTCTTCGCGGCCGCCTTCTTCTTCGGCACCACTTTCTTCTTCGCCGTCTTCTTC
>CAZAQG010000136.1:0-3860 GCA_964487445.1 uncultured Chromatiales bacterium
CGCAGGATCATCGTCACCGCGGTCGCGTGCGCCGTGTTCCCGGCCCTCGCACTGGCCGCGGGCCCGGGAGGGGTCACGCAGGGTCTTGCCGGACAGTGGCTCGGGCCGTATGCCGGCGCCCAGTTCGGCTTCAACAATTCGAGCGCATCGGGACTTGACAGCGAGGTCGGAATCGGCGGGGGGGTCCTCCTTGGGTACAATACTTTCGCGCCGCTCTCGGGTCTCGCGCAGCCGGTGGTGCTCGGCGGAGATTTCTTTGGAGAATTCAACGGTCAGGAAATGCACCGCGCCGGGGTTACCTACGGTTCGAACGTCTTCGGCGTGGACCTTCTCGTCGGCTATCCTACGGGCCTGCGCGGGCGGATCCTCCCGTTTCTCAAGTTCGGCTTCGGCTTGCTCAGTGCCACCGGGAGGCTGGGCGGCAGCGAGGTGAGCCCCCGCATCGGCCTCGGCGCCGAGTACCGACTGAATCCCCAGTTGGGCCTGGTCGCGCAGTGGATGCACCAAGACGCCGACCACATCACCAATGATGATTTCACGTTGGGAATCAGTTACCACTTCCGCGTGTATTGAGACCGCGCGCCGGGCGGTCGGTATTCAGGCGGCGGCGTTGCCGCGCCCGATGGCGTAGTGCGTGAACCCGAGCTGCGCAAGGCGCTTCGGGTCGTATAGGTTGCGGCCGTCGAAGATCACGGGTTGTTTGAGTCGCTCCTTCAGGGCCGCGAAGTCGGGGCTCCAGAACACGTTCCATTCGGTGAGGACGATGAGTGCGTCGGCGCCCTCCAGCGCGTCGTCGGGGTCGGAACACAAGGTCAGGTCGGGGCGCTCGCCGTAGATGCGTCGCGCCTCGTCCATGGCCGCCGGGTCATGCGCCCGCACCGATGCGCCGTGCGCCCACAGGGCCTCGAGGAGTACGCGGCTCGAGGCTTCGCGCATGTCGTCGGTGTTCGGCTTGAAGGCCAGTCCCCACAGTGCGAACGTGCGGCCCGTGAGTTCCCCGCCGAAATGCCGGTGGACCTTGTTGAACAGCACCTCCTTCTGGCGGTTGTTGACCGCCTCGACCGCCTGCAGCAGTTCCGCGCGGTAGCCGATGCCCGAGGCGATGCGTTCCAGTGCGCGCATGTCCTTGGGAAAGCACGAGCCCCCGTAGCCGGGGCCGGGATAGATGAAGTGGTAGCCGATGCGCGGATCCGACCCGATCCCCGTGCGCACCTGCTCGATGTCCGCCCCCAGGCGCTCGGCGATGTTCGCCAGTTCGTTCATGAAGCTGATCTTGGTGGCGAGCATCGCGTTGGCCGCGTACTTGGTCAGTTCGGAGGAGCGGATGTCCATGACCAGTAGCCGATTGTGGCTGCGGTTGAACGGCGCATAGAGCACGCGCAGCAATTCCGCGGTGCGTGGGTTGTCGGTGCCGACCACGATCCGGTCGGGGCGCATGAAGTCCTCCACCGCCGCCCCTTCCTTGAGAAACTCCGGGTTGGAGACTACGTCGAATTCGATATCGACTTGACGTGCGTGCTGTACCTCACCCATGGCCGCGCGCACGCGGTCCGCGGTGCCGACCGGGACGGTGGATTTGGTGACCACGATGCGGTATTCGGTCATGCGTTCGGCGATGGACCGGGCCACGGCCACCACGCTGGAGAGGTCCGCGGAGCCGTCCTCGTCGGGCGGCGTTCCGACGGCGATGAACTGGAACAGGCCGTGCCCGATCCCCTGGGTCGCGTCGGTGGTGAAGTCCAGGCGGCCCGACGCGCGGTTCTTCGCCACCAGATCCTCGAGCCCGGGTTCGTAGATGGGAATGCCGTCGTTTTGCAGGAGTTCGATCTTGGCCCGGTCGGTGTCTACGCAGAGTACCTCGTTGCCCACCTCGGCCAGGCATGCCCCGGTAACGAGACCCACGTAGCCGGTGCCGTAGATTGTGACTTTCATAGTCCCCTCGCTCGCAGAGTTACTGTGTGCATCGACGCTGACCGGTCACTATACGGCCCGGACCCGGGCCGCTGAAAGCGCTGCGGGCATCTATCGCGTCCGGCGCAATTTCCGTTCCCATTCCAGGGAGGTGCGCACGATGAATGCCAGGTCGTCGTGGTTCGGTTGCCAATCCAGGGTCTCGCGGATCCGGTCCGCGCCCGCCACCAGGGCCGGCGGATCGCCGGGCCGGCGCGGCGCCTCTCGAATCCGGAGCGGGCGGCCGTCGACCCGCTGGACGGTGTCCAGGACTTCGCGCACGCTGTAGCCGTGTCCGTAGCCGCAGTTCAAGGTGGTGGAGGCGCCGCCCCGTCGCAGGTAGTCCAGTGCCTTCAGGTGGGCGCCTGCGAGGTCCTCCACGTGGATATAGTCGCGGATTCCGGTGCCGTCGGGGGTCGGGTAGTCGGTGCCGAAGACCACCACCTCCTCGCGGATGCCGGCGGCGGCTTCGCAGGCGACCTTGATGAGCAGTGTCGCGTTGCGGGTCGACTGGCCGATGCGGCCCTGTGGATCGGAGCCGGCCACGTTGAAGTAGCGCAGGGTCACGTGGCGCAGCTCCGTGGCCGCCGCCAGGTCCCGCAGCATCCACTCGGTCATGAGCTTGGAGGTGCCGTAGGGGTTGATGGGGACGGTGGGGGTATCCTCGGTCGCCTGCGCTTCCCGGGGGATTCCGTAGACCGCCGCCGTGGACGAGAAGATGAAGTGGCGCACCCCGGTGCTTGCGCAGGCCTCCAGGAGGGAGCGACTGGAGCAGGTGTTGTTTCCGTAGTATTTGAGGGGGTTGCGTACCGATTCGGGTACTATGGTGTGGGCTGCGAAGTGCAGCACGGCGTCGATGCGCCGTTCGCGAAGCAGATGCTCCACCAGGGTCCGGTCGCCGGTCTCGCCCACCACCAGTTCTCCGCCGAGCACCGCCTCGCGAAAACCGGTGGAGAGATTGTCGAGGACGACGACTCGTTCGCCGGCCTCGACCAACTGGCGGACCACATGGCTGCCGATGTAGCCCGCCCCGCCGGTAACTAGAACCCCATTGTTTTCCATGAATTTTATGCCCATTTCTCGATGTTGTGCCAACCGCGGGCCGGTGGGCCCGGCGGCACCTGCATCCTCGATCGCGCAGATCCTCGCCCCGGTCGACTGTCCACCGTCCCTTTCCGGCTCCTCGTAATTTCCCCACGGGCGACGGGTCATTGTATCCGGTTGCCCGAGTGGGGGATACGCGGGCGCCGGATTCCCGGTGCCCGCCGACGGTAGTATGGTACGCCGCATCCTCAGCGCGTAGTTGACAGCCAACCCCGCATCCTACAGAATTGCGGGCTTGCGTTCCGGGAGGGGTTCCCGAGCGGTCAAAGGGACCAGACTGTAAATCTGGCGGCTCCGCCTTCGTAGGTTCGAATCCTACCCCCTCCACCAGGCGGCATGGGTTCAGGGCAGCGGCGCTTCGCATCGTGATGACGTGTACGCCTTTGTTCCTTGCGTAGGCGGGTGTAGTTCAATGGTAGAACCTCAGCCTTCCAAGCTGATGACGTGGGTTCGATTCCCATCACCCGCTCCAGCGGTGCGGTGCGCGGCGCTCACAGGTAATCGGCCCATATAGCTCAGTCGGTAGAGCACTTCCTTGGTAAGGAAGAGGTCACCGGTTCAAATCCGGTTATGGGCTCCATTTGGTGCGACGGGGATGGGCACGACAGCGGGCTGCGCGGCGCCCGCGATGGATCCCTCCCCGGCAGGAAAAGGGGCCGCGGGGATGTGCGTACGGTTCTTTGTTGAAGTGTGTTGAGTAGCGAATTGCCATTCAAACCCGAGGTCCGGTTAGGCTGAGGAGAGCATTCGATGTCCAAGGCAAAGTACGAGCGTAAGAAGCCGCATGTAAACGTGGGGACGATTGG
>CAZAQG010000137.1:0-3858 GCA_964487445.1 uncultured Chromatiales bacterium
TCGGCTTGGAAGCGACACCGCGACAAAACCTGCGCCATCGAGCAGGGCATGAGGCGGCCGTCAGCTACTCACCGGCCGGGGGCGCCTGGTATGCGTGATCTCGCACCGCGAAGCGGCGAAAAACGTGACACCGCAGAGCGATGTCACGAGGGTGTCTCTGCGCTATCACAAGGGATTCCGCTGCGCTTCATTCGGGCTACTGTTCGCCGCCGGCTGGTGCGGTAATATCATCGGTGTGCATCAAGGCGCTCGAGCGTCGAATGGGCCGGGCGGGCGTTATGTTTCGGAAAAAGCGGGAGGTGCGACGGGATGAGCGCGAAAGAACTGTTAGGTGAGGCGATGAAACTGAAACCGGAGGAACGGCTGATTTTGGTTGAGGGCCTGATAAAAAGCCTGGATGAGCCGGACAAGAGACTGGGCGAAATCTGGGCCGAGGAAGCAGAAAAGAGACTCAAAGCCTACCGGGAAGGAACGCTGGAAGGTATCCCGATGGAGGAAATATTCAAGGAAGAATGATGCGCATCCTCTTCACCGGAATTGCGAGGCGGGAACTGGAAGACGCCGTCCGTTACTATGAATTGGAATATTCAGGGCTTGGGCGCAGGATCCAGGAGGAAGTGAGAAAGGCCGCGGTACGAATTTCCGAGCAGCCTCAAGTGTGGTCCATAGAGCGGGGTGATGTAAGGAAGTACCTCCTTCATAAGTTTCCATACAAATTGATGTACTCTGTGGAAGAAGGTCATATTCTTGTCATTGCGGTAGCTCATCAGCACCGGAATCCAGACTACTGGGTCGGTAGAGATAAGACATAGCAAAGTCTATCCGGGGGGCGCCGAAAAAATGGTGTGGTCGATGGGCGGCGACGAACCGGATCCTGATCGGGCTGCGGGGTCGGGTGGCGGCGATCCTTCCTGATTGGGCCGCGGCCAGGGAGTGCGGCGCCGGCGCGTTTCGCCGGGGCGGTGGGAGGCCTGTTACCGAGGCGGCGTCTGGAGGGCACTGCTCGGTTTGTGGGTCCTGCTTTATACGGTAGTATTGATGCGCATCGAGGCACTCGAACCGCAACCAACGGGAGCGCGCGGCCGATGAACCGTATCTTCACCCGCCTTCGCAGCCGGATCGCGGCGATCGTTCACGATCTGGCCATGATCCCGGTGGCGTGGCTCGGTGCCTACTGGCTGCGGTTCAATCTGGGGAGCATCCCGGAGCCGTTTCTTCGCCACGCGTTCTACGCGCTGCCGGTGGTGATCGTGGTCCAGGCGGGATTCTTCTGGTATTTCGGGCTGTACCGGGGGGTCTGGCGTTTCGCTTCGTTGCCGGACCTGATGCGCATCACCCGGGCCGTGCTGATGGGCATGGTGATCTCCGCGGCGGTCTGTTTCCTCCTCACGCGGTTGCAGGGTATCCCGCGCTCGGTGTTCCCGCTCTACGCCCTGCTGCTCGGGGTGCTCCTGGGCGGTCCGCGTCTGCTCTACCGGTGGTTCAAGGACCACCGACTCTACACGCGGTCCGGCAAGCGTGTGCTGGTCGTCGGCGCGGGGCGGGCCGGGGAGATGCTCGTGCGCGAGATGCTGCGTGCCCCCGAGCATCCGTACGAGCCGGTGGGGTTCGTCGACGATGATCCGGTGCGCCGGGGCTGCGAGATCCACGGGGTGCGGGTGCTCGGACGGTGCGAGGCGATCGCGGAGTTGGCCGCGGGTTACGGTGTGGAGATTATCGTGGTCGCCATGCCCTCGGCCGGCGCCCGGCAGATGCGCCGGGTGGTGGATCTGTGCGCCGGCGCCGGGGTGCCGGTGCGTACGCTCCCTCCGATGGATGCGGTGGTCTCGGGGCGGGCCGCGCTGCGCGAGCTGCGCGAGGTCTCCATCGAGGACCTGCTGGGGCGCGAGCCGGTCTCGTTGGACCGGCCGGCGTTGCGCGAGGGGCTCGCCGGGAAGGTCGTCCTGGTGACGGGCGGCGGCGGCTCCATCGGCTCGGAGCTGTGCCATCAGATCGCACGCCTCGGGCCCGCGGCGATCGTAATCCTGGAACAGGGCGAGTTCAATCTCTACAGCGTGGAGATGAAGCTGCGCGAGCAGCATCCGGGGCTGGTGCTGCACGTGTGTCTCGGCGACGTCACCGACCAGCCCGCGGTCGAGTACGTGATGGCGCGCTACCGTCCGGACGTGGTGTTCCACGCGGCGGCCTACAAGCACGTGCCGATGTTGGAAGGGCAGGCGCGCGAGGCGGTACGTAACAACGTGCTCGGCACGCGCGTGATGGCCCTCGCCGCCCACAAGTACGGCTGCTCGGGGTTCGTGCTCATCTCCACGGACAAGGCCGTGAATCCGGCCAACGTGATGGGGGCGACCAAGCGCACGGCGGAGATGATCTGCCAGGGGCTCGCCCGGCAGTCCACGACACGCTTCATCACGGTACGTTTTGGAAATGTGCTGGGCTCGGCCGGGAGCGTGGTTCCGCTGTTTCGCAGGCAGATCGAGGCCGGCGGTCCGGTGACGGTCACCCATCCGGAGGTCACGCGTTATTTCATGACCATTCCCGAGGCCTGCCAGCTCATCCTGCAGGCGGCGGTGATGGGGCGGGGTGGTGGGATCTATGTGCTGAACATGGGCGAGCCGATCCTGATCCGGCATCTCGCCGAGCAGATGATCCGCCTGAGCGGGCGGGAGCCGCACGAGGAGATCGCGATCACGTACACCGGGCTGCGGCCCGGCGAAAAGCTCTACGAGGAACTGTTTCACGACGAGGAGAACCTGATGCCGACCGCCCACGAGCAGATCCTGCTGGCTCGTGCCCGACGCGCTGAATGGTCGCAGTTATCGACGGGGATGGATGCCCTGGCGGCGGCCTGTGCCGAGTACGACGAGCCGCGCCTGATGGCCTTACTGCAATCGCTGGTCCCGGAATTCAGTACGCCCGGGCGGGCGCCGGACAACGTCATCCGGCTGAACCGGGTGCCGCGATGAGCGCGGGCGTGATCACCAAGGCGGTGTTCCCGGTGGCCGGGATGGGCACGCGGTTCCTTCCGGTGACCAAGGCGACCCCGAAGGAAATGCTGCCCATCGTCGACAAGCCGCTGATCCAGTACGCGGCCGAGGAGGCGATCGCATCCGGAGTGCGCGAGTTGATCTTCGTCACCAGCAGCAGCAAGCGGGCGATCGAGGACCACTTCGACAAGAATTACGAGTTGGAGTCGGAACTCGAAAGGCGCGGCAAGCACGAACTACTCGATATCGTGCAAGGCGTGGTTCCGAAGGGGGTGTCCTGTGTCTATGTGCGCCAGCCCGAGGCGCTCGGTCTGGGGCACGCGGTATTGTGCGCGCGCCCGGTGGTGGGCAACGATCCCTTCGCGGTGATTCTCGCAGACGACCTCATCGACGCCGACTCCGACCCCTGCTTGGCGCAGATGTCGCGCCTGTACACCGAACGGGGTTGCAGCGTGCTGGGCGTCGAAGAGGTGCCGGCCGCGGACACCGACAAGTACGGAATCGTCGACGCCGAGGAGGAGGGCGAGCGCCTCGGACGGTTGCGCAGCATCGTGGAGAAACCCGATCCGCGGGAGGCCCCATCGCGGCTCGCGGTGGTGGGGCGCTACATCCTGACGCCGCGGATCTTCGAGTTGTTGGAATCGACGCCGCGCGGTGCCGGCGGTGAAATCCAGCTCACCGACGCCATCGCCCGCCTGCTCGAGTCCGAGCCGGTGCTCGCCTACCGGTTCCGGGGCCGGCGTTATGACTGCGGCAGCAAGCTCGGCTATCTCCAGGCGACCGTGGAGTACGCGCGCAAGCACCCGGAACTCGGGCCGGGATTCGAGGCGTACCTCGAGGGTGTTCGGTGAGGGCTACACGCGCGGCTTTC
>CAZAQG010000138.1:0-3832 GCA_964487445.1 uncultured Chromatiales bacterium
GGTATTTGTTCTGGAAACGGAAGGTTTGGCCTTGGCTGATCTGGTTATGCACCTGGGGTGAGAACGACCCGGGTTCAGTCAAGCCACCGGCCGATTGCATCAGTGGAAAACTTGGGGGCTCGGGATCGAAGAACGGCTTGATGGCCTTGAGAGGAATCTCTACCAAATACCCATAAGTCAAGCCTGACCCCATGGCTATCCGCCGCGCCCGATGTCGAGGCGGTACTTGTTGGCGAGGGCGTAGAAGGTGGGGCGGGTGATGCCGAGCAGTTCGGCGGCCTGGGAGACGTTGCCGTCGGTGTAGCGCAGGGCGCGCAGCATGGCTTGGCGCTCCGCATTTTCGCGTACTTGGCGCAGGCTGAAGGGCATGGGCTCGGCGTCGCCGGGCTCGAGTTCCAGTTCGCGGGCGGTGATCTGCCGGCCTTCGGCGAGGATGACGGCCCGGTTGATGCGGTTCTCCAGTTCGCGGACATTGCCGGGCCAGGCGTGGGATTCGATCGCGCGCACCGCGTCGTCGGTGAAGGCGAGCCCGTTGCGGCCGTGTTCGCGGGCGCGGCGGTCGAGGAAGTGCCGGGCGAGGACCACCGCTTCTCCGCGGCGCTCGTGCAGGGTCGGGATGCGGATGGTCACCTCGCTGACGCGGTAGTAGAGGTCTTCACGAAAGGTCCCCGTGCGCAGGAGGGCCTCCAGGTCGCGGTGGGTGGCGCAGACTACGCGCACGTCGACGGGGATCTCCTCGCGTCCGCCGACACGGACGATGACGCGCTCCTGCAGGAAGCGCAGGAGCTTGGCCTGCAGCGGCATCGGCAGGTCGCCGATTTCGTCGAGGAACAGCGTGCCGCCGTGGGCGTTCTCGATGTGGCCCACGCGGCGCGCGTTGGCACCCGTGAACGCCCCCTTTTCGTAGCCGAACAGTTCGCTCTCGAGCAGGGTGTCGGGGATCGCCGCGCAGTTGATGGCGGCGAAGCGCTTGCCGGCGCGCGGGCTCAGGGCGTGCAGGGCGCGCGCCAGCAGTTCCTTGCCCGTGCCGCTTGCTCCGGTGAGCAAGGTAGTGACATTGGCCGGTGCGACTTTCTCGATGGTGGCGCAGACCTCCAACATCTCGGGGCTGGTGGCGATGATCCCGGCGAGCGGGGTGTCGGGTGCGCTTTCGCGGCGCGCTTGGGATTCGCGCTCCAGCCCGTAGAGGCGGTAGGCGCGCTCGACGATGAAGACGAGCAGCTGCGCATCGACCGGCTTTTGGCAGAAGAGCCACGCCCCGAGTTCCACGGCGCGGACCGCGTTGTCGCGGTCGTCGTTGCCGGTGACTACGATCACCTTGGTCTGGGGTGCGAGGGCGAGGATCTCTTCGAGGGTCGCGAGGCCCTCGCTCGCGCCCCCGGGGTCGGGTGGCAGGCCGAGATCGAGGGTGACCACTTCGGGATGGTGGCGGCGCAACTGCCGGATCGCTCCCTCGCGGTCTTCGGCGGTGACCACCTCGAATCCGTCGAAGGCCCAGCGCAGGGCGCTCTGCAGCCCGGGGTCGTCCTCGACGACCAGCAGGGTGCGTTTCCCCGCGTTCACTGCAGGCCTTCCTGCACGGCGTCGGCGTGCGGCGTTTCGGCCGGCACCCCGGCGAGACGGGGCAGTTCGATGCGAAAACGCGTCCCGCGCCCGCTCGTGCTCGTCACGGTCAGATCCCCGCCCAGTTCATGGATGTATTCACGGGTCTCGTAGGCGCCGATGCCCATGCCGGTATCCCCCTTGGTGCTGTCGAAAGGTCGGAACAGGCGCTCGCGCACGAACGCGGTGTCCATTCCACAGCCGTCATCCTCGACCAGAAGCACGGCGCGTCCGCCCTCGCGTGTGAGCACGACGCGCACGTGCCCGTCCTTGCCGGTGGCTTCCTGGGCGTTCTGGATCAGGTTCTCCACGGCGCTGAGCAACCGGTCGCGGTTGGCCAGGACCGGCATCGTAGTGTCCGCACCCTCCAGCGCCGGGACCGGTGTGCTGCGCGCGCGGTTCGTCACCGCATCCGTGGTGAGCGCGGCGAGGTCGATGGGCGCCTTGGTCGCGTCGGCGAGACCCTTGCGCAGCAAGGCCATCAAGCGGTTCATCTTGTCGACCGAGTGGCTCATGATGCGGACCGCATCGTCGATGAACGCGGGGTTGTGTTTGTGGCGCGCGGCGCTGTCGACCACCAGCGACTGCTGGGCGATCAGGTTCTTGAGGTCGTGGAGGATCAATGCCGAGAGGCGGTTGAAACCCTCGAACTGGCGCGCCTCGGCCAGCGACTGCAGGGTGTCGAACTGGGCGAGGTGGCTCGCCGCCTGGCAGCCGGCAGTCTTCAGCAGATCGCGCACTTCCCAGTTGAATGCGATATTCGCGCGCGGTCGGGTGAGGACCACGAAACCGAACAGTTCGTTGCGGTCGATCAGCGGGACGACCACCCAGGCTCGGGGCAGTTCGGTGAGCCATGTGGGCAGGGCGAGGCCGCGATACAACTCGGGGTTGGATCGGTATTCGTCGAGATGCAGGACCCAGCCGCGTTCGTCCAGGAAACGCACGAACGGACCGTCCGTGGGTTCCACGGCACCTTCCGGTACCGCCGCGTTCCATCCCGCGACCGGGGCCATGGATCCCGAGGGACGGCGGGTCCAGAGAATCCCCGCCGGACTCTCGACGATCGCCGCAATGGCCCCGATCACGCACTCGCGCGGCTGTGCGGTGGCCTTGCAGGCGGACAGGGTTTTGGTGAAGCGCAGCCATTCCTCGCGGTAGTCGTAGCGGTAATTGAAGAAGTGTTTGTTCAGGAACACCTTGACGCGCGCCCGGGCCTGGCCCGAGAACAGCAGTGCCAACAGGACGGCGCCGGCCCCGAACAGGAATACGGTGTGCAGTAGCGGGCCCCATTCGCCGCCGAATACCCGGATGTAGTAGCCGGCGGCGGCCATGACGAGGAGGTAGCCTCCGGTGCCGACCAGGGTGGCCCCGTGATAGACCACCCCTCGCGAGACGAATACATCCAGCGACCACTGCGGGTTGCGCGCGGCGGATACGGCGATCAGCGGTACGACCAGGGCGTCGACGGCGCCTCGTGCGTTCCAGAGTTGGAGATCGATGCGCCGGAAGAGGAGGGCGTCGGAATAGAGATAGAAGTCGTAGGCGAACATCAGTCCGAGGCCGAGGCAGAGATATTTGATCGCCCAGCGGTGCTCGGGGCGCGTGTTGCGGAACAACAGTTCGACGAGCCACAGCCCGCCGATGGCGAGGAGCAGATCGCCGCCGAGCGTGATCGTGGTGATCAAGGCGGGGCGCAGGGATTGTGCGGGCAGTACGGCCAGGACGGTGAGCAGCCCCAGCACCGTGTACAGGCCGCCGGCGCCGGCCCGCAGTTGACCCGCACCGGCGCGGGTGCGCGTACCGGCTTGGCGCAGGATTCCGAGCAGAAATGCGTACCAGGCGAGGTAGCGCAGGTTCTCCAGCACCTCCGACACGGCGTCGGGTGCGGTGCCGGAGGTGCCGTGCCAGGCGAGCCCCGCCGCCCACAGGGTGGTGGCCGCGGCGGCGGCGACCAGGAGCGCGCCTTGCAGGCGGCCGCGCCAGCCGGTTACCAGCACCAGGGTCAGGACGAAAAAAAACAGCCCGCCGGCGGAGTAGCTGATAGTCCCGATATTTTCCATCGGCCGGATCGCCCGTCGCCCCCCCGTGCCCGGCGCAGCCGGCGTCAGTCGGCGGCTCACGAAGGACCCGGATTGCGCGGTGCCGCCCCTATCCGGCCCCCCGCCCGGCGTGTCGCCGCGATCGCCAGTGTAGCACCAAAGCGCTTCGGTGCCGGGCCCCTAACGGGCGG
>CAZAQG010000139.1:0-3721 GCA_964487445.1 uncultured Chromatiales bacterium
TCATCGGCATCCTGGCGGCCATCGCCATCCCCGCCTACCAGGACTACACCATCCGCGCCAAGGTCGCCGAGGGCCTGACCCTGATCGCCCCGATCAAAGTCGCGGTCGACGAGCAGTTCCTCGCCAACGGGGCGATCCCGGCGGGCGGCAACGGGAGCTTCTATCTGCCCGCGCCGGCCAGTATCAGCGGCACGTACACGCGCGCGGTGACGGTCACCGGCGGGCTCATCACCATCGGCTACCGGACGCTGGGCGGTAGCGCGACCGGCACCGCGCTGGTCCTGGCCCCGACCACCACGATCGGCGGCATCCACTGGACCTGCGGCGCCGCCGGGAGCACCCTGCCGAACCGCTACCTCCCCGCCAACTGCCGCGACTGACCGCGCGAACGGAGCCCGGCGCATGACCTCTCCCAGGGAACGGCGGATCGACGCGCTGATCCTGTTCGCGCTGCTGGCACTGACCGCGACGGCCTACTGGCCGGGGCTCTCCGGCGGCTACCTGTACGACGATCTGCCCAATATCGTCGATAACACCCGGCTGCATATCCATACGCTCGCGCCTGAGGCGCTGCTCTCGGCGGCGTTCTCCTCCCACGCGGGCCCGCTCATGCGCCCGATCAGCATGGCCTCCTTCGCACTGGATTATTATTTCTTCGGGATCGCCCCCTATGCCTTCAAGGCCACCAACCTCGTCGTCCACCTGCTCAACGGCCTGCTGATCTTCTGGCTCACCACGCTGGTCCTGCGCGGCTACCGAAGATATCGCCCGGACGATCTCACCGATGCCGGCGCCCGTTGGCTGGCGCTGGCGGTCACCGCCGCGTGGCTGCTGCACCCGCTGAACCTCACGCCGGTGCTCTACGTGGTGCAGCGCATGGCGAGCCTCGCCGCGCTGTTCACGCTGCTCGGCCTGTGCCTGTACGCGCGCGCGCGGCTGCGCGCACTCGACGGCCGCGGGCGACTAGGGCCGGGACTGGTGGCCGCGCTCGCATGCACCGTGCCCGCGGCGCTCAGCAAAGAGACCGGCCTGCTGCTGCCGGTCTATCTGCTGGTTCTCGAAGCGGCGGTGTTCCGCTTCCGCGATGCCGACGGCACCGGCAACCGGATGCTGATCCGAACGGCGATCGGCGGCAGCGCCATGGCGCTGACCGGTGTGACCGCCTGGCTGCTGCTCCACCCCGACTTCGTGACCGCCGGCTATGCCGGACGCGACTTCACCTTCGGTGAACGCCTGTTGACGGAGCCGCGGGTGCTCCTCTGGTACCTGCGCATGATCGTCGCGCCGAGCATCCACAGCCTGGGGCTCTATCACGACGACTTCACCATCTCCCGCGGGCTGTTCCAGCCCGCCACCACCCTGCCCGCCCTGTTCGGTGTGATCGCGCTGCTCGGCGCCGGGTTCGCGGCGCTACGCCGCGCGCCGCTGATCGGGTTCGGGATCCTGTGGTTCTTCACCGGCCAGTTGATGGAATCCACGGTCTTCCCGCTGCTGATCGCGCAGGAACAGCGCAACTACCTCGCCGACTACGGGATCCTGCTGGCGTTGCTGTACGCCGTCTTCCGCCTGGCCGCGCGCACCGATCTGCGGGTCTTCCTCCGGGGCGCGGTGGCGGCCTTCCTGGCGCTGCTCTTCGCCACCACCCTGACCCGCGCCTGGCAGTGGCGCAATCCGGTCGATCAGGCCCTCTACGCCGTGCGCCACCACCCGCGCTCCGCCACTGACGCCTACATGCTCGGGCGTATCTATGCCAACGCGGCCCTGCGAGGGCAGATCACCGATCCGGCGCCGGCGTTCGCCGCGCTGAAGCGCGCCGCACGGCTCGGCCCGTCGATCACTGCGGAGACGGCCCTGATCCTCCTGAGCGGCAAGCTGCATCGCCCGCTACGCGAGGCGTGGGTCGTGAGCGCCGCGCACAAGCTCGCGAGGACCCCGCTCACCCCTTCGGACGTGGGTGCACTGAAGAGCCTGGTGAATTGCCTGCAATCCGATTGCCGCCTCGCCCCGGCGGGCGCCCGACGGATATTCCAGGCGGCATTCCACGGCCCCAACCTCGCCCGCATGCCGGGGCGCGAGGCGAACCTGCTCACCATCTACGGGCA
The DNA here is from genome assembly GCA_964487445.1 of uncultured Chromatiales bacterium. Lineage (GTDB taxonomy): Bacteria > Pseudomonadota > Gammaproteobacteria > 21-64-14 > 21-64-14 > BMS3Abin12. The sequence continues at coordinate 2,103 of CAZAQG010000139.1, forward strand.
GTACGAACTCAACGTGCGGGACGACTTCCCCGCCGGCGAGCGGGCGTTCCGGCGCGCCGTCGCGGTCATGCCGCACGTAGCCCAATACCGTATCAACCTGATCAACCTCCTGCTGGTGATGGGCAAGGTACCGGCGGCCTCCCGCGACCTCGCCGCGCTGCGCGCACTGAATCGCTTCGGCACGCTGACCGACGTGATCGCGCCGGTGGCGCGCGACGTCGAACGCGCGCGCCGCACGGAGACCGGCCGGAAGCGGATTGCCCCCCCGACCGGAAGCCCATAGAATGACCGCAGCGACGACGGGACAGCGTAACGGATGGAGCACAGCCTGAGTATCGTCATCCCCGCGCGCAACGAGGCGGCGGGCCTGGGCCGGCTCCTGCCGGCGTTGCGTGAGCGCCACCCGGACGCCGAACTCCTGGTGGTGGACGACGGCTCCACCGATGCCACGCGCGAAACCGCGCTGGGCCACGGCGCGAAGGTAGTCTCCCACCCGTACGGGCAGGGAAACGGCGCGGCCGTCAAGACCGGCGCGCGCAACGCGACCGGCGAGGTGCTGGTGTTCCTGGACGCCGACGGCCAGCACGACCCGGACGACGTCGCGCGGCTGCTCGATACGCTGCGCCAGGGCTACGACATGGTGGTCGGCGCGCGCGACGGCCGATCACAGGCGAGCCTCCTGCGCGGGATCGGCAACCGCTTCTACAACCGCCTCGCGAGCTGGATGGTCGGGCACCGGATCGCCGATCTCACCTCGGGCTTCCGGGCGGTGCGCGCCGCGAAGTTCCGCGAGTTCCTGTTCCTGCTCCCGAACGGGTTCTCGTACCCGACCACCATCACGATGTCGTTCTGCCGCGCGGGTTATCCGCTGGCGTTCGTGCCGATCCGCGCGCATGCACGCCTGGGACGCAGCCACATCCGTCCGCTCAAAGACAGCCTGCGTTTCTCTGTAATCATCTTCCGGGTGGGCACCCTGTACTCGCCGCTGAAGCTGTTCCTACCCATCAGCGTCCTCTTCTTCCTGCTCGGGCTCGGCCGCTACACCTATACCTTCTTCCACTACGGGACCTTTACCAACATGAGCGCCCTGCTGCTGATCACCTCCGTCCTGATCTTTCTGATCGGCCTGGTATCCGAGCAGATCACCAGCTTGGTCTACCTCCAGCGCGCGGGATCGAGTCCGCCCGATTCCCGCGCCGCCGCCCCGGATGGGGACCGGCACGAGAACGCGCGTAGCGATTGAGAACTTCGGCCGCCCTCGTCATCACCCGCAACCTCCCGCCGCTCATCGGCGGTATGGAGCGGCTCGTTGGGCACATCGTGGACGCGCTACGCGCGGACTACCGCGTCCACGTCATCGGCCCGGCGGGGTGCGACCGACAGGTCCCACCAAAGGTCACCGCCACCGGCATACCCGTCCGACCGCTGTGGTGGTTTCTGGCCCGCGCCCAATGGGCGACGATCGGGCGGGCGTTGCAGCTGCGCCCCGGTCTCGTGTTTGCCGGCAGCGGGCTGACCGCGCCCTTTGCCTGGCTTGCCGCGCGCCTGGTCGGCGCGCATTGCGTCGTCTACCTCCACGGCCTCGACATCGAAGCCGACCACCCGCTGTATCGACTGCT
>CAZAQG010000140.1:0-1173 GCA_964487445.1 uncultured Chromatiales bacterium
CACGGAAAATCTCCCGGGGGCGGCCGGCGCTCGCGCATGTTACACTAACATTGCGCGAGTATCGGTCATTCAGGTCGGCGACGGGGAGGGTGGCTGTGGATTCGGAACCGGCATCACCGGAAACCGAGCCGGCAGGCGGTGCCCCGGCGGCGGATCGCGTACGCATCGACAAGTGGTTGTGGGCCGCACGGTTCTTCAAGACGCGAGCGTTGGCCGCGCAGGCCGTCTCCGGCGGCAAGGTACAGGTCAACGGTGCGCGCATCAAATCCTCGCGCGATCTGCACCCGGGCGATTCCCTGAGCATCCGCCGCGGTCCTTACGAGCACGTGGTCGTGGTGCGTGGACTGACCAAGCGTCGGGTGCCGGCCGCCGCGGCCGCGCAACTCTACGAGGAGACCGCCGAGAGTCGCGCGGCCCGCGAACGGGTTGCCGCCGAGCGCCGTGCCCAGGGCGGTGTGACGGCGCCCGCCCCCCGTCCCGACAAGCGTCAACGCCGCCGCCTGTTCCGGGTCATCGGGCGCGGCCGGTAGCCGCGCCCGATCGCGCAACCGTCCTCGCGGCGACCCGACGATCGTTGACCAGCCGATGCCCGCACCCGTCACGCCGCTGATCGCCGCCGACACGATCATCGAACTGGCCGACCGTCCCGGGAGGCCCATCGTCCTCATCGAGCGTCGCAATCCGCCGCCCGGCTGGGCGTTGCCGGGCGGATTCGTGGATGTCGGGGAGCGATTGGAACAGGCTGCGGTGCGCGAGGCGTGGGAAGAGACCGGCCTGCGGATCCGGCTCACGGCGTTGCTGGGCTGTTATTCGGACCCTGCGCGCGATCCGCGCGGTCATACCGTCAGCGCCGTCTATGTGGCCGAGGCCGAGGGCGAGCCGCATGCCGGCGACGACGCCAAGGGGCTGGGGGTGTTCGACGCGACGGCACTCCCGCCGCTTGCCTTCGATCACGCGAGGATCCTGGAGGACTACCTGCGGTTTCGTCGCGACGGAAAGCCGCCCCCGCCGTGTCCCTGATGGGTCGATGACGACGACCCGACCGGTGTTCCGGGGCGCAATACACGCGGCGTACGGGGAAAACGACCGGCGGCCGATCCACCCCGCCGCCGGTGTGTCTCACTCCGCCGGCGGGGTGGCGTCCGGGGCGTCCGGGGCGTCCGGGGCGTCCGG
>CAZAQG010000140.1:1400-3609 GCA_964487445.1 uncultured Chromatiales bacterium
GGGCGTCCGGGGCGTCCGGGGCGTCCGGGGCGTCCGGGGCGTCCGGGGCGTCCGGGGCGTCCGGCTTCTGCGCATTCTGCGCGGCGACCTCGCGGCGCACCTCTTCCATGTCCAGGGCCTTGGCCTTTTCCAGCACGTCCTGAAGGTCCGCGGCGGGCAGCATCCCGGGCTGCGAGAACAGGATGATCTTCTGGCGGAACAGGGTCAGAGTCGGGATCGAGCGGATCTGGAACGTACCCGCCAATTCCCGTTCCTCGTCCGCGTTGACCTTTCCGAACACCACGTCCGGGTGTTGCTCGGAGGCGGCCTCGAAGATCGGTGCGAAGGATCGGCACGGGCCGCACCAGGGCGCCCAGAAGTCGAGTACGACCACGTCGTTGTGGTCGATGAGTTCTTCAAAGTTGTCTTTGGTGACGGCGACGGTGGCCACGGACGGATCCTCGCTTCGCGGGGTGGGATCATGGCGCGCGGTGCTGTAAATTGCCGCGCGCCCTCGCCCAAGCGTACTACGCCCCCGCCCCGAGCTGCAAACTACGCCGTTCCCACCTTCGGCAGGTGTGTCAAGGCGGCGCGGATCGCCTCCTCCGGGTATTCGTAGTCCTCGAGTTCACCGTTGAAATACTTGTCGTAGGCGGCCATGTCGAAATGGCCGTGACCGGAGAGATTGAACAGCAGGGTCTTGGGCTCGCCGCTCTCCTTGCAGCGCAACGCCTCGTCGATCACGGCGCGAATGGCATGCGAGGCCTCCGGGGCCGCAATGATCCCCTCGGTGCGAGCGAACAGCACGCCCGCCTCGAAGGTCGCCACCTGCGGTACCGCCACCGCGTCGACCAAGCCTTCGTGGTGGAGTTGGCAAACCAGGGGCGAGGCGCCGTGGTAGCGCAGCCCGCCCGCGTGGATGCCGGGCGGCACGAAGTCGTGACCCAGGGTGTACATGCGCATCAGCGGGGTGAGCCCGGCGGTGTCGCCGAAGTCGTACGTATAGACGCCGCGGGTCAGCGTGGGACAGGAAGTCGGCTCCACCGCCACCAGCCGGACATCGCGTCCGGCGGCCTTGTCGGCGAAAAACGGAAAGGCGATGCCGCCGAAATTGGAGCCGCCGCCGCACGGGGCGAACACCATGTCCGGGTAGTCGCCGGCGAGGGCCATTTGCTCGCGCGCCTCGAGGCCGATGACTGTCTGGTGCAGCAGGACGTGGTTGAGCACCGAGCCGAGCGAATAGTTGGTGTCCGCGCGCGAGGCCGCTTCCTCCACCGCCTCGGAGATGGCGATGCCCAGCGAGCCGGGCGAGTCCGGGTCGGCCGCGAGCACCTTGCGTCCGGACTCGGTGCGATCCGTCGGGCTCGCCAACACCTCCCCGCCCCAGGTCCGGATCATCGAGCGCCGATACGGCTTCTGCTCATAGCTCACCTTGACCATGTAGACGCGCACGTGCAGGCCGAGGAGCTGTCCGGCGAGCGCCAGCGCCGAACCCCACTGGCCGGCGCCGGTCTCGGTGCTCAGGCGCGTGATGCCCGCCTCGCGGTTGTACCAAGCCTGCGCGACCGCCGTGTTGGGTTTGTGCGAGCCGGCCGGGCTTACCCCTTCGTATTTGTAGTAGATGCGCGCCGGGGTGGCGAGCGCCGCCTCTAGGCGCCGCGCGCGGTAGAGGGGGCTCGGGCGCCATGCCCGGTAGATTTCGCGGATCGGCTCGGGAATCGGGATCCAGCGCTCGGTGCTGATCTCCTGCTCGATCAGCGCGGGCGGAAAGAGCGCGCCGAGCGCCTCCGGCGGTACCGGCTTGCCGTCCGGCCCGAGCGAGGGGGCCGGTGGATTCGGCAGGTCGGCGACGACATTGTACCAATGGGTGGGGATTGCGGATTCCTCGAGGAGGATCTTGGTCTCGGACATGTCCCGTTTCCTCGCCAGCCGATGTCCGGCGGATGGTCCGGGAAATGCCATGCTATTGCAAGGCGAGCGCCCGAGCCCCCGGCGCGGCCGCGCCGGGTCGCGATTCGATGCCCGGAATCGGGCCGGTGCAGTGCACGGGCATTCAAGTTTGGCTCCTCGGCAGAATTCGTGGACGAATGTGCCGTGATTTTGGTCGAGAAGCGGAGGAACGGGAAGCTCTGAAAGTGGTTCCAGGGGAGCGACCCGGTGTTTCTGATGTACGCTCTGCGCAGGGTGGCCTGTTCGGCGTGTGGGGTGCGGGTGGAGGCGATGTCATGGG
>CAZAQG010000141.1:0-3522 GCA_964487445.1 uncultured Chromatiales bacterium
CAACAACTACCTCAACCGGTTCCACGAGCGTCACACCGATCTGATGGACGTGCTGGCCGGCTACCAGTCGCGTGCCGTCGCACCTCTCGACGAGATCGCCACGCTGCTCGGGCTGCCCGGCAAGATGGGCATGGACGGGTCGCGTGTCTGGGAATGTTTCCTGAACGGCGAGTTGGGGGCCATCCGCGACTACTGCGAGACCGACGTGCTCAACACTTACCTGATCTACCTGCGCTTCGAGCAGATGCGCGGGCGGTTCACCGCGCAGGAGTACACGCGCGAGTGCGACTTGGTGCGCCGGACCCTGGAGCAGGACGGGCGCGCGCACCTGCGGGAGTTCCTGGAACACTGGCACGGCGCATCGGTGACGGAATGAACGGGACCGGCCCCGGACGCGCCTCGGGCGGGGGAGCGCCGGGCGCGAGCCGTGCGCGCCACCGGCGGATCGCCCCGGAACCGGTGGTCGCCGAAATCGGGCGCCTCGCCGGCGACGGGCGCGGCGTGGCCCGCGTCGACGGCAAGACGGTATTCGTCGACGGTGCGCTGCCCGGCGAGACGGTGCGTTTCGTCTATTGCACCCGGCACCGCAACTTCGACGAAGCCCGGATCCTCGAGGTCATCCGCGCCGGCCCCGAGCGCGTCGCGCCGCGTTGCCCGCATTTCGGCTTCTGTGGAGGCTGCAACCTGCAACACCTGAGCCCGCAGGCGCAGCTGCGGCACAAGCAGGACCACCTGCTGGAGAACCTGCGGCGCACGGGTAAGGTGGAACCCGCCGAAGTATTCGAGCCGCTGCGCGGCCCGGAGTGGGGGTACCGGCACAAGGCGCGGATCGGCGTGCGCCATGTCGCCGGCAAGGCCCGCGTGCTGGTCGGCTTCCGCGAGCGACACAGCGCGAAGGTGGCGGACCTTGCCGGTTGCGAGGTGCTCGCGCGCGGGATCGGTGCGCGACTCCCGGAATTGGCGGCCCTGATCGCCTCGCTGGAGATCGCTCGGCGGATTCCCGAGATCGAATTCGCGGCCGGAGACGCGGAGACGGCGCTGGTCTTTCGCCATCTCTCGCCCCCGGGCGAGGGGGATCGTGCGCGGCTCCTGGCCTTTGGAGCCGAGCACGGGCTGCGTATTTTCGTCCAGCCCGGCGGTGTGGACACGGTGCGGCCCCTGGACGAGGGCTCGCCGCGGCTGCACTACCGCCTGCCGGAGCAGGACGTGGAGATCGCCTTCGCGCCCACCGACTTCATCCAGGTGAACGCCGCGATGAACCGCCGCCTAGTGGCCCGGGTGCTGGAACTGCTTGCGCTCTCCGGGAACGAGCGGGTACTGGACCTGTTCTGCGGTCTCGGCAACTTCACCCTCGCGGCGGCGCGGCGCGCCGGCGAAGTGACGGGCGTCGAGGGACTGCCCGGCCTGGTGGAGAGGGCGCGTGCGAACGCGCGCGCCAACGGGCTCGACCATGCCCGTTTCCACGTCGCGGACCTGACGGCGCCCGATCCGCGGGCGGCGTGGCTCGCCGCCGACTATGATCGCGTGCTACTCGACCCGCCCCGGAGCGGGGCGCGCGAAGTCCTGCCGCTCATCGGGCGGCTCGGAGTGCCGTACCTCGTCTACGTCTCCTGCCATCCCGCGACGCTGGCACGCGACGCCGCGGTTCTGGTGCACAAGATGGGGTATCGCCTCACCGGCGCCGGCGTCCTCGACATGTTTCCCCATACCGCCCACGTGGAATCGACGGCCCTGTTTGAACGCGCCTGAGTTTGGCTCTACACTCTGGGCGCGCGTCAACGCGGGGCGGGGCATGACCACCATGATTCGGATCCTCTATTTCGCAAAGCTCGTCGACCTGCTCGGCCGCAGTTCCGAGGACGTCGATCCGCCCTCGGCGGTGGCCGATGTCGCCGGCCTGCTCGCCTGGCTGCGCGAGCGCGGCCCGCGTTGGGCCGGCGCCCTGCGATCGGACGCGGTCAAGGTCACGGTCAACAAGTCGTTCGCCGATCCCGGAACCCAGGTGCGCGACGGCGACGAGGTCGCCATCGTCTCGGTCGGCATCTGACCTCCCGCGCCTGATTTCAGGATGCGAACCGCGTGAAGATCCGATTACTGGGCGAGACCGAACTCACCGCACGCGACCTGCACGAGGACGAGTTGAGCGTCACGGCCGACGGGGAGGGGTTGCGGTTCGGTGCCATGGAGATGTTTGTGATGTCGCTGGCGCTGTGTACCTATGCGGTGCTGGCAAGCTATGCCCGCCAGATCGAGACCGGCGTGGCGGACCTGCAGATCCGCATGCGCTGGCGCTACCGCGACCGCCCCTACCGCATCGACGCGGTGAACATGGACATCCGTTGGCCGGAACTGCCCGAGAATCGCGTCGACGCCGCGACCCGGGCGGCGGCCGAGTGCACCCTGCGCCAGACGATCGAGCGGGGCGTGGAGGTCGAGACGACCCTGCATCGCTGAGACCGCCGGGCGTGATCGGTCCGACGAGGCGGTCCGTACGGTCCTTCGGGGCGGGATCGGTTAAAGTATCGGAGAAAGGCGTCGTTTATATCGGTGGCCCCACGATTTCCTCCGCGGTTGTGCAGTAGGTTAGGAAATGCCGGATCGATGCCTGGGGCCGTTTGCTGACCGCCCATACCGGAGGTTTGCCGTTATGCGTCTGTTTCAAAAGAAGCTTCTGAGCTACGGATTGGTCTTGGCAATGGCCCTGGCCGGTGCCGGCCTGCCCGGGGTGGCGGCCGCCGCCGAGTCGTATTCGGGCCTCGGCGGCAATCAGCCCTCCGCCGGATCGATGGTGGCCGATCTGATCCTCGTACGTCCGGCCTCGCTCATCGGGACCGTGGTGACCACCGCCGTGTTCGTGGTCTCGCTGCCCTTCAGCCTGCTCGGCGGCAACGTGCACGAGGCCGTCGAAGAGCTGGTGGTCCGGCCCGCCGAATACACCTTCGTCCGCCCGCTCGGCGATCTCTGATCCAGTCCGCCGCCGGCGGATTTCATCTCGGGATTTTAGGGCCGGTCGTCGATCGCTACGCGCCGTGGAGAGCGAAGCGAGAGCGTGTGGTTCCTGGTAGGCGCGCTGTTAAACTCAGGTTGCGCGTCGGTTCCTCTATGTGCCAGAACACACGTGGTGTGTGAGAAATCAAGACTGATAACAATACAGGAAACAACGTTGCAGGGTAGTGCGCGACTCCAGTGCTTGACTACCCCCCTTTACCACGGAGGATAATCACAATGTGTTCTAGTCTCGCAAAGTCCTTCCGCCTTGGCGCCACCGTGTCCGCAGTCCTCGCAATGGTCGGTTGCGCCACGATTACCGGGGGCAGCCGGGAGACGGTGTCCATCAACTCCACCCCGTCCGACGCAATGATCCGCGTCGATGGCGGCGCCGACTACACCACACCGGCTTCCATTTCGCTCCCGCGCGGCAAGGACCACACGATTGTGATCCGCAAGACCGGATACAAACCGGCGCGCGTCGAGCTTACGCGGACATTCCGCGCCCTTGCCACGATCGGTGGCAATATCTTT
>CAZAQG010000142.1:0-3506 GCA_964487445.1 uncultured Chromatiales bacterium
ACCGGAGTCCACCCACAGGTTCTGCTGAGGAGCCTCAAGTTTCAGGGATTCCCGCCGCTACCAACGGCGTTGCGATGTTGTAGCAACCCCCTGTCGTATATCGTCTTTCACGCATTCTGTGAGCCACGCACGGTCGACACCGGCGGTATCGTCCTATATTCGTGAGACCGTCGGCGGGGGATAGATCGGTGTCCATCGCAGCTACCGTTCAGCAGGTTCTGGCGCGAACCGGCGTTGTCTACGAAGTCCGCAGGCACACAGCGACCGAGAGTCTGGAGGAGGCGGCGCGCACTTGCGGCGTTTCTTTGCGGCGTTTCATCCGTGCCGTACTGTTGAAGGATGCGCGCGGCCCGCTCCTGGTCGTGTTACCCTTGAGCGGCTTGATCGACTTCCAGGCGGTGGAGCGGGTGCTGGGCCGCAGGCCGGTCCCGGCATCTGCCGATGAGACGGCGGCCGCCTTCCCGGATTGTGAACCGGGGACCGTACCGCCGCTGGGTGCCGCCTACGGGATCGAGACCGTTGTCGACCCGAGCGTCTACGATTCCGAAGACCTCTGCTTCGAACCCGGGGTACATGACATGGTGGTGCACATCCGCCGCAGCGGCTTTCGGCGGTTGCAGGCGGGCGCGCGCGTAGCGGGCTGCGCGCAGGCGACGAGCGGACTGCAGGCCGGGGCGGCGGGCGGCCTTGTATCGGAATTGCGCGTTCCCGAAGACATCGATTTCGATTCGATGGTCGCCTCGTTCACGCCCGCCCCCGAAGTGCGCCGCCACATCGAGGAACTCTACGAATTGCCGCCGATGCCGGCGGTGGCGCAACGCATCCTCCGGTTGCGTGCCGATCCGCTGGCCTCGGCCGAGCGCTTGGCCGCGATCGTGGAGCTGGATCCGAGTCTCTCGGCACAGGTGGTGCGCTATGCCGGCTCGCCGTTTTTCGGCTATCGCGGCAAGCTCGAGTCGATTCGCGATGCGATCGCCCGGGTCCTCGGCTTCGACATGGTTGCGAGCATGGCCCTGGGGCTGGCGGCGGGGCGTGCGTTCCGCAACCCGCCCGACGGGCCGCTGGGGATGCGGGCCTTCTGGCGTCATTCGACCTACTGCGCGGCCCTCGTTCAGACACTTGCCAAGGCGATGCCGGTCGGGTTGCGGCCGCGCCCGGGTATCGCCTACTTGGCGGGTCTGCTGCACAATTTCGGATTTCTGTTGATGGGTCATCTGTTCCAGCCCGAATTCTTCCTGTTGAACAGGCTGGTCGCGGCGAACCCCGAGACTCCGGTGACCGCAATCGAGAAGCGGGTGTTGTGCATGGGTCGGGCGCGCGACGTGCTATGCATGGGCCACCCCAGCATCGGTGCTTGGTTGACCCACTCCTGGAAGCTGCCGGATGAAGTTACGGTCACCGTGTGCGAGCACCATAACGAGGACTACGACGGCGAGTATGCCGTCTATCCGAATCTGGTGCTGGTGGCCAACCGGCTGTTGCGCCGCTACGGTATCGGCGATGAAATCCCGGAGCCGCCGCCGGAAGCGCTGCTGGCCCGGCTCGGCTTCGCGCCCGAGCGCGCCGAGGAGATCCTGGAGGCCTTGATGGCCTCGGGTTCGTCACTCGACGGGATCGCACGCTATCTGGCGGCATGATCCTCTCGCCACCCTTTGCGCCGGGATTCCGGCGCGCGCTTACCCCTGATTTGCCACTCCCGCCCTGCGGAACGTCCGCTGAACGAGGGTCTTCTTGTAAGTAAATGTTGATTCCGACGTAGGTAAAAGTCCTGTTCGTGACAAGTTTTTGCCGCCGGTATTGTGTGCGGCTGTTTGATCGGCGGCCATCTCCTTGACAACGAAAAGGAAAAGATGCGCGCCGGCGGGTCGGGGTCCGTTCCCACTCTCGGCGCCCGATGTGAGCATATCCGGCCGACGATTCGATCGTCGCCACACGGGGTTTGTCCTTTCAGTCGGGCCGGGTTACAGTCGTTGCGTGGGCGGGGCAGCGGGCAATGCCGCCATGCAGTGAGCGAGACAGCACAAGAAGTCCAATAAATAAAGAACAATAGGCTGGCTTTTGGCTTCAGAATAACGACAGCGGAGGTTGTGGGCGAGGGCCTGATGGCGGTCGATGCGGAACCGAAGGCATTTCATCTAACCTCTTCCAGGAAGGTGCTCCGTCTGCTCGAGGAGCTCACGCAATCCCAGGCGGGGAGTCTCATTTACCGCCAAGTGGAGCGTGTGCTCAACGACTACGAGGCCGAGCACATCGAGGTCGAGGAACTCTACGCGGGCTTCATCGGTTCGTTGTTGGATGCTTATGCGCGTGGTTTGGACCCGGGTTCGGCCCCGATGATGGAGACGCGGCTGCTGCGCAAATGCCTGCAGCCGCCGCTGTCGCCCTCCGAGTTGGGTGCGTTGCGTGAATTCATCGACCACCAGGCCGAGCACCTCGCCCAGGCGGTGCACCCCGATTCCCAGGCCTTCCAGGCCGCCTTCGACCCGCTGTTCCAGTCGCTCGGCATCGCGCGTACGCCCGATCGTGCCGGGTCGCCCCCGGCCGTCGACCGGCCGTCGTCGGCGCCGCCGAGTTCCCCTGACGGGGCGGTCGAGGCGCCGGTGGATGCCGAGGAAAGCGGCGGCGACGAGCAGCGGGTCAACGCCGCGTTCCGCTCCTACCTGGACGAGAAAAGCCGTGATATCCAACACATGCAGACCACCCTCGCGCACCAGATCATGGAGACGATCGCGCAGAATGCGGAGTTCGGTGTGCTGCTCGAGGTGGTGCTCGGGGAGTTGCAGCAGGTCCGCGAGGGCGCGCAGGTCGAACAGTTACGCCAGACCCTGATCCGCGAGATCGAGAAGCTGCTGCACGGCCACCGCTTGCTGGCCGACAAGCTCGATAACACCCACAACTACCTGCAGATCGTCGAATCCGGCAGCCAGCAGCTCAACGACGAGCTGACTCGCGTGCGCCTGCTCAGTCTCACCGATGAACTGACCGGGCTGCCGAACCGGCGTGCCTTCCTGCGCCGGCTCGAGGAAGAGGTCAGCCGCGTGCAGCGCTACGGCTCGCCCCTGTCCTTGGCCCTGCTGGATCTTGACAAGTTCAAGGACATCAATGACAAGTATGGCCACCCGGCGGGCGACGAGGTGCTGCGCACCTACGCCAAGAACGTCCTGTCCCTGTTCCGCCACCACGATCTGGTGGCCCGCTACGGCGGTGAGGAGTTTGTGGTGCTGCTGCCCAACACCGAGCGCAACGGCGCGCTGCGCGCCCTGAACAAGGTCAAGAAGCGCGCCGGCGAGGCCTGCTACCAGTTCAACGGTGCGGTGCGCCAACTGCCCACCTTCTCTGCGGGACTGGCGCTGTATCAACCGGGCGAGACGCCCAGCGCGCTGATCGAACGCGCCGACAATGCGCTCTACCGCGCCAAGCGCATCGGGCGCAACCGCATCGAACTGGACGAGACCTACGCGGCCGCCAACGGCAGCAACGGTGGTAACAGTGGCAACGGCAGCAAC
>CAZAQG010000143.1:0-3471 GCA_964487445.1 uncultured Chromatiales bacterium
CGGCGGGGCGAGCCCCGCCCTACCGCGAAACACGCCCCCTCATCCCGTAGGGCGGGGCTCGCCCCGCCGACACCGATTGCCCGAAGAATTCAAGGGGTCAGAGTACTTGAAATCCCCATCGACCACGCAAGAGATCGGCACAGTTGGGATTTCAAGTACTCTGACCCCTTGAATTCCCTGACCCCTTGAATTCCGATAGGATGGATCCGGGGCACCCCGCCCCCGGTCGGCGACGCGGCTGCGCCAAGAGGAAATAGTCATGGGTGATCGGCAGCGCCACGCGGACCAGCTCAAGCGCCGCGCCCGCCTCGCCGTGGAGGGCGGGCGCATCGAGAAGGCGGGCGACCTGCTCGCCGATCTGTGCCGGCACAAGCCGCGCGACGCGGAGGCGTGGTTCCTGCTCGGGGCGGTGCATGGCGAAGCCGGCCGGCTGCCGGAGGCCGTCGAGTGTGCGCAGCGCGCCGTCGCGCTACGCCCCGACTGGCCGGATGCGCACTATAACCTCGGGCAGGCCTATATGCACCAGCAGCACTACGAAGACGCCGCCGGCTGCTACCGGGAGGCCCTGCGCCTGCGCCCGGACTATGCGGAGGCGGGCAATCACCTCGGTTACGCCCTGCTGCAATGCGACCGGCCCGCGGAGGCGGCGGACGGGCTGCGGCGGGTGCTCGACCGGCACCCGGACTTCGCCGAGGCCCATAGCAACCTCGGCGCGGCGCTGCTGGACCTCGGGTACTACGACGAGGCGATCAGTCGCTTCCGGGTGGCCTTGCGGATCCGGCCGGACTGCCCGGGCGCGCGCAATAATCTGGCACGCGCCCTGATCCTGCAGGGCCGCCCGGAGGAAGCGCTGGAGGTCTGCGATGAGACGCTACGCAACGACCCGGCCGATCCCGAGACCTGCTATATCACCAAGGCCGGGGCGCTCGACCGGCTGCGGCGCTACCGCGAGGCCTGCGAGCTGCTCCGGCCACTGCGGGAGTCCCAGGTCCCGAGCGCGGGCGCCGCCGTGAACTTCGCGCGGTTCGCCCACCACGTCGACCGCGTGGACGAGGCCGCCGACTGGTTGGAAGGACTCTTGCGATCGGCGGCCCTTGCGCCCCAGCAGCGGGGTTTACTGCACTTCGCGCTGGGCCGGCTCTACGATCGCCGGCGCGAATTCGACCGCGCGTTCCCGCACTATCGCAGTGGCAATGACTGCAAGCGGGCCTCCCAGGCGCCCGTGGAACCCGACCGATGGCGCCGGGAGGTCGACGCGATCATCGCCGCCTTCGGCGCGGACGCCCTCGCGCGGGCGCCGCGCACCGCCGAGCGCTCGCAGGTCCCGGTGTTCATCGTCGGCATGCCGCGCTCGGGCACCAGCCTGGTGGAGCAGATTCTCGCCAGCCACCCGGCGGTGTTCGGGGCCGGGGAGCGTCGCGAAATCGGCGACCTGACCAAGCGGCTGCCGCGTAGCGTCCGGCCCGAGCGCCCGTATCCGGAGTGCCTCGCCCACCTCGACGCGGAACGCCTGCGGGAATTCGCCTGCGACCACCTCGCGCGCCTGCGCCTCCTGGCGCCCGATGCACAACGCATCACCGACAAGATGCCGGGCAATTTTTTCCATCTGGGGCTCATCCGGCTCCTCTTCCCGGGCGCCCGCGTCATCCACTGCGTGCGCGACCCGCGGGACACCTGCCTATCGTGCTATTTTCAACAATTCAACGGCGTTCACGCCTATGCCTACGACCTCGAACACCTCGGGATCTACTACTCTCAGTACCGCCGGCTGATGGCCCATTGGCGCCGGGTGCTCGACCCGCCGATGCTCGAGCTGCGCTACGAGGCCCTCGTCGAGCGCCCGGAAGAGGGGAGCCGCGCCCTCGTCGATTTCTGCGGCCTCCCCTGGGACGAGCGCTGCCTGCGTTTCTACGAGTCGAAGCGCATAGTGAACACCAGCAGCTACGACCAAGTGCGCCACCCCATCTATCGCGGCTCGCTCGGGCGCTGGCGCCACTACGAGCGCCACCTGGCCCCCCTGCTCCACGCATTGGGACCGCAGGCACCGGAGACGGCGCCCGCCGACCCCCGCCGGGACCCCGACCCGCCGACCTCGCGCGCCCCGCGGGGGGCGGATGAAGCGCCGTAGACCCGCCGATCCGGCGGCGCGCGTCCTCGTGCACGCCCGCCGCGGCTACGCGCGCGCGTGGAGCCGTGGAAACGCCCGGCCGTTCGCCGCCGCCGGCCACTACCGGTGGATGGCGGGCTTCCTCTCGGGATGCCGCAACGTACTGGAAATCGGCACCGGCGACGGCACCGGCACGGCGGCCCTCCTGGAGTCCGTACCGGCCGTCGTCAGTATCGACGAGAATCCGGCCTGCCTGCGCCTGGCGCAGCAGCGGCTGCGCGCGGAGGGGCACCGGGTACGCTGCGACCTCCGCGGGGCGGTGCAGACCACGGCCACCGGCCACCGCATGCACTACCGCCCCCCGCGCGTTGCACGCCTCGAGCGCGGCGCGCTGCTCCTCGAGGGCGATATCCTCAGCGACCCGACGCTCGATGCCTGGCTCGCGGCCGGCGGCGCCTTCGACGCCATGGCCTGCTGGCTCATCGGCACCTACGCGGAGCGCACCCGCGAGGAATCCCTACGCCGGCTCCCGATCCGGGATCCGGACGACTACTGCGCCGCCGTCCAGCGCACGGTGATCCGCCTCGCCGCCCGCTTGGTCCCGACCGGCGGGCTCGTGCACCTCGTGGACCGGGCCGAACGGCTGCGGGATGCGGCCGATCGCGACCGCGCGGCCGCCTACTACGACGGCCTGGCGGGCGGCACGGGCTTCCGGGTGTGCGAGATCGACGTGCGGCCCTACTTGGAGCCGGGTCCCGCGTTCGGGATGGCCGTGCGCCTCGCCGCGCCGTCCGCTGCCACCGACACCGATCGCCCCAAGGGGTTCCTCTCGATCCGCCTGTGCCGGCGGTGACGGCCCGCAAGGCCCATTCCGTCGGTTTTTTTTACACTGGGAACGAAGAACTTTCAGGTTACGAATCAATGGGCCAGGGCAAGTATTCGGGTCGATTCGTGGGGTAGAGGGGCGATTTCCGGATACCGGCGGCTTAGTGGAATCTGTCTCGATTCCCCGCGCCGCGGGTGAAATTATTCTTATATTTCATATGATTACAAGTAGATTGCAGGAACACTGCGAGGTTCGGACTTGTCGGAAAATTTTACACAACCCCCTCCAGCAGGCGGTGCGACCGGGAGGAATTCTGGTAACCAATTGATTCGACAATCATCCGAAATAAATGGCACGATGATTGCTAATTAAAGCATTCGAGTGTCCCGGATGCCTCGACGGGAATCGCATCTGCGACAGCACCAAGCGCGCGGTGGACCCCGCGCCGTGGAGTTGCCGGTCGAGGTTTCGTGATCGACCATTCAAGCAAGATTCTTGCGGAGGAGTACATTTCATGAAACTCAAGAAAACAGCCCTC
>CAZAQG010000144.1:0-3433 GCA_964487445.1 uncultured Chromatiales bacterium
GGGGTCAGGCTTGACTTATGGGTATTTGTATTTGATGGTATCAACCCTTTCTCCACTGAGCCTGGACAGTTCCTGTCCCACGTAGGTAGCCGGATCGGTCAGGGTCAAGCCTTGCGTTTCCAGCACGATGAACACCGCCATGGTGCTCGCCTCGGCGGGTTTACGGACATGGCTGAACGGTTGGGGCCGAATGCCCATAAGTCAAGCCTGACCCCATTGCTACCTCGTTGAATCTATCGGCGTTGAGTGTGGTAATCTGCCGCGTCGGTTCGCAATCATTCGATTGTTGAACGTACCGAGCGGAAAAATCGAAGGGAACTGCGAGATGTCCGTTGTCGGACTCGCCGCGTGCCGTTGCAGGCGGACTCACCGCTTACTACCCTGGTTCCTCGCGACACTCGCCCTGCTGCTCGGGGGCTGTGCTCACGGCCCGCGCGCCCCGGGTGCCGGCGTGGCGAGCGCGGTGGTTTCCAGGAAGACCGAGACCCTGCCGCCGCAGCAGATCCAGAGCCTGCTCAAGCCGCACGGGATCACCTACCGCCTGGGGCCGGGCGACGTGGTGGCGATCGGCGTCTACCTGCACCCCGATCTGTCGGTGCCCCCGCCCGGCGTTGCGGCGGGGCAGGGCCCCCCGGGCGCGGTGGTCAGTAACGGCGGCAACCTCCAACTGCCCCTGCTCGGCGTGGTCCACGTGGCGGGCCTCACCGTATCGGGGCTGCGCGCGAAGCTCATCCACGCCTACAGCCGCTACCTGAAAGAGCCGTCGATCTCGGTGCAGGTCCAGGAGGCGCGTAGTATCCGCTACTACCTGCTCGGCCAATTCGACACGCCCGGCCTAAAGTATTCCGACCGGCCTTTGAACCTGCTGGAGGCGCTGGCGCTCGGGGGCAGCATCAAGTTCCGCGATGCCGACCTGCGCGGTGCCTACGTACTGCAAGGCGGGCACAAGCTGCCGCTGGATTTCCGCCGCCTGCTGCTCGACGGCGACCTGCACCAGAACGTCGCCTTGCAGTCCGGCGACACCATCGTCGTGCCGAGCAGCGCCAGCATGCGTGCCTACGTGTTCGGGGCGGTGGCCAAACCCGGCCCGATCGCCTTCGTCAACGGTCGGCTCACACTGCTGCAGGCGCTCTCGGCCACCGGCATGGACCTCGCCAGCCTGACCGTGGCCAAGCTGCGCGCGGTGCGCGTGCTGCGCTCCAGCGGTACCCGCGGGGAGTACTTCGTGGTTGACGCCGCACGCATCCTCGAGGGCCGCGCCACACCGTTCCCATTGGAGTCCGGCGACATCGTCTTCGTGCCGCAGACATGGATCAGCACCTGGAACCAGGCCCTCCAGCAGCTCCTGCCCTCGCTGCAAACGATCGGTGCGGTCCTCAACCCGTTCGTTCAGATCAAGTTCCTGAGGCGCTAGGCGGATGACTCAGCCCCCCCATCCGACACCGCCCGGCGCGGACGACGAGATCGACCTGAGCCTGTTGTGGGGCGCGTTGCGTGCCCATGCGCGATTCATCCTCGGCCTAACGCTCGCGGGCGTGGTGCTCGCCGCGTTGACCGTGCTTCTTGCGCGCCCGGTGTTCCGAGCCAACGGCTCGCTCTACCTGGGCGACGTCAGCAAGAAATCGGGCCTGGGCGCCGAGTCGGGGCAGGGCATCGGGGTCAGCATGCTCTTCGGCGGGCTGCTCGGCGGCAGCGGCATCGAGACCCAGGTCGAGATCCTCAAGAGCCGCGATCTGGTCGTCTCCACGATCGAGGCCTCCGGGCTCAACGTGCAGATTTGGCGCGGCGGGGACAGCCACCCGCCGTCGATCCGCTACTGGCGCTGGCGCCTGCTCGACGGCAAGCGCCTGAGCGCCTGGGCACCCGGCCCGCAGGCGATCGCGGCGCACAACGCCGCGGTCACCGACCCCGGGCTCGCCGGTGTGCCGCTTACGATCCGATTCGCCTCGGCCGGCGCCTACCAGGTGCACTACGAGGGCCGCACCGTACTCGACGGGCGTCTCGGCGAGCCGGCCGCCGGACCCGGGCTGCGCCTGCTCCTCCAACCCGCCCATGCGGGATTCGTGCCGGCGCCCGGCGTCGAGTATCGCCTGCGCGTGGTGCGCGCCGTGCGCCTCTATCACGAACTGCTCAAAGGCGGCGGGTTCGGCGTCTCGACCACCACAGGGGGAGGACGCGCCAGTCAGCCTACATTGATCGTCGCGCTCTCCTACAAAGGCTCCAACCCCTACCGCGCGCAACGCTTCCTCGCGGACCTGATGCGCAACTACCTCGCGCAGAACCTGCGCTGGTCCACCGAACAGGCGGGCACGGCCTACCACTACCTCGGCGGCCAGTTGCACAAGATGCGCGACGCCCTGGAACACGCCGACCGCCGGCTCGCCGACTACAAGAAGACCTCGGGCGTCATCGCCGTCTCCGCCGATGCCAAGGCCATGATCGGCCAGCTCGCCGAGTACCAGACCCAGCGCAGCGCCGCCGAACTGCGCCTCTACAATCTGCGCCAGATCGCCCGCTCCCTCGCGGGGCGCCACCCGAACATCGATCCCTATCTCCTGAGCGCAGTCGACGACCAAGTCCTCGACAAGCTGAGCGGGTCGCTCGCCGCGGCGCAGACCGAACTCGCCGCGCTCGCCCCCCGGGAGACCCGGCACGCCCCGCAGGTCATCCAGGTGCGCGCCCGCATCGCCCGTATCCGGGCGAGCATCCGTGCCCTCATCCACAACCAGCGGCGCCTAGCGGGGCACCAAGTCGCGGCGCTCGACCGCCTGATCGCCCGCTTCGAACAGAAACTCAAGAAACTGCCCGAGGCCGAACTCAAGGTCGTGGCCCTGACCCGCTCCAGCGAGGTTCTGGGCAAACTCTACATGTTCCTCCTGCAAAAACAGCAAGAGGCGGCGATCAGCAAGGCGGGCACGGTGAGCAACAACCGCATCCTCGACCAAGCCGAGACCGCCGCGCGCCCGGTCTCGCCCCGGGCGCGCACACGCCTCACCCTGGGGTTGTTCTTCGGGCTGTTCCTGGGGGTGTCGTGGATCCTCGGTCGCGCTCTGTTCAGCCCCGGTTTCCGCTCCGAGGACGAGCTGCGCCGCGCCTATCCGGCGCTCGACTGGTATGCGCTGCTGCCGCATTTCCGGAATGGGCGAAAACGCGCGGCCGGATCGTTCCGGCCCGCCGATCCGCGCTCGGACTTCGGCGAGGCGATCCGCACCCTACGCAGCAACCTCTACCTCTCCCGGCGCGCCGGGCGCGATCACCTATGGATGATCACCTCCGCCGCGCCGGGTGACGGCAAGTCCACCGTCGCCTACGAACTCGCCGCAGCGCTCGCCTACGACGGCAAGCGGGTGCTGCTCATCGACGCCGACATTCGCAAACCCCAGGCCCACGAGCACTTCGGTATACCCCAGGCGCCCGGCCTGAGCGACGTGCT
>CAZAQG010000145.1:0-1834 GCA_964487445.1 uncultured Chromatiales bacterium
CCGACACCGGGGCGAGGACGTGGAGTGAAATGCCCGGCACACTACATCTTGAACTGCGAAACCAGCTCCTGGAGTTCGGCGGCGAGGCGCGCAAGCTGCTGACTGGCGGTCGCACTCTGGCGGGCGCCGTCCGCCGTCTCGGTGCCGACCTGGCTGATCGCCACCACGTTGCGGTGGATTTCCTCGGTCACCGCGCTCTGCTCCTCCGCGGCACTCGCGACCTGGGTGTTCATGTCGTTGATGGTCGCCACCGCGCCGGCGATGGACGCCAGCGATTCGGCCGCCTTCTCCACCTGATCCTGCCCGGACTTCGCCATGCCGCCGGCCTGATCCATGACATGAACCGCGTTGTCGGCGCCCGCCTGCAGGCGCTCGATCATCTCCTGGATCTCCTGCGTCGACTTCTGGGTCCGGCTCGCCAGCGTGCGCACCTCGTCGGCGACGACCGCGAAGCCGCGCCCCTGCTCGCCGGCCCGCGCCGCCTCGATCGCGGCGTTCAACGCCAGGAGGTTGGTCTGCTCGGCGATGCCGCGGATGACGTCGAGCACCACGCCGATGTTGCCGCTCTCGCTCTCCAGTTCGTGGATGACCCCCGAGGCCTCGCCGACCGTGCCGGCAAGCGTGTCGATGGCGGTGATCGCCTCGGCGGCGACCAGCTTGCCGTTGCGCGTCTCGATGTCCGCCTGCTGCGCGGCCTGCGCGGCCTGCGCGGTGTTGCGCGCCACCTCCTGTG
Organism: uncultured Chromatiales bacterium; assembly: GCA_964487445.1. Classification (GTDB taxonomy): domain Bacteria; phylum Pseudomonadota; class Gammaproteobacteria; order 21-64-14; family 21-64-14; genus BMS3Abin12. Next base: position 734 of record CAZAQG010000145.1, read on the forward strand.
CGGTGGCGGACATCTCGTTGATCGCGGTGGCGACCTGATCGGTCTCGTGCTGCTGGAGCTTGAGGCCTTCACCGGAGCGTTCGATCACCACCGACATCTGCTCCGTGGCGGAGGCGAGCTGGGCGGTCGAGTTCATGATCTGCCCGATCACCTTACTCAGGTTCTCCCCCATGCGGTTGAAGCTCCCGACGATCTCGCCGATCAGGTCGCGGCTCTCGATCTCGCAGCGTCGGCGCACATCACCGCCGCTGATGGCGTTGGCCGCGACGGAGAGTTCCCGCAGCTTGCGCAACAGGATGACATTGAGCAGCGCGTAATTGGCCAGTGCGACGACCGCGCCGGCGAACAGGCAGCCGAGCACGAACCAGTACTCTATCCCCGACACCCAGTGCGTGAAGAAGAGGATGATCCCGGCGAAGATCAGGCCGCTCGCGGTACCGAAGGCCAAAAAGGACAGGAACAGGCGACGCAGGATGCTGGTTTTCATGTGGGCTCCACCCGGATGTCGTCGATGTTGTGGGCGTGGTCAGTGCCCTCGCCTCTGACCCCGACAGCGGCCGGGGGTGGGGGAACTTGAGCGGACCGGCCATCACGTAGACATTGAGTTGGCGGCGGACCTGCGGGGTCGAAACGACGTTGCCTTGCCGGTGGCGCAGTTGAAGCGCGCGAAGCCTTCCGGCATCACCTGGGCGTGTTCGACGTCGGTTCCGGGACAGACCCGGCACACGCATCGGCACCTGCGACGGGGAAACCTCCCGCCGGAAGATCCGCCTCGACGTCAACGAACACCGCCGGGTCGGCCGACCGATCCCGCGGCGCGGGGCGTCACGGCAGCAGAGCCCGCCCCCGCCGATACAATTCCTCGGCCTTGCCTTCGTCGATGGTGAGCTTGACTATCTTCCGGCACGACTCCAGGCAGGCGACAAGCGCCTCCGGCGAGTCGGGGGCCTCGCGCAGCTTGCGGATCACCTTCGTGGCGCTCGGTCCCAGGATTTCGCCGGCCAAGCCGACGAGCCTTTCCCGGTGGTTGCCGTTGCGCGGCGCAGGTGTAGGTGTAGGTGTAGGTGTAGGTGTAGGTGTAGGTGTAGGTGTAGGTGTAGG
>CAZAQG010000145.1:1934-3362 GCA_964487445.1 uncultured Chromatiales bacterium
GTGTAGGTGTAGGTGTAGGTGTAGGTGTAGGTGTAGGTGTAGGTGTAGGTGTAGGTGTAGGGTCGGTCGCCGGCACCGCCGGATCGACGGTGGACGCCGCGGGAGCATCGCTTCCGACCGCCTGCACGAGGCCCCGACGATGGAGATCATCGAGGACCTCAACGAGGCCGGGAACACCGGCACTCTTGGCCTGCAACTCCGCCACCGTGGCCTCGCCGTCCACGAGTATCAGGACGCGCCGCTGTTTGAAAGGCAGGCCGCAGGTGCGATGCTCGATCTCGTCCTTGCCCTTCTCCGTCTTGAAGAAGATCAGTTCCATGTCCATGTCTTTCGGCGGCCCCGCTGGCTGCGAGCGTTACTCGGTCAGTTCCTGGATGATGGCATAGATCAGCCTCACGGTAATGAGCACGTAGATGGCCCCGCCCAGAAACACGAACGAGACGATCATCCGCAGGATTTCGTCCGGAATCCGGTTGAAGAACGGCAGCGCCATGTATCCTGCGGTAAACATGGCCACCAGCAGGATCACGATGTTCCACTTGCTCCCGACCACCCCCCCGGGAATCTGGCTCTTCAAGGAGACCACCATCCACATGCAATACAGCATGGCGGCAATCGCGATCGTAATGACGATCGTCACGGGATCGAACTCCATCGCCCTTCTCCTCTGAAAGAATGAAGTTACAGATCAAGCCTCCAGTCCATCGGCCACCCCCCGGGGATCTTTAGCATCCCCGTAGGAGATCCGTAATGCCGCGGCGGGCGACCCCGGGCGCAGCGCCCGCGCGCCACGCAGTTCGCCCCCGCCCCCGCGGCCGGCCCCCGCGGCCGATCCGCCCGTCCCGCTCCACCCGATGCACCGCCGGCGCCGCAGCCGGGATTTCGCGCAGCCGCCGCGCGCCCTTCCTCCCCACGCGCGCACATCGGCCGGGAAAGCCCGGGCGCGGCGTAGTGCGATCCACTACAATGGACGGGCATGAAACACCCCGGCGCAACGCCGGGCCGCCCGACGGGTACCGTCGCGGGCGCGGAACAACGACAACCGGAACGACAGGAGGAGACATGAAGATGCGCAGGCTACCCACCCGGGTGATTCGCGCGCTGTCGGTCGCCGGCGCTCTGTGCGCCGCGGCGAACGCCCACGGCGCCGGCTTTGCGATCACCGAGCAGAGCGGCAGCGGTATGGGCAACGCCTTCGCAGGCGCCGCGGCGAGTGCACGGGACGCGAGCACGATCTTCTTCAACCCCGCGGGCATGACCCTGCTGCCGAATCGCCAAGCGGTCGCCGCGGTGAACATCATCGATCCCTCGACGCAATTCTCCGGGACCGCCAAACTTTCGCCGGCGCTGGGCGGCGGAACCATTTCCGGCGGCAACGGCGGCGACCCCGCGCTCACCGGCATCGTGCCCAACCTCTATTACCAGATG
>CAZAQG010000146.1:0-2982 GCA_964487445.1 uncultured Chromatiales bacterium
AGAGTTGCCGGCGCCGGACGACCCGCCGGACACCCCACGAGCGCTGCCCGGCGTGGCGCTGTACCGGTGAGCTCGAGTTCGTGCGCGAGGACCCGGACAGCTACGACCTCCAGCTGCTCGACCAGGGTTACTCCATGCTCCGGCCCGAGGAACATACCGCCATGGTCCCGCACGACGAGCGCGAGCGCCTCGAAAACCTCTTCAAGGGCGAGTCCGAGGCAGTGAATTGCTTCGTGTGCACTCCGACGCTCGAGATGGGCGTGGACATCGGCAAGCTCGACGCCATCCTGATGCGTAACGTGCCGCCGTTGCCGGCGAACTACTGGCAGCGCGCGGGCCGCGCCGGCCGCCGGCACCGCATGGCGGTGAATCTCGCCTACTGCCGGCCCGTATCACACGATCGCGCCTATTTCGCGGATCCGCTGAAGCTGCTGGCGGGCCGCATCGATCCGCCCGCCTTCAACCTGCGCAACGACCTCATGGTCGCCAAGCACGTCCACGCCACCCTCATCACCCGCCTGCACCAGTACGTGCGTGACGAAGTGCGAGCGAAGGCCGAGCGCGAGCAGATCGAGGGTATTTTGCGCGACTGCCTGCCCCAGCGCGTATCGCACTACCTCTTCGAGGATAAGCTCGTCCGGGAGACGCCCTTCGACCTCGCACCGCTCGAGCGGCTCATCGAAAGCAATTTCGAAGATCTCGCCCGCACCGTCGCGGATGTCTTCAGACAGGGCTGGCCCGAAGCGGATGCCGAAGTCACGAGCCCCGAGGTACTGCGGGCACACGTGAAGGGCATGACCTCCGGGCTCGCCGAGGTGATCGCACGGCTGCGGCGGCGGCTGCGCTGGGCGATGAGCCAGATCGAGCGTCTGAACGCGTTGCGGGCGAAGCGGGCCGATCTCGAACCCGCGGATGACGCGCTCTTCAAACGCTGTGATCGCCTGCTCAAACGCCTCAAGGGGACCGCGCGCCGCACGCGGCGCGAAGCGGAAGGCTACGACGACGTCAACACCTTCGGGGTGCTGGCCGCCGAGGGGTTCCTGCCCGGCTACGGGCTCGAGGTCGGCTCGATCCTGGGAAGCGCCGAGATCCCCTTCTGGCGCACCGGGGCGATGGACTTCGTGCTGCCCCGCGCACCCAGCGTGGCGCTGCGCGAGTACGTACCCGGCAACCTCATCTATGCCAACGGCAATTGCTTCGTCGCGCGCCGCTTCCACCGTGACATGGACGAGGATCGCATCGAGATGCCGGTTTTCGAGGTGTCGACCGAGCACCAGGCCGTGAAGGAGACGAGCGCAGTCGCGGCCCCGTCGGGCCTCGGCGCGACCGTGTTGCCCACGATCGCGGTGTGCGACGTCGACCTCGCCCACCGGTCGCGCATCTCGGACGAGGAAGATCTGCGTTTCCAGATGGGCGTCGCCGTCTACGGCCTGGAGCGCGATCAGCACAGCGGTGGCACGGCTTGGCACTGGGGCGAGCAAGCGCTTCAGCTTCGCAAAGGTGTCGGCCTGCGGCTGGTGAATGTCGGCTCGTCGTCCGCCATCGAGCGTTTCGCGCGCTACGGATACCCGGTCTGTACGGTCTGCGGCCAGAGCGTCTCCCCGTTCTCTTCGGAACGCCAGTGGGAGTACTTTGCCGAGTCGCACGAGGAGCGCTGCGGCCGCCCGATCGCGCCCGTGGGGTTCTACGCCGACGTCGTGGCCGATGTCCTGTCGCTGCCTGCCTGCGAGAGCCACACGGTGGCCTACAGTGTCCTCGAGACGCTCCGCATGGCGGCCACACGGGTTCTGGACATGCACCTCGACGACCTCCAGGTGCTGGTGATCGGTCATGTCGAGCGCGAAGAGGTGGACGCGATCCTCTGGGACCCCATGCCGGGCGGCTCGGGGCTCTTGGACCAGATCTGCAATCGCTTCGAGGAGATCGTCAAGGTCGCGCGCGAGATCGTCGAGAACTGCCCGTCCGCCTGCGAGACCTCCTGCATCGACTGCCTGCAAACCTTCCGCAATGCCTTTTACCACAAGTACCTCGACCGGAAGCAGGCGCTCGAACGGCTCGACGACTGGGGGCCGCGCATCGGGGTAAGCCACGAGATACCGCCCAAACAACCGTCCCCGGAGCCCACCGGCGGCTCGTACCCCGTCAATGAGGCGGAGCGCCGCCTGCGTCAACTGCTGCTCGCCGCCGGCTTCGAGGAGGGCACCCGCGGCGAGCAGATCCGGCTGGACCGTGCCATCGGAACGACAACGCCGGACATCATCTATCGTGCCGGCCTCCACGACGAGAACGAAGGGGTCTGCATCTACCTCGACGGCCTGAGCGGACATCTCCACGGGAACCACCGGACCGCCGAGCGGGATCGCGAGATCCGGAACTGGCTGCGAAGCAACGACTACGAAGTGATCGAGATCGCCGCGAGCGATCTGCACGACGAGGGCGCCATGGTGCGCCACTTCAGGAAACTGGCCGGGTATCTTCGCGCCGATGATCTGCGAAAGGCGATCCGGGACGACACGAAGTGGTTCACGACGTTGAATGAGGGGGATGCCCGCCCGTCCGCCTTCACGCTGACGATCGTTCGGCCGACTCAAGAACAGCGCTATCGATCCTGCGTCCCGCTCGTGCCGCTGAAAGCGGCGGCCGGCCAGTTCGGGGATCCCCAGGAGAGTGCCCCGGAGGAAGATTGGGACTGGGTCGAGATCGGCACGTCGCGGCGCCTGAGAAAGGGCATGTTCGTGGCGCAGGTGGTCGGACGATCCATGGAGCCCGAAATCCCCGATCGTTCGTACTGCCTGTTTTCCGCGCCGGTGACCGGGACCCGGCAGGGCAAGACCGTGCTGGTGCAACTGCGCGATGGAGCCGACCCGGAAACCGGAGAGCGCTATACGGTGAAGAAATACCAGAGCGAGAAGGTCGAATCCGACGAGGGCGCGTGGCGCCACTTCAGGATCACCCTGAAGCCGAACAACCCGGATTTCGAGG
>CAZAQG010000147.1:0-2937 GCA_964487445.1 uncultured Chromatiales bacterium
TAGAAGATCTCGCCCTTGCCGATCATGCCGAGTTGCGTGCGGGCCAATTCCGCCACCGCCGCCAGCCCGTGCTTGAGGTCCGAGACCTCGGCGCCCAATGCCGCGTTGCGCTGCGCGAGTTCGTGATTCTCGGCCTGTTGAACCACAACCGCGCGGCGCAGGCGCACCACATCCGCGAAACTGCCCTCGCCCACCCAGAGCCGGTATTGAAGGGGCACTAGGAGCAGCAACAGCAGGCCGGTCAATATCTTCATGGTATATGCGCGAACGCCTCTTCGGCCCCCCGGGTGCGGATGTCCGTGATCTCCGACATGACCTTCCGTCTCCGTCCAGGCGAGGCCCTGCCGTCAGGACGGGGCGAGTTCTTGTTCCGCGAAGCCGCGCGCCTTCACCGTCTTATCCAATGCCTGGAGGGTACCCAGAAGCTCCTCCATGCGACCCAGCGGCCAAGCATTGGGTCCGTCGCTCAGGGCCCGCGCCGGATCCGGATGGGTCTCCATGAACAGCCCCGCGACGCCGGCGGCGACCGCTGCGCGGGCGAGCACCGGCACGAACTCGCGCTGGCCGCCCGAGACCGTGCCGCGACCGCCCGGCAACTGCACCGAGTGGGTGGCGTCGAAGACCACCGGGCACCCGGTCTCGCGCAGTACCGCGAGCGAGCGCATGTCCGAGACCAGGTTATGGTAGCCGAAACTCACGCCGCGCTCGCAGACGAGGAGCTGCTCCGCGCCCGCGTCGCGCGCCTTCTCCACGACGTTGCGCATCTCCCAGGGCGAGAGGAACTGGCCCTTCTTGAGGTTGACGGGGCGACCCTGGCGCACGACGTTCCGGATGAAGTTCGTTTGACGGCACAGAAACGCCGGCGTCTGCAGCACGTCCACCACTGCGGCCACCTCCTCCAGCGGCGTGTCCTCGTGCACGTCGGTGAGCACCGGAACGCCGATGCGATCGCGCACCGCCTCGAGGATCGCCAGTCCCGCCTCCAGCCCGGGGCCGCGGAAGCTGGCGTGCGAGGAACGGTTCGCCTTGTCGAAGGAGGACTTGTAGATGAACGGGATCCCAAGCCGCGCGGTCATCTCGTGCAGGGCACCGGCCGTGTCCATGGCGAGCTGCTCACTCTCGATCACGCACGGGCCCGCGATCAGGAACAGCGGATGCTCGAGCCCGGCCTCGAAGCCGCACAGCCTCATGCGCCCACGGCCTGCGCGCTCGTTACGCTCCGGCGCGTGAGCGCGGCGCGGATGAAGCCCGTGAACAACGGGTGACCGTCGCGCGGCGTCGAAGTGAACTCCGGGTGGAATTGGCAGGCCAGGAACCACGGGTGCTCCGGAAGCTCGATCACCTCCACCAGGCCGTCGTCGCTGGAGGTGCCCGACACCACCAGCCCGACCCGTTCCAGGACCTCGCGATAGCGGTTGTTGAACTCGTAGCGGTGGCGGTGTCGCTCGGTGATCACGTCCCGACCGTAGGTTCGGTGCGCAAGGGTGCCGGGACGCAGCCGGCAGGGCTGCGCCCCGAGGCGCATGGTCCCGCCCAGGTCCGAATTCGCATCACGCCGCTCCACGACGCCCTGGCGGTCCTGCCACTCCGCGATCAACGCGATCACCGGATCCGCGGCGTCCGGCCGGAACTCGGTGCTGTGGGCCCCGGTGAGCCCCGCGCGGTTGCGCGCGAACTCGATCACCGCCACCTGCATGCCGAGACAGATGCCGAGGTAGGGCACCTCGTTCTCGCGCGCGTAGCTCACCGCGGCGATCTTGCCCTCCACCCCGCGCTCACCGAACCCTCCCGGCACCAGCACCGCATCCATCCCCGCGAGACAGGCGGTGCCATCCTGCTCGATCTGCTCGGAGTCGACGTAGACGATGTTGACGCGGGTGCGGGTCCGCGCGCCGGCATGGATCAAGGCCTCGTTCAGCGACTTGTACGCGTCCGTCAGATTGACGTATTTGCCCACCATGGCGATGTTGACCTCGGTCTGTGGGTGCGCCATCGCCGCGACCACCTCCTCCCATTCCGAGAGGTCCGCGGGCGGCACCTCGATACCGAACTTCTCCACGACGATATCGTCGAGGGCTTGGTCATGCAGGCGGAGCGGGATCTTGTAGATGCTGTCCACGTCGACCGCGGAGATGACGGCGCGCTCCTCGACGTTGGTGAACAGGGCGATCTTGCGCCGCTCGTCGCCCGGCAGCGGCCGGTCGGCGCGACACAGCAGGATGTCCGGCTGGATGCCGATAGAGCGCAGTTCCTTGACCGAGTGCTGCGTCGGTTTGGTCTTGATCTCGCCGGCGCTGGGGATGAACGGCACCAGCGTCAGGTGCATGAACAGGGCCTTGCGGTGGCCGAGCTCCACCCCCATCTGGCGGATCGCCTCCAGGAACGGCAGCGACTCGATGTCGCCCACCGTGCCCCCGATCTCCACCATGGCGATGTCCGCACCGGCCGCACCGGCGCGGACGCAGCGCTTGATCTCATCGGTGATGTGCGGGATCACCTGGACCGTCCCCCCGAGGTATTCGCCGCGGCGCTCCTTGCGGATGACGTTTTCGTAGATCTGTCCGGTGGTGTAGTTGTTGCGCCGCCCCATCGTCGTGCGCACGAAACGCTCGTAGTGACCGAGATCGAGGTCGGTCTCGGCACCGTCCTCGGTCACGTAGACCTCGCCGTGCTGGAACGGGCTCATGGTGCCGGGATCCACGTTGATATAGGGATCCAGCTTGATCATCGTGACCCGGAGGCCGCGAGCCTCGAGAATCGCACCCAACGAGGCGGAGGCGATGCCTTTGCCCAGAGAGGACACGACACCGCCCGTAGTGAAGATGTATCTGGTCATGGGCCGCCGAAGGAGGACGGGGCGGGGCCCTGCGTGTAGGGCCCCGGACGGGGGTTAAACGTACCAGAAGCCGGGGCATTCCACAACGAGCGGAACCGGCG
>CAZAQG010000148.1:0-2827 GCA_964487445.1 uncultured Chromatiales bacterium
CCGAAAAGATCAGCGGCAGATCACTGCGCCCCCGAACGTGCGGGAGAAGGTCGCGTCGCGGCGAGCACGGAACGGGCGCCAAATGAGTATACTGTCCCCGCTATTACGCGCGGGCGGCGCGTTTGCGCGCGTGTTCGAGCAGCAGTTTCTTGCGCAGCCGGATCGTGCGCGGGGTGACCTCCAGGAGTTCGTCGTCGTCGATGAACTCCAGCGCCTGCTCCAGGCTCATGCGTATCGGTGGGGTGAGCAGAATGTTCTCGTCGGTGCCCGCGGCGCGCATGTTGGTGAGCTGCTTGGCCTTGAGGGGGTTGACCACCAAGTCATTGTCGCGCGAGTGCATGCCCACGATCATGCCCTCGTAGACCTCCTCGCCCGGCGCGACGAACAACCGGCCGCGATCCTGGAGGTTGAACAGCGCGAAGCCGAGCACCTTGCCGACCCCGTTGGCGATCAACACGCCGTTTTTGCGCCGGCCGAAGTCCCCCGGTTTGAGCGGCCCGTAGCGGTCGAATACGTGGTATAGGAGGCCGGTCCCCGAGGTGGCGGTGAGGAATTCGGTGCGAAAGCCGATCAGACCCCGGGACGGGATGGTGTAGTCCAGGCGCACCCGGCCCTTGCCGTCCGGCACCATGTCCTGCAGTTCGCCGCCGCGCTCACCGAGTTTCTCCATGACCGCGCCTTGGTAGGTGTCCTCCACGTCCACGGTGACCTGTTCGTAGGGCTCCTGGACGGCGCCGTCGACCTCGCGGAGGATCACTTCGGGGCGCGAGACGCCGAGTTCATAACCCTCGCGACGCATGTTCTCGATGAGGATCGACAGGTGCAGCTCGCCGCGGCCCGAGACCTTGAATTTGTCCGGATCCCCGGTGTCCTCGACGCGCAGGGCGACGTTGTGCTGCAATTCCCGCTCCAGTCGCCCGCGGATCTGGCGTGAAGTGACGAACTTCCCGTCCCGCCCCGCGAACGTCGAGTTGTTGACCTGGAAGGTCATGCTCACGGTGGGCTCGTCCACGGTGAGCGGTGCCAGCGCCTCGACCGCGTCGGGCGCGCACAGGGTGTCGGAGATATGGAGTCCCTCGATGCCGGTGAAGGCGATGATGTCGCCGGCACGCGCCTCCGGCACTTCGGTCCGCTCCAGGCCCATGAAGCCGAGAATCTGCAACACGCGCCCGTTGCGCCGGGCGCCGTGGGGGTCGACGATCGTGACCGGCGTGTTGGTGGTGATCCGCCCGCGGGCGATCCGCCCGATGCCGATCACACCGACGTAGCTGCTGTAGTCGAGGGAACTGACCTGCATCTGGAACGGGCCGTCGGGATCGACGTCGGGCGCACTCACCTTCTCCACGATGGTCTCGAGCAGCGCCGTCATGTCGCCGTCGTGCACATCGGCGTCGAGACCGGCGTAGCCCTGCAGCGCGGAGGCGTAGACCACCGGGAAATCGAGCTGCTCGTCGCTCGCGCCGAGCCGGTCGAACAGGTCGAAGGTTTGATCGAGCACCCAGTGCGGGCGGCTTCCGGGCCGGTCGATCTTGTTGATGACCACGATCGGGCACAGGCCGCGCGCCAGCGCCTTCTGGGTCACGAAACGCGTCTGCGGCATCGGGCCGTCGACTGCATCGACCAGCAGCAGCACCGAGTCCACCATGGAGAGCACGCGCTCGACCTCGCCGCCGAAATCCGCGTGGCCCGGCGTATCCACGATGTTGATGCGGTAGCCGTTCCAACGGATGGCGGTGTTCTTGGCGAGGATCGTGATGCCGCGCTCACGCTCCAGGTCGTTGGAGTCCATGACCCGTTCCGGCGTGACGGCGCGCGGGCCCAGGGTCCCGGATTGCTGGAGCAGGCGATCGACCAGCGTGGTCTTGCCGTGATCGACGTGGGCGATGATGGCGATGTTGCGTAGGTTCTGCAGCACAAGTGTATCCGCGTTGTCCGGAAAGCCGGCCATTATAAGCGGAAATGCGGGATTGTGCACCGTGCCGGTTCGATTCGACCGGGTCGGCGGCGCGGGTAGGATGATATCCTTCTGTATCCATATGGGTTTTGAGCCGGCTGCGGGTCCGGCCTCCGCCGGCGTGGATCCAGGGCGGCGCGCGGGCGGCGCGCGAAGCCGCCGGAGAGTGTGGTGATCGGTGCCGGCCACCGCCCGGCCCGGGTGGCGTATCATTGAGGGGTCTGGCGCTGTCGTCGGACGGGCGTTGTGGATGCAGGCGGATTTCGACGGGCCGCCCCCCTGCGCGGCAGGGTCCGGCATGTGCGCCCGGGTTCAGGACCTGCGGCGGCTGCCGAGATGGGGAGCGAGCTTGCACCGCGTCGGTTGCGGGCGCGTTCGCAGAGGAGGATACATGGCTGCTCAGGACCCGCGTGACGACGATACCCCGCCCTGGGACGTGGCCCTCGAGGCCGTCGCGGCGCAGGAGAGCCGGCGCCTGCGACGAGCCTTGTCGGTCGCCGATTTCCACCGTCTGGCGGCGGATCTCGATTTCCGCGCCCACGACTTTCTCGCCACGATCTGCCAACTGGTGGCGCACGGCGTGTGGCGCCATCACCTGGGCGAGGCCCCGGAAGGCCACCCGATGTCTGCGGCCGAACTCGAGCGGCTCTATGTCTACGGTCGCATCGACGAGGACTTGGCGGAGAAGTTTGCGGTCACCTGGGAACCGCGCGGCTGATCGGGCGCGTCGGTGACGGGCCGGGTGCGCGTGGCGGGTGATTCGATCGGATTCACTCGAGTATGGGAGGAGGATTCCCCATGAGCCGGCTGTTCACACCCCTGAAACTGCGCGGGCTGCAAGTGCGCAACCGCGTGTTCGTCTCGCCCATGGAC
>CAZAQG010000149.1:0-2771 GCA_964487445.1 uncultured Chromatiales bacterium
CGGTTTCGGTCCCGGTTTCGGTTTCGGCGACGGCGACGGCGATGGGTTCGATACGCCCGGCGCAACCGCGTGGGGCGTGCCGGGCGTCGACATCGCTTTGCCGGCCGAGGCACTCTTGGCCCGCTCGCGAAGCAGACGGACCGGGGGCACCCCAGGCTCGAGTCTGGCGACCGCCGCCGGCGGCGGCTCCGGGTGCCGATACTCCCAGGCGAAGAACGCGATGTTCACCAGCAACAGAGACAGAAACAACACCCTCACGACAGATCCCCCGCAATGAGCGCCAGCCCCTCCAGCACCAGATCGGGTTCGTGCCGGTAGCGCCCGCGCAGCAATGGCAGCACGCGCGCAGCGTCTCCGCCGGTGATCACCGGGACCAGCCCGGGGCCGAGTTCCTCGGCCACGTCGCCCACCACCCGATCGAGCACGGCCACTGCCGCGTACAGTGTGCCACCGGTAACCGCATCCCGCGTATCCCGTGCGAGCAGGGAAACCTCGCCGTCGGGCTCGTCCGGAACCCCGGCGGTATGCTCCACCAGCACCCGACGCATCAGCCCGATCCCCGGTACGATAAGCCCACCGAGGTGTTCCCCCCGGGCGGAGAGTACATCCATGGTGATCGCCGTACCGCAATCGACTATGCAGGCCGGTCCCGGAATCCGGTGGTGGGTCGCAACCAGGGCGGCCCAGCGGTCTGCGCCCAGGCGCCGCGGCACCCGGTAGGCGTTCACCACGCCGAAGGCCGCGCGGCGCGGCACGACAAACTGCGGCGACAGGCCCCAGTGGCGCGTGGTCCAGGCCCGCAGATGCGTGCCGAACTCCTCGCCCGCCACGTTCGCGACGAGTACCGCCCGAGGAACCGGCAGACCCGACCAGGCCCGCTCCAGCAGCGCCTGCGGATCGCCGCCGGCATGAGTCTCGCAACCGCGGGGGCGCACGACGCCGCCCTCCACGCCGGCCCAGCGGATCCGCGTATTGCCCGCATCGACCAGGAGCGTCACGTACGCACCCGCAGGCGTAGTTCACCGGCGGCGAATCGACGCCGCTCTCCCTCCACTCGCAGCAACAGAGCACCCTCCAAGTCCACGCCTTCCGCCAATCCGGACACCGTTCGATCCGGAAGTTGGAGATCCACCCTCCGCCCTGCAACCACGTCCAGCCGCCGCCATTGCGGTGCGAAGGGCGCGAACCCGTCGGCCGCGAACCGCTCCATTGCGAGCGCCAGATGCCGGAGCAGGCGGCCAGCCAAGCGATTGCGCGAGATTCGAGAGCCGGTCATCGTCGCCAGATCCACCCACGGCTGATCGATCGCCGCTCCCGCCGCCGCCGGCATGGCCACATTGACCCCTATCCCGACGACCACATAACAGGGCCCCGCGGATTCGCCGACAAGATCGATCAGTATGCCCGCGAGCTTGCGTCCATTCCACACCAAGTCGTTGGGCCACTTCAACCCCGTTCCCGTGATTCCGAGGTCTGCAAGTGCCGCGGCGCCCGCCACGCCGACTGCCAGACTCAGGCCCTTGAGTGCCGCCGGACCGCCCGCGAATCGCCACAAGAACGACAGGTAGATATTCGCAGCGAACGGCGAGACCCAGTCTCGACCGCGGCGCCCGCGCCCGTGGCGTTGCATCTCGGCCAGACATGCGCACCCCGACGGGGCGCCCGCGCGCGCGCGATCTTGGAGATGGCGGTTGGTGGAGTCGAGGGCCGGATGGATCTCCAAGCGTGCGACCCGCGCCACACCCTCCGGACCCAGTGCCGCCCGGATCTCCTCCTCGCACAGCAGTTCCAGCGGCTCGGCAAGCCGATAGCCGCGCCCGCGGACCGCGTACACGAGCAACCCGAATTCGTCCAGGCGGCGCAGGGCCTTCCACACGCCGGCGCGGCTCATCCCCACGGCGGCGCCCAGCGCCTCACCCGAGTGGAAGCGCCCGTCCGCCAGCAGGCCCATCAACCGGTAGGGGAGGGAGACCGCCATGCGGGCGGGCGGCGGACTCGCGGCGGCAACCGTGCTATCGCGCAGGGTCACCGGCACGGCCCGCACACGAATGCCGCCGGCATCGCCCGGCCCGAAGCGGGATTCGCATCATCCGGAGGAGACTCGGTGCGGCGGAGGGCGGTGCCGCTGAGGGGGAAAGGTTTCCGACACCGGCCCATAAAAAACCCCACGGATCGCTCCGTGGGGTTGGTGTGAAATGCCTGGCAGTGACCTACTTTCACATGGGGAGACCCCACACTATCATCGGCGCTGAGCGGTTTCACTTCCGAGTTCGGAATGGGATCGGGTGGTTCCCGCCCGCTATAGCCGCCAGGCAAACCGGCTCTGGAAAACCGGCGCCTGCTCGGCACTCCGGTTTTCCTGAATTCAGGAAGTTGTAGGCGTCTGGGTATGCGCATTCGACCATGTTCCGCCCGGAACGCAACACCTGGACTGCTTGGGTGTTATATGGTCAAGCCTCACGGGCAATTAGTACCGGTTAGCTGCACGCATTACTGCGCTTCCACACCCGGCCTATCAACGTCGTAGTCTTCGACGGCCCTTCAGGGACCTCGAGGGTCCAGGGAGACCTAATCTTGGGGTGGGCTTCCCGCTTAGATGCTTTCAGCGGTTATCCCTTCCGTACTTAGCTACCCGGCGATGCCACTGGCGTGACAACCGGTACACCAGAGGTACGTCCACTCCGGTCCTCTCGTACTAGGAGCAGCTCCCCTCAAGTCTCCAACGCCCACGGCAGATAGGGACCGAACTGTCTCACGACGTTCTAAACCCA
>CAZAQG010000150.1:0-2675 GCA_964487445.1 uncultured Chromatiales bacterium
CCGCGGCGGCATCCGTTGAAGCGCGCACATCCCGCGTGTAGCATGGGCCGCGCCCCGCAGACCGGGCGCCTTGGGGGCGCCGGCGGCAGGCGATCCGGAGTCTCAACGCATGACCCGAACCACGAAGACTGTCAGCGGTGAACTCATCGTGCGCGACGCCCGCTTCGCGCTGGTTGTCTCGCGATTCAACGCCTTTATCGTGGAGCGACTCGTGGACGGGGCGGTGGACACCCTGGTGCGGCACGGAGCTTCGGAGAACGACCTGGAGATCGTGCAGGTGCCCGGGGCCTTCGAACTTCCGTTGGCGGTGAAGCAGCTCGCCGCCGCGCGCCGCTTCGATGCCATCGTCGTGCTCGGCTGCGTGATCCGCGGTGCCACTCCGCACTTCGATTACGTCGCCGGCGAGTGCATAAAGGGTATCGCGGCCGTCTCCCTGGAGCATCAAATCCCGGTCGGGTTCGGCGTGCTCACCGTCGACAGCATCGAGCAGGCCATCGAGCGTGCCGGGGCCAAGGCGGGCAACAAGGGGGTGGATGCGGCGTTGTCGGCCATCGAGATGGTCGATTTGATGCGCCGGCTCGGTCGGTGACCGGATATGGCCGGACGCGGTGCGGTGGGCGGGGGGGCTCATCAGGCCCGCAGTTGGGCGCGTCGACGCGCCGTCCAGGCGCTGTATCAGTGGGACCTGACCGGGCAGGATCTCGCTGAGATCGAGGCCCAGTTCCACGGCGAGCAGGAGATGGACCGGGCCGACGTTGGGTACTTTCGGGAACTGCTCCACCAAGTGCCGGCGCGCCTCGATGAGCTGCGCGCGGCGCTCGCGCCGTGTCTGGAGCGTCCGTTCGAGGCGCTGGATCCCGTGGAGCGGACGATCCTGTTGATCGGTGGTTATGAGCTCGGCCACCGGCGGGAGATCCCCTATCGGGTGGTGATCAGCGAGGCGGTCTCGTTGGCGCAGATGTTTGGTGCCGAGGACGGGTTCCGGTTCGTGAACGGGGTCCTGGACCGGTTGGCGCGGGCGTTGCGCGCCGTGGAGATCGCCGGCGGGCGTTGAACGCGCCCGGTGCGGCAGCCGGACCGCGCAGCGGAGCGATGCACGGGTGCCGAGTCGGCCCGCGATACCCATGTCTCTCGGTGAATTCGAATTGATCGAGCGCTTCTTCGCCCGCGCCGCCGGACGCCGCGCCGACGTGGTTGCCGGCATCGGCGACGATGCGGCCGTGCTGCGGGTCCCGGAGGGCGCGGAACTGGTGGCGGCCACCGATACCCTGATCGCCGGCGTGCATTTCCCGATGAATACCGCGCCCGATGCGATCGGTCACAAGGCCCTCGCGGTCAATCTCAGCGACCTCGCGGCCATGGGCGCGGAACCAGCTTGGTCGATGCTCGCGCTTACCCTGCCGGAGGCGGATGAGGCGTGGTTGGGAGAGTTCGCGCGCGGCTTTCTGGCCCTGGCCGGGCGTCATCGGGTGGCACTGGTCGGCGGAGACACGACGCGCGGGCCGCTGAGCATCACGGTGCAGGCTCTCGGCTGGGTGCCGAGGGGGCGTGCGTTGCGCCGTGCCGGTGCGCGCCCCGGCGACCACCTCTACGTCACCGGGACGCTCGGCGATGCGGCCCTCGCACTGGAGGGCCTGCGGGGGGCGCGTCGGGTGCCGCACGCCGCACTCGCCGCGCTGCGCCGGCGTCTGGACCGGCCTGAGCCGCGCATCGGGGCCGGGCTCGCCCTTCGTGGCGTGGCGAGCGCGGCGATCGATGTCTCCGACGGGCTGCTCGCGGACGCCGGCCATCTGGCACGCGCCGGCGGGGTCGGGATCACGGTGTGGCCGCAGGTGCTGCCCCGGTCGGCGGACTATCGCACCGCGAGCAACGGGGAGGAGGACTGGGAGGCGGCCCTGAGCGGCGGGGACGACTACGAGCTGTGTTTCTCGGTGCCGCCGGGGCGCGAGGAGGCCCTGCGCGCGCTCGGCTGCCCGGTCACCCGGATCGGGGTGGTGGAGGCGGGCTCGGGCGTGCGTTGCCTGCGCCGGGACGGGGCGCCGCTGCACCCGACGCAGGCGGGCTACACCCACTTTCCCGGATCACAGACATGAGTCTGCGCCGTTCGGGGGTGGCGCCCGCGGTCCCTCGCGGGCTGTGGCGCCGGCCGGCGGTGCTCCTGGCGCTGGGTCTCGGCGCCGGGTTCTCGCCCTACGCGCCGGGTACGGCGGGTACCGCGGTCGGGGTGGCCGTCTATCTGGCGCTGGCCCCGCTCGCATCGGGCCCGCGCGTGGCCGCGGTGGCGCTGTTGTTCGTGCTCGGTATAGGGCTGTGTGCCCGCGCCGAACGGAGCCTCGGCGTCCACGACCATCCCGCCATCGTCTGGGACGAGATCGTCGGCTTCCTGGTCACCATGCTGCCCGCCCCCGGCGGTTGGCCCTGGATCGGAGCCGGTTTCGTGCTGTTTCGCTTGTTCGACATACTCAAGCCGTGGCCGATCCGCTGGCTCGACCGGAACGTGTCCGGGGGGCTGGGCATCATGCTCGATGATCTGGCGGCGGGAATCTGCGCGGGGGCGGTGTTGTGGGCCCTGACGCGGTTCGTGTTCGCCTGAGCGCCGCACCCGAACCGCACGGGCGGGAGTCCTTTCCAATTCAGAGATGAGCCTGAACGTGGGCAGTGGGTGAGCCGGTTCA
>CAZAQG010000151.1:0-2638 GCA_964487445.1 uncultured Chromatiales bacterium
TGCAGTTCCTCGGCGCGTTCGGCAGACACCTGCATGGACAGCATCACTGATACACGGTGCCGCAGCGTGTAAAAACGCCCCCGCCGATACCGCGGTGAGCAGGACCAAGGCCGATCAGTCGGGCATCCCCGGCTCCGGGACTCCCGGGGCCGGCAGCAGCAACGAGTACCCGGCGGACTTCGGGGGATCCGCCGGGCTGTCCGTCACCGCCGACATTCTAAAAATAGCGAGAGGGGGGGCCCGCTCGAACGGGTTCCACCGCCGTAACTGTTCCCGCGGACCGGAGCCGGCCAATGAACGAATTGGAGAAACGCAAGATCACACCCATTTCCTTTCTGCAGACCTTCGTCACGCAGAGCGTGCGGATCGCCACGCGCCTCGGCGGCGTACCCGCCGGCGGCGAAGGGGCGCATATCGAACACCTCGGGCTCGCGGCCAGCGGTTGTCTGGAGGAGATCTGCCGGCGCCAGATGGAGGTCCGCGGTTCCATCGACCGGGACCGGTACGCGGAAATGATCGTCCGGATCAAGAACCAGATCGGCGGTAATTTCTCACGCGCCACCAGCGAGGCCGGCGTAGTGCGGGTGATCAATACCCGCTGCCCCTTCGGCGACGCCGTGAAGGAAGCGCCGGAACTGTGCCGGATGACCTCGAGCGTGTTCGGGGGCATCGCCGCGCGCAACTTCGGCTATGCGAAGGTCGAGCTGCGCAAGCGCATCGCCAACCACGACCGCATCTGCGAGGTATGCGTCTATATGGGTCCGGAACAGGCGACGGATCGACCGGGGGACGAATATCGCAGCGAAGGGGACGTGATCGCATCGAAGTCGGCGACAACGGATATCGTGGTGCGGGTCGAGGAGAAGATGCGCAAGGCGTGGTGTCGCGCGGCGCGCAAGGAACGCCCGCCGCTCGGCGCGCAGCACCTGATCGTGGCCGCCTCCGACGCCATGCGCGAGATCCTGCAACGGGTCGAGGTCGTGGCGCCGACGCCCGCGACCGTGCTGGTGACCGGCGAGACCGGAGTGGGCAAGGAGGTGGTCGCCCGTGCCGTGCACGCGCTCAGCGACCGCTGGGATCGGCCGTTCGTGGTGCTCAATTGCGGGGCGATTCCGGAGAACCTGATCGAGAGCATGCTCTTCGGCCACGAGCGCGGCGCTTTCACCGGCGCCTACGAGGTACATCATGGGGTCTTCGAACGCGCCGAGGGCGGGACCCTGTTTCTGGACGAGATCGATTCGCTCCCGCTCCCCGCCCAGCCGCGCTTGCTGCGGATCCTCCAGGACGGCGAGTTCGAACGAGTGGGCGCGCAGCAGATGCTCAAGGCCGACATGCGCATCGTCGCCGCCTGCAATCGCGATATCGAGAAACTCACCGCGAGCGGAGAGTTCCGGCGGGATCTGTTCTACCGGCTGAACGTTGTGCCGATCCATATCCCGCCGCTGCGCGCGCAAAAGGAAGCGCTCCCCGCACTGGTGCGGCATTTCCTCGAGCTGCTGTCGGAAAAGTACGGCGGGCGCAGCAAGGTGCTGAGCGAACAGGCCTGGGGGCAGGTGATCGGCCATTCCTGGCCGGGAAACGTACGGGAGCTGGAGAACGTCCTCGAACGTGCGTTCCTGTTCGCATCGGACGGAGTGATCGACGACATCGGTGTGGACGGCGCGGCGTCCGGCGGCCCGGGAGAGGCACGGCGTGGACTCCGGCAGTTAAAGCGTTCCGCGGCGCTGGAATTGGAAGAGCAGGTGATCCGCGACGCCTTGCGATGTCTTTCCGGCAATGTCAGTGCCGTGGCCCGGCTGATGGAAATTACGCCGCGTGCGGTCCATCAGAAGCTCAAGATTCATGGGATCGATCCCGTGCTTTACCGGGCACCCCGCACGCAGCGCGCAGCGCGCTGCGAATAATTCCCGCCCGCCACGCACAACTTGTTCGGATAGCCCCCCGAAGGAGCGGCCGCAAACCGGCGGTTCCCGCCTCGCCTGCGCCGCAAGTCGCGTAGGCGACTGGAACTATCTCGTTCCATAGGGCATGCGGATCGGTATTCAGGGAAACGCCGCTTCTTACCCCGGCGGACATCAATGATGCCAACCTGTTGTTTTAACTACATTCCTTCGATTGGCACAGTCCTCGCATGCACTCCTTCCGCTATCTGCGGTGACCCGTTCTATAACGAGAAGGAGAGAACATCATGACTCTGAAGCATCAACTGGAAACTGATTTTGAGGGCCGTAAGCGCTGGGCCCTGCGGCGACAGCTGAAGATTCCCTGCAACCGCCGTCTTTGGGTATGCGCCTGCATGGACGAGCGCCTGCCGGTCGATGAGGCCCTGGGGATCCGCGGCGATCGCGGCGACGCGCACGTGTTCCGCAACGCGGGGGGGGTGATTACGGATGACGCGATCCGCTCCGCGATGCTCACCTGCAACTTCTTCGGGACCGAGGAGATCGTGATCATCAATCATACCGAGTGCGGCATGATGTCGGCGCGCACGGGTACCCTGGTAAAAGCGCTGAAGGACAAGGGCATCGACCTGGACGGTCTGCAGCTTGATCCGGATCTGCCGGAACTCAAGCTCGGCGCGGGCGCGTTCGGGAAATGGATCAAGATGTATGACGACGTCGATATCGACGGGATCTGT
>CAZAQG010000152.1:0-2625 GCA_964487445.1 uncultured Chromatiales bacterium
CCGGCGGTGCCGCCCGCTGGTCCACCAGCGCCTCACGGAGCACTGGCACGATGCCCTTCACTGTCTCGAGCAGCACGTCCGCGCTGCTCGTCTCTCCGCGCGGGGATAGCGTCCGTGCCATTTCAAGTACCCGCTCAGTCAGAGCGAGGCCGTCGAGCGCCGCCGGCGGCGGCGCCACCGGAACCGGCACTGCGGGAGCAAGAGACTGGACCGCCTGCACCATACTGAGCATGGACTGCATCTGTACTGCGGGATCCGGCGGCCTGAGTGACGCGAGCAGGGACTCGAGCATACGGTCGGACCGGTCACGGTCCCGGGTCAGCTGCTCGAGCACCGCGCTGATCGCGGGGCTTTCCGCCGGCGCCGGCGCGGGCTCTGGTGGACGCGCTCGTTCTTCCGGCGGCGTCCATCCTGGGGGGGCCTCGACCCGCACCCGCCAGGAGCGGGGCGGGATCCCGCGGCGGCCGCGGACGGATACAGAGACGGCATACTCGCCGCCGCCGTATTGATCGCGCACCATATCGAGCGAGAAAATCTCCGCCGGGACTTGAGATAGGTAGATTTTCTCGCCGTCCGGACGGATCCGGTAGATCATCGCCCGGACAGATCCCTCCCCACCGTCGATGCGGCCCTGTAGCTCCGCTATCGCGTCCTCCATCCGGTCATCGGACGGCCGGAATCCCTCTAGGTCAGTCGCTTCTGCCGCCATGTGTCACCATATCCAGTACCACCCTGGACGGGACACTACCACCAGTAGTGCGCCCAGCGCAACCTACTCGATCTGGTCGGCGTACCCCCCCCCAACCATCGGCACGCGCGAGAAGACTTCATTGAGGGCGCCGCGTACCGCCTCCGATCCCTCGTCCTCCGCGATACAGAGCACCCACTCCTGCGCTCTGCACCGGCAGACCACCGTCCACTGATCTCGCGATAGCGTGACCACGGGACGTGCGGTCGGCGATCCTTCGGTCAACAGATCTGTATCAAACAATTCTAACTTCTTCAATCGGTTGCGCAATCCCTTGCTCCACCGTAGTTGCTGCCGGCCGTGGAACGCGCCGGCGAATTCCACCCACAATTCGCCGGCGCGAGCATCGCCGGCGCCGGCGTCATCGAGTAGTCGCCAGGGAGAGCGCCCGGACCGCTTGCCCTCCTTGGATGGCGCGCCCGTCAGCTCCTGGATCGCCGACCAGCCGGCGACATAGTCCGCCGCTATCTGGGCGGTACCCTGCGCTGGGAGGTCATACCACAGGACGTGGACCCCGTGCTCTCGCGACGGGGTCGGAAGGTCGGCACGGATGCAGACGGTTTTCCAGGCGGCGTACAGCTCGGATTCGAATTCCGTCCGGCTTTCCGGCGCGATTGGGCGCGCAAAGAAGGTCAAATTGTGCGCGTGCGGATGCCATCCATTGCGCTCCCCGTGCGTCACCTCGCTCGCCTTCACCTCACCCTCGATTCCCCACCGGCCAACGAAACGTCTCCATGCCCGGCATGCTCGTAACTTACTGCGTGCCTTGGCAAATTTGCCGACGATCTCACGCAGGTCATCGTTTCTCCGATGCGGAAATGTATAGGTCACCATGGCGACCGCCATCCCCTGCACGTCGGCCTCCACCACCGCCTCCGCCAGCTCCATCCTCCGGCCGGCGGCGATCTTGCTACTGCACGCCGGACAGAGCCAGACGTCTCCGCACCGGTACAGTCCGCTGTACCAGGCGCGGCCGTCCTCCATCATCATCTCGACGCGCTGGTCACCCCAGTCGGACTTCGCCACTCGGTGCCCGCACCAGGCGACCCGATATTTCGGTTGCCCTCCCGGTACCCCACTCCGGGACACCAGATGCCGGGCAGTACCCCGCATCCGGTACATGCGCTTGCGCGCGCTTTCCCCAGATGGCGCGCGTAAGTCCTTGATCCTGGTAGGGGCGGAATCCTTATTCGTAATCCTTCCAAGACGACCCCCCGTGGGCGCCTGTACGGCCCCGGGGTCCATCGGGAGGAGGCGATACTGCGGGACGGACGGGGAGACGGCGGTCATGCGGACGTGCGCGCCGCGCGTGCGAGGGCGACCAGCCACCGCGCGAAGGCGGCCGGCGTAGCGGATCGCTCGCGCGGACCCAGGCCAGGGCGCTTCGGCGGTGCGCCCGGGGTCAGCGGCCTGCCGCCCCACGTCGCCGTGTGAGACGGCTCAGCGAGCGACAGCGGGATGACGGGGATACAGCGGGGAGCCACCCCGACCACATACAGCCACGTCCTCTTGCGCGCTCGGTGACCGAACCAGCACTGGTCCAGCGGTAGGACCCAGCCGTCATACCCGTCTGAGCGACCGGGAGAGAGTCCGTGCGTCCGGAATAGACTGGACCCAGCCGGGTGCTCGAGCACGCCGCCCCACTGGCGAACCTGCCCGAGCGCCCAGGGCGCCAGCTCTTTCTCGCCGGGGTGCTCGCCGGCGAGACCGCGCATCCGGGACCACAGCCGACAGGGCGGGTGCGCGACGACCGGCGTACCGCCAGGCCACTGGAGCGCGTCTCTGTCAGCACCCCAGCAATCGACGCCATCGAGCGTCCGATAGACGCTCGATGGCGCGACGAACAGCACTGATACCGCCCTCACCGACTCCCGTCC
>CAZAQG010000153.1:0-2606 GCA_964487445.1 uncultured Chromatiales bacterium
CCGGGAGATTTTCCGTGGAGGTTTTCCGACGGGCCGCCGCGGCGGCGGGTTCCCCGACACATCGGTCACCGCGTTCATCCCGGGGCGTACACCCAATGGAAGTATGCCCAGTAGACCGCAAGGTTGATCAGTGTGAGCGGAACTCCCGTGGATGCAAACTCGGAGAACGACAGCGCCGAGATGCCGCGCCGCTCCGCACCCTGCGCGATGATGACGTTGCTCGCCGCCCCGAGGATGAAGAGGTTTCCCGCCACGGTGCTGCCCGCCGCAAGAGCCAGCAGCACCGCCTCCGATGCATTGCCATGGGTCAGCAACGGCAGGTACAGCGCCACCAGCGGGACATTGGAGAGGACCTGGCTGAGGAGAACGCTCACCATGAGGACGGTGGGCACCGAGCCGAGCGCCGGATGCAGCCTGTCCACCCATCCCTGGAAGAAGCCGGTGTCCCATACGCTGCGCACCAGGATGAACAAGGCGGCGAAGAATACCAGCGTCGCCCAATCCAGATTGCGGAGCAACTCGAAACGCCGTCGGCTGAACAGCAGCAGCGGCGCGGCCGCCACCGCCGCGGCCGCGGCCAACGGCAGATCCGGCGTGACGCCCGCGGCGCGCAACGCGATGCGCACCCCCACCAGCCCGAGCAGAATCAGCATACCCGCGCGGGCCAACCACGCCAGCGGCGGATCGGAGATCTCCGGCGGCACCCCGCCCGGGGCGATGCGATGGAAGTGTTTTCGAAAGCGCAGGCGCAGCACCCCATAGGCCAGCAGCAGGTTGATCAGCGTGGGCACGCCGAGCCGGCTGAAGAAACTCACGAACGGGTCGGGCATGCCACCGTGTACCGCGATCAGCAGGTTCTGGGGATTGCCGATGGGACTCATGACGCTTCCGAGCGTCACGGCGAACGCAAGCGCGAGCAACAGCAGACGCGGCTCGATGTGTCGCTTACACGCCAGTATCAACACCAGCGGAGTCCCGATCACCGCCAGGGTGTCGTTCATGAACAGGGCCGAGGCCGCGGCGGCGCCGAACATCACCATGAGCACCAGCGCGTCGACGGAACCCGCACGCGCGAACAAAATCCCTGCCAAGTGGGCCAGGTAGCCGCTGCGCTCCATCGCCTCTCCGAGCAGGAACATCGCGGCCAGGAACACCATCACCGAGGGATCCACGGAGCGCGCCGCGGCGAGCGGGGCGATGCCGCCGGTGAGCAGCACCGCGGTCGCCCCGAGCGCCATCACCTGCCAGATGGCCAAACGCAGCAGGCCCAGCGTGCGCGCCGCCACGCCGGCCAGGACCAGCAACAGGATCGCGACCGGCAGGCTCAAGGCGCGCTCGCCGGCGCGGGGATCATTCGAGCGAGAGGCGCAGGAGCAGATCGTTCAGGCGACCGACGAACGCCGCCGGATCCTCCAACTGCCCGCCGTCGGCCAGCAGCGCCTGGTCGAAGAGGATCAGCGCCCAATCCGTGAAACGCGCCCCGTCCGACTCCCCCTTGAGTCGGCGCACCAGCGGGTGATCCGGGTTGATCTCCAGGATCGGCTTGCCCGCCGGGACCTCCTGACCGGCCGCCTTCAGCACCCGCTGCAGGTGTACCGACACATCGTGCTCGTCGAGCACCAGGCACGAGGGAGAGGAGACCAGCCGATGACTGACGCGCACCTCGCGCACGCGCTCGCCGAGGGCCTCGCGCATGCGCGCGAGCAGGTCCCGGTAATCGGCCTCGGCCTGCTCGACGCTGTGCCGTTCCTCCCGGTCCTCCAGGGCGTTCAGGTCGAGCCCGCCCTTGGCCACCGACTGCAGGGGCTTGCCGTCGAACTCCGTAAGATGCGAGACCAGCCACTCGTCGACGCGCTCGGACAACAGCAGCACCTCGACACCCTTCTTGCGCAGCAGTTCCAGGTGCGGGCTGTGGCGCGCCGCGGCGAAGGTCTCCGCGGTGATGTAGTAGATCTTGTCCTGTCCGTCCTTCATGCGCCCGACGTAGTCGCGCAGCGACACGTCCTGCTCCGGGCCGTCCGTGTGGGTCGAAGAGAAGCGCAGCAGCCCGGCAATGCGATCACGGTTGGCATAGTCCTCGGCCGGGCCCTCCTTCATGACCGCGCCGAAGGCCTTCCAGAATCGCGCGTATTTCTCCGGGTCCTTCTCCGCCATCTCCTCCAGGGCGTCCAGGACCCGCTTGACCAGGGCCGAGCGGATCTGCCCGATCTCGCGGTTGTGCTGAAGGATCTCGCGGGAGATGTTCAACGGGAGGTCGTCGGAGTCCACCACGCCGCGCACGAACCGCAGGTATTGCGGCAGCAGGTGCTCGGTGTCGTCCATGATGAACACCCGCTTCACGTACAATTTGATTCCGTGGCGGCGCTCCCGGTCCCACAGGTCGAAGGGCGCGCGCGCCGGGATGTAGAGCAGCGAATCATAGGTGACCCGCCCTTCCACGTGGTTGTGCAGCCACAGCAGCGGGTCCTCGAAGTCGTGGGCCACCTGCTTGTAGAACTCGCGGTATTCCTCCTCGCTCACGTCGCTGCGCCGGCGCGCCCACAGCGCCGAGGCGCGATTGACGGTCTCCTCGCCTTCGCCCCCCTCTTCCGCCATGCGGATCGGCA
>CAZAQG010000154.1:0-2602 GCA_964487445.1 uncultured Chromatiales bacterium
CCTAAAGCCCTGTTGGAGGCGGCCGCCTGCGGTCGGCCGATCGTCACCACCGACACGCCGGGTTGCCGGGAGATCGTGCACGACGGGGAGAACGGTATCCTGGTTCCGCCGCGGGACGCGGCCGCACTCGCCGATGCGATCGAGCGGCTCGTGCGGGATCCGCTGTTGCGTGCCCGGATGGGCGCGTGCGGGCGTCGCAGGGTCGAGGAAGAGTTCTCGGAGGAACGGGTGGTGGAGCAGACGCTCGCGCTCTACCGGTCGCTGTTGGCGGACCGGTGGCCGGCCTGATATGGGGAAAATGGTATTGGTCACGGGTGCGCGCGGGTTCATCGGCCGGGATCTGCTTCGTCGGTTACCGAGATCCGGTGTGCGGGTGCGCGCCTTGCTGCGTGAGCCGGCCGAGGGGGCATGGGACGAAGCGGTGATCTGCCGCCTCGGCGCGGAGGCGGTGGCGGACCGGGTCGTGGAGGGCGTCGCCACGGTCTTCCACCTCGCGGGGATCGCGCATACGTGGGGTCGCGCGCGCGAGATGTCGGCGCTCTATCGGACCGTGAACGTCAAGGGTACAGCAGCGTTGGTGGAAGCGGCTGCGCGGGTGGGGGTGCGGCGCTTCGTGTTCTTCAGCAGCGTCAAGGCGGTACGGGATCCCGGCGAGGAATGTATCGATGAGTCCGTGACGGACTGGCCGGCGGATCCCTACGGGCGTTCGAAACGCGAGGCGGAGGAGATCGTGCTCGAGGCCGGTGCGCGTTCGGGGATGCGTGTCTGCGTGCTGCGTCCGACACTGGTGTACGGTGCGGGGGTGAAGGGGAACCTGCTGCGGATGATGGAGATGATCGACCACCGGCGGTTTCCGCCGCCTCCGCGGGTCGATAACCGCCGCTCGATGGTCTACGTCGGGGATCTCGTGGAAGCGGCGTTGCTGGCGGCGCGTGAGACGCGCGCCAACGGGCGTACCTACATCGTGGGCGATACCGTGCCGGTGTCCACGCGCGAGATCTATCAGTGGATGTGTGGGGCGTTGGGTCGGTCGGCGCCCCGGTGGGGCGTGCCCGTGGGAATGTTGCGGGCGGTGGCGGCCGTGGGAGAAGGTATCGGGCGTGCCACCGGGCGGGCGATGCCGCTGAACCGGGAGGTCCTGGGCCGGTTGCTGGGCTCGGCCTGCTATCGCTCGGATCGGATCCGGCGGGAGCTTGGTTGGCGACCGGTGCGGACGTTGCGCGACGCGCTCCCGGAGATGGTGGCCGCCTACCGGGGCCGGGCCTGAGCGCTCGATGCTCTGGTTCCCCGTGTTCGTTGCCTTTTGGATCGCGCTGGGGCTGACGCGGCGTTTCCTCTCGCCGGCCTCACGGCTGCATATCCTCGATCACCCCAACGAGCGCTCATTGCATGCCACTCCCGTACCCCGCACGGGGGGCGTGGCGATCGCGGCGGCGCTTGCGGTAGGCGCGGCGATCGCGGCGGCCATCGTGCCGTTGCCGCCGGCCTTGGGCTGGGTCGGTGCAGGGGCGATGCTGCTTGCGGCGGTGGGGTTTCTCGACGACCGCACCGGCATCGGACCGGGCGGACGCCTATTGGTGCACTTGGCGGCGGCGGGCCTGGTGGTGGCGGCGGGCCTGGGCCTGGGGCGGATCGCATTGCCGGGCGTCTCGCTCGCGTTGGCCGCGCCGCTTGGGGGGGTGATTACCGTGTTGTTCGTGGTCTGGCTGGTGAACCTCTACAACTTCATGGACGGCATGGACGGCTTCGCCGGCGGGATGGCGATGTTCGGGTTCGGGGGGCTGGCCGTGTTCGGCGTGCTCGGCCACGATCCGGTGTTCGCGGCGCTGAACGCGGTAGTGGCCGCGGCGGCGGCGGGTTTTCTGGTGTACAACTTTCCGCCCGCCCGGATCTTCCTCGGGGACGCGGGTTCCCCGCTCCTGGGCTATCTCGCGGCGGTATCGTCGCTGTGGGGCGTGCGCGCGGGGTTGTTCGCGATTTGGGTGCCGGTGCTCGTGTTCTCGCCGTTCATCGTCGACGCCACCGTGACCCTGGCGCGGCGGGTGCTGCATGGGGATCGGGTGTGGGAGGCGCATCGGGGTCACTACTATCAACGCATGGTTCGGCTCGGCTGGGGGCATCGGCGTACCGTGCTCGCGGAATACGGGGTCATGGCGGCGACTGTGGGCAGTGCGCTGGGATCACGGTGGCTGGCGGTGGGGTGGCAGTGGGCGCTGATCGGATTGTGGAGTCTCGCCTATGCGATGATATTGGTGCGCGTCGAGGCGCTGGAGCGGCGTGGTGCTATGCGGATGTGAGATATAAAGTTGTCATCGAGGAGGGTGAAACGAGTTACGGGGCGCATGTTCTCGATGTGCTCTTGAAAAACGTGAGGTGATGATGTGAAGCTGAAAGTAATCGTTCATGAAGCGGAAGAAGGGGGCTATTGGGCCGAAGTTCCTTCGATTCCGGGATGTGCCGCAGGGTGAGACATTCGATGACCTTCTCGGCAACATCTACGAGGCTGTTGAGGATGAGCACGCAGCATCCACATCTGTTGACACCGAGCATCTGGTGACACCGCTCTGCGGTGTCACCCATCCGCAGGCGCTCTGCGCCGGGA
>CAZAQG010000155.1:0-2559 GCA_964487445.1 uncultured Chromatiales bacterium
CTGGAGACCATGGCGGATTCCTTCGATGTCATCGTGATCGACGCCGGGCGCGGCGCGCTACGCGGACTGCGCGTAGCGATGGTCGAGGAGTCGATGTGGGGAGGCTGCCGCGCTCGACGCCGCTGCACCGCACGCGCTTCACGCCGCACGCGCACGCGACGCTCGCCGGGGCACTGGCACGCTATCGAGCCTCGCGCCGATGCCGGCGATCTCATTCACCTCCCGTCGCCCACCCCAGACCGCGGCGCGGCCCTACGCTTGCTCGCCGCCGGACGTTACAATCACCCGGCCCGTGCCGAGGAGCTGCTCAACGCGACCGAAACACTGGCGGGCAAGTGGGGGTTGGGTGGGCGGCTATTCGGATGAGCGCGAGCGCCCTTGTACAGCCGACCGATACGTTCCCTCGGCCGTTGCGGATGGTCACAAAGCCGATGCGCGTGATCCTCACCGTCAACTACTCTCCGTGGTCTCCCTATTGCGGCGGAGGGCAGCAGGCGACGCACGCCCTGGCCCTCGCGATGAGCGCACTCGGACACTGCGTGACAGTCGTCTACACCAAAGCACCGTGGGAGCACATCGCCATCCCCGACGAGCTGCCCTACGAAGTGCGATGGTCGACCTTCGTCGGACTGCGCAGCCGCGGCGGTTCCCCCCTGCGTCCTCTCAATGCGCTCCCACTGGCCCGGACGGTAGCGGGACTGGTCATACCGCACGAGCCGACTGTGGTGCACTCGCAAGGCGAAGAGGGCGCCCTACTCCCGCGCCTGAAGCGCCGATCCTACGGGGCCGTGCGCCACGTCCTGACTGCTCACTACCCGAAGTATCCCGGCGCAAAACTTGCGATCGTCCATCCGAAGTTTCACGCCCTGCGCCGTGCCGCGCGCGGCGCCGACCTATGCTGCGTCCCGAGCGAGGCGAGCCGGCATGCCTTCTCTGAGGCTGTCGGCATCGATCCCGCGTGCGTGCGCGTGGTGCCAAACGGACTCGACCCGACCTTCACACAGGTCCAACGCACGCCAGCCGCAGCGTCCGGTCCGCTGATCTTCTTCGGACGCATCGACCGGGACAAGGGCGTACTGGTCCTGATCGACGCCCTCGCCCGCCTCGGGGCCGGCGCGCCACCGCTGCTGGTAGTGGGTCGGGGACCGCTGGAGGACGCAGTGCGGGCACGTGCCGCTGCCGTCGGTCTCTCCGACCGCGTGCACCTCCTTGGCTGGATGGCCCCCGCGGAACTGGCCGAACTGCTCGCCGGTACCCGGCTCGCGGTGCTACCCTCGTTCGACGAAAGCTTTGGCCTCGCGATGATCGAGGCGATGGCCGCCGGCGTACCGCTCGTCACCACGCAGGCCGGTGCGCTGCCTGAGGTCATAGGGTCAAGCGACCCTCCCCGCGCCTTGCTCGTCCCACCCGGTGACGCCCATGCGCTCGCGCGAGCCATCGCGGACCTGCTCCGCGACCCGGGGGCGGCCGAACGACTTGGTCGCGCAGGGCGCACCCGCGCGGCGCGATATTCGTGGGAAGCGACGGCGCGCGCCTACGAGAACCTCTACCGGGATCTGTGGGCCGGATGAACGTACCGGAGACCGAAAGCGGCGCGCCGGGGGCCGTGCCGCCCCTCACGGAACGGCCCCCGGTCGCGATCATCGTACTCAACTGGAACGGCTGGCGCGACACCGTGGTGTGCCTCGACAGCCTAACGCGCCTGGACTATCCGAACCACGAAGTTATTGTCGTCGATAACGGCTCTACCGACGGCTCGGTTGAGCACATCCGGAACGCGCGCCCCGATGTGAAGCTGCTCGAAGCCGGCGCCAACCTCGGATTCTCCGGCGGCTGCAACCTCGGCATCCGCGACGCCCTCTCCCGCGGTTTCGAATACGTGTGGCTGCTCAACAACGACACCGAAGCCGATCCCCGCGCGCTTTCAGCACTGGTCGACACGGCCGAGTCGGACCCAACGATCGGTGCCGCCGGATCGGTAATCTACCACATGGACCAGCCGGATACGGTTCAGGAGTGGGGGGGGGGATACGTAAATCTTTGGAACGGACGCATGACCATTATGACTGCTCCCGCAACCCTCAACTACCTATCGGGCTGCAGCATGCTGATTCCAACCGGAGTCTTACGAAGAGTGGGACCGTTTAACGAGCGGTTCTTCGTCTATTGGGAGGACATAGACCTGTCCCAACGCCTGCTGAAACTGGGGTACCAACTGGCCGTTGCCTCGAAAAGCCAAATCCGACACCGCGGTTCCGCGAGTACCGGACGGGGAAGCACCCTACAGGCGTTCTACTTCCACCGCTCCGCTACGCTGTTCTACCGCCTGCATACACCGTTTCCGATATTCCCAACACTCGCGTTACTGGTGCGCAGGACCGTCCGGTGGGTGCTTAAACGCCAACCGGAGAACATCCCCGCAACTTGGCGCGGCGTGTGGAAGGGCTGGCGCGAGTAGCGCCAAGCAACCAGGCTCGGCCGTCATCCAGGCACATCGGGAACGGGCATTTTAAAGTGGACCCCTGAGTCAAGACAGAAACACACCGAGTTTAAGCTGTA
>CAZAQG010000156.1:0-2474 GCA_964487445.1 uncultured Chromatiales bacterium
ATTCCAACGTGAGATGAGCCTCAAGGCGGTCCGGGAACGGGCGTATACTCGCCCGTTCCGCGCGGGATCCCGCCCGCCGTTGCTGGAGGAGTCGTAGGTGCGCGTCAAAAGTCGCTGGAGCAAGCCCGATAAAACCCATACCCCGGAGGCGATCGCGAGCGTGCTCAACGCCACGGCCTGGAATATCGCCACCCACAGCGTGCTCGAAATGGAAAAGGCGGGGCTTCAGGCCGATACGCAATTGCAGCGCCTGACGGTCATCGCGGAGTTCATGGCGTTTCTGGTGCATATCGCCGATCGTCTCGCGGCGACTCGTATGGACGTGGACGAGCGCGGGCGTTTCATCAACGCCCTCGGCGTTCGGGCGGCCGAGGTGATGGCGGGCAACCTCGCGGATCTGCAAGGTCCCGGTGACTATCGGGCGTCGTTTATCGATACCCTGAACGAGCGGATGTCCGAGTATGCGGAGTTCGGATTCAGCGAGGCGTCCGGTCCGGACATCGGTTTCCTGCGTGGATTCGGCCGGCGTGTTACCGCGGCCATGGGCCCGCGCGACGAGCGCTGGATCCTCGAACGGGTGATGGAGGTTGCGGCGCCGGAGGCGATCGAGACCCTTGCCAAGACGATGCGCGGCCTGTTTGCCTGAACCGCGGCCCGTTGGGCCGGGCTTGCCCGGCCCAACGGGTGCAGTCGGGACTTATTTCTTGACCCAGGCGGAATAACCGTCGGTCTTCTGCGCCAGGCCGTCCTCGTAACCGGCGGTGTAAGTGTCGGTGATCCGTTGCTCTTCGCGCTTGGGGCTGTGCAGATATCCACCTTCCCAACCCCGGACGTACTCGGGGTCGACCCCCGCCTTCTCCATCTTGGTCACCGTTTCATAGTACGCATTGTTCATCGCTTGCACCTCGCTTCGTATGCCACTTTGCACGTTGTACAACCAATCCGGCACGCACTCATTCCATGAACCGTGCGCGCGCCGCTCCCGAATCCAGACTCTCCCGCACCGCCCGTACGGTCGGCGCCAGGGTGTGCGTATAGCCGCCGTAGAGGTCGGCCGCATCAAATGAATTCCTCGACCGGGGTCGGGTGTCCGTGGCGTCGATCGGCGCCTGGAGCATCCCGCGGTTCCCATCGTCCGTCTCGGTCGAGTCGGGCATGTTCGGCCCATGTTCAGGGGATCTGCGGGAATTCGCAACGTGTCGCCCATCGGACGTCGCGCCGTGGCCCGCGTCAGTATAGGCAATGCAACCCCCCACCCTATATATCCCGATAGGGGGGGCGCGCCTATCTTCATGCATGGTGCGGATATGGGTCGCTCCGTTTGCGCTACGCTCCCCGGCGCGGTCTGCCGACGCCGGGGAAGGAGTATGATAGCCTAATCGGCTATAGGGTGTTGTCCGCACGGCGCGCCGTGCGCCCCGACACGGGACGAGAAGGGAAGACGGGATATGTCCAACGACGAACAGGAAGAGCGGGAGGAGATCGAACTGACCAGCGGCATCGCCGCGTTCGAGACCAAGCAGTTCTCCCTCGCCGTCCAGTTGCTCTCGCCGCTGGCCGAGTGCGGCAACGCCGAGGCCCAGCACCGGGTGGCGATCATGTGTCAAAACGGACTCGGCGTGGTGCGCAACGAGGCCGAGGCGTTGCGGTGGATGCGTGCGGCCGCCGACCAGGGGCACGCCCTGGCCTGCCACGGGATGGGCTTCATGTATCTGCAAGGCGAATGCGTGGAACACAACGGGCAGGAGGCCGTCAAGTGGTTTCGGCGCGCGGCGGAGCAGGGTCTGGCCGGCTCCCAGACCACGCTCGGAATGATGTACGCCGAGGGCAACGGCGTAGAGAAGGACCCCGAAGAAGCCGATAAGTGGTACCGGATGGCCGGATTTGAGAGATAGTCCGCGGCGGCGCGCGGCTCGTCCCAGTGCCCGGCGCTACGGCGGACCGGCCGGGGTCGGTTCGCACAGCCGGAAAAATCCGGATACAATGCCCGGCCGGATCGTAGCGCGAAAGAATCCGCCATGACCGTTCGAATGTACTGCACCGATATCTGCCCGTACTGTGCACAGGCCGAGCGCCTGCTGCGCGGCAAGGGCGTGGCCATCGACAAGATCCGCGTCGACCTCGCCCCGGAACGCTACGAGGAGATGACCCGCCTCACCCGGCGTCACACCGTACCGCAGATCTTCATCGGCGAACGCCACGTCGGCGGCTTCGACGACTTGGTCGAACTCGACATGGATGGGGGTCTGGACCCGCTGCTCGAAGGCCTTGCCGGCGCCTCTTGAGCGTCGGCACCCGGGTCCCCATCGCCGGGCACATCGACCGGCGCTCCTCTCGGTCCTCAAAAAAGGCTCCTCAGCAGAACCCGTGGGTGGACACTCCGGTTCGGGTAGGACGCCAAGCACAGGATACAAAGCGATTTCAGCGCCGTGGCAAGTGCGAAAGCCGAAGGATTTTCCGGAGGTCGGTTTTGC
>CAZAQG010000157.1:0-2459 GCA_964487445.1 uncultured Chromatiales bacterium
CGCGGAGCGCTGCCGAGCCGGGCCGCCAGGGCGCCGTAGGTCACGGTCCGGCCGACGGGAATACGCCGCAACGCGGCCCACACGCGGCGCTGGAACGGCGTACCACGCGCGGCCACCGGGAGGAACCAGGGGGTCGTCGGGTCGCGGAGGTAGCAGCGCAACGCGGCGGCGATCGCTGCGGGGGGATCGCGGCGAAGGCGGGTCGGGCGGCGGGGCGAGAGTTCGAGCGTCCAGAGCGCGCCCTCACGCAGCTCGACGGTGAGCGCGC
Source organism: uncultured Chromatiales bacterium (assembly GCA_964487445.1). Classification (GTDB taxonomy): domain Bacteria; phylum Pseudomonadota; class Gammaproteobacteria; order 21-64-14; family 21-64-14; genus BMS3Abin12. Next base: position 269 of record CAZAQG010000157.1, read on the forward strand.
CGAACGGCGCCGGCACGATGAAGCGCCCGCACCGGGGAATCGCCCCGGCGCGAACCGGCTCCACGGGTCAGTCCGCCCGTTTGCGACCGAGCTTCTCTTTGATGCGTGCCGCCTTGCCCTCGCGCTCGCGCAGGTAGTAGAGCTTGGCCCGGCGCACATCGCCGCGCCGCTTGACCCACACCGAATCGACCACCGGGCTATAGGTCTGGAAGACCCGTTCGACGCCCTCTCCGTGGGAGACCTTGCGCACGGTGAACGAGGAGTTCAACCCGCGATTGCGCTTGGCGATCACCACCCCTTCGAAGGCCTGCAGGCGCTCGCGCGTGCCTTCCTTGACCTTGACCTGGACCACCACCGTGTCACCGGGCGCGAACGCCGGGAGATCCCGTCCCATCTGCTCGTGTTCGATCTCTTCGATGACGTTACCCATGGTCCGAACCCCTCTGTCTGTTCGTCGATTCATCCATCACCGCCGTCGGCACCGGCCTCGCGGATATATTCCTCGAGCAGCACACGCGCCTCGGTGTCCAATTCCAGATCGTCCAACAACTCGGGGCGCCGGCGCCAAGTCCGGCCCAACGCCTGCTTGCGCCGCCAGCGTCGTACCGCCTCGTGGTCCCCGCTCAACAGCACCGGCGGTACGCGCCGCCCCTCGACCACCTCGGGACGCGTGTACTGCGGATGCTCCAGCAGGCCCTCGCTGAACGAGTCCTGCCGGGCCGACTCCGCATCGCCCAGCGCACCCGGCAGAAGCCGGGCTATCGCATCGATCATCACCAGGACCGCCGGCTCGCCGCCGCTCAGTACATAGTCGCCGATCGACCACTCTTCATCGATCTCGAGTTCGATCGCCCGCTCGTCGACGCCCTCATAGCGACCCGCGACCAGGATCAGCCCCGGGCGCGCGGCGAACTCGCGCACCGCCGCCTGATCCAGCCGCCGCCCCTGGGGCGTGAGGTACAGCGCACGCGTCCCCCGTACCGCAGCGCCGCGCGCGGCGCCGATCGCGGCACGCAGCGGCCCGACGCATAGGACCATTCCCGGACCGCCGCCGTACGGGCGGTCGTCCACCGTGCGATGGCGGTCGACGGTGTAGTCCCGCGGGTTCCAGGTCTGCAGTTCCAGAAGCCCGCGCTCGCGCGCGCGGCCGGTGATCCCGTGCGCGGTGATCGCCTCCACCAGCGCCGGGAACAGGGTCACGACGTCGATACGCATGGCGACGACTCCGCGTGCGCTGACCGGCCCCGGACCACTTCCGGATCGGCTCCCGACCCAGTCGGGATCAGAACTCCGGGTCCCAGTCGACCTCGATCACGCCGCGCTCCAGGTCCACCTCCGCCACCACCCGGCCCATCACGAACGGGATCAGGCGCTCACGCTCGCCGCCGACCACGAGCACATCGTCGGCGCCGGTCTCGATCAGGCGGCTCACCGTACCCAACGGGCGCCCGTCGAGGGTCTGCACTCGCAACCCCATGAGATCGACCCAGTAGTAACCCCCCGGACCGGAGTCGGGCAACTGGGCCCGATGCACCGCGATCTCGCGCCCGACCAGTTTGCGGGCGTCGTCGCGGCCCGCGCAGCCCTCTAGGCGGGCCACCACACCCTTGCCGTGGCGACGCCCCTCGGCAAGGGTGTGCGAGCGCCACGTCTGCGCGTCACGGACCCACCAGGGGGCGTACTCCAGGATCGCCTCGCGCGGCTCGGTGTAGGAGTAGATGCGCACCCAGCCCTTGACCCCGTAGACTCCCGAAATCCGGCCCACGGGCACCCTATGCCGTGTGCCCGGTTCCATCTGCGACCCGACCCGCGGCGCGTGCGCCGGCGGCTCAGGCAGCCGGCGGGTTGTGCTTGATCAGGCTGGCGACCCGCTCCGAGGCCTGCGCCCCCTGGGACAACCAGTACCCGAGCCGTTCCGTATCCAGGCGCAGACGCGTCTCGCCCCCGGTGGCGATGGGGTTGAAGTAGCCCAGCCGCTCGATGAAGCGGCCGTCGCGCGCGTTGCGGCTGTCGGTGACGACGATGTTGAAAAACGGGCGTTTCGCCGCGCCGCGGCGGGCCAAGCGGATCGTTACCATAAATGCCAGTCCTCGAATTCGTGCGTGCCGCGCCTCAGGCGCGGCATCCCGGGCTAAACGGCGCATATTACGCGAAACGGGGTGAATACTCCACCGGCGAAAGCCGACGGCTC
>CAZAQG010000158.1:0-2412 GCA_964487445.1 uncultured Chromatiales bacterium
CAGGGTACCCGAGGGGGCAGGGTGGAAGCGGCGAGCGCGCGGTTACGGATTGCATTGGGCCTGGGCCTGGGCTTGGCGGTGTGGTCGCCGTTCGCGGCGGCGGCAAGCTGGAAGGGCGAAATCGATCTGGGTCTGGTCGCCACGCAGGGCAATACCAATACCGGCACGTTCAATGGGGCGGTCGACCTGCAAGTCGGGCACGCCGCCTGGCGCCATGCGCTGCGCATCGAGGCGCTGCACGCATCGGATCGCGGCACCACCACCGCGGAGCGTTATGTGGGGGCGTTGAACAATCGCTACGACCTGTCCGGGTCCTCTTATCTGTTCGGCAACGTCCGCTACGAAGCGGACCGCTTCAGCGGCTATTCTTATCAGGCCGCCGAGACGATCGGCTACGGGCGCCGTTTCCTGCCGACGAGGCAACTGCGGGCCGAACTCGAGGCCGGCCCCGGTCTGCGCCAGAGCCGCGAGACCCCGGGGACGCAGGCCAACGAGGCGATCTTCCGCGTCGCCGGCGAACTGACTTGGCAACTGACCCCGAACGCCGGGTTCGAGCAGCGGGTTCGGCTCGACGGCGGGCGCGCCAATACCACGATCGAGTCGGTCACGTCGGTGCGGAGCACCGTCATCGGGGCCCTGGCATTGAAGCTCTCGGAGACCGTGAAGTACAACGCGAGCGTCCCGCCGGGGACCAAGAACACCGATCTGCTGACCTCCGTAAACCTGGTCTACCGCTTCTGACCGCCGTTTGCGTCCCTTGGGGCGATCCGGAATAATCCACCTCATGTCCTATTATCGATATCACGTCTTTTTCTGCACCAACCAGCGTGAGTCCGGGGCCGCGTGCTGCCAGGACCACGGCGCGCGCGCACTGCGCGATTACGCGAAAGATCGGGTCAAGGCGCTTGGGCTGAGCGGCGCGGGCGGGGTGCGCATCAACCTGGCGGGATGCATGGACCGCTGCAGCGAGGGTCCGGTGCTGGTGGTCTACCCCGAGGGGGTCTGGTACACCTATATCGATACGGCGGATATCGACGAGATCGTCGACGAGCATCTGCTGCACGGCCGACCCGTCGAGCGGCTGCGCATCTGAATCCCGCTCCAGGGGTGAGCCCGAACGGGGGGCGGTGAGCCGGTTCAGGCTCATGTGTCATTGGAAGAAGGTGGGAGGGTTGACTTCTGGTCCAGAATATTAGAAGATACTCATACGCTGATTCTGGACCCCGCAATCCGGGATCATGCGACTCCTCCATCCTCCTTTGGTGGTTTAAGCGCGGCCTCCGCAGGCCGCGCTATTTTTTTTGCCCGTCTCCGGCGCAGTCCGACCGCCCTCCAAGTCCGGCCCTTGTAAGTCCTGCTCCGTTTTTGTAATATCCGTGCCTTTCCGCGGCCCCGGCGCGCCGGGACGCGGCGGTGCCTTGGGAGATCGTCGTATGAAGACCTTTGTAGCCAAACCGGAGAGCGTGGTCCACGACTGGTACGTCGTGGATGCCGCGGGCAAGACACTGGGGCGGTTCGCCTCCGAACTCGCGCGGCGTCTGCGGGGCAAACACAAGGCCGAGTATACGCCGCACGTGGATACCGGCGATTATCTGGTCGTCGTCAACGCCGCGAAGATCCATGCCACCGGGGCCAAGCGTACCGACAAGATCTATCATCACCATACCGGCTACATCGGCAATCTGAAGTCGATCACCCTGGGTAAATTGCTGGACAAGGCGCCCGAGCGGGTCATCGAGCACGCGGTGCGCGGCATGCTGCCGAAGAACAGCCTGGGCCGGGCGATGATGCGCAAGCTCAAGGTGTATCCCGGCCCCGAGCACAAGCACGCGGCCCAGCAGCCGCGGGCGCTGGACCTGTAACCCTTACCGACAGACAAGGACCATTGATACGATGGCGGAACAGGCGGTATATAGTACCGGGCGGCGCAAGACCTCGACGGCGCGCGTGTACCTCAAGCCCGGCAGCGGCCGGATCCTCGTCAACCGCCGCCCGCTGGATGAGTATTTCGGGCGCGAGACCGCGCGCATGGTGGTTCGCCAGCCGCTCGAGGCCTCCGATCTTGCCACGCGCTTCGATGTCCACGCCGTGGTCCGCGGCGGCGGCGGGACCGGGCAGGCGGGCGCCATCCGCCACGCCCTGGCCCGCGCGCTGGTGGCCCACGACGAACAACTTCGCAGAGTGCTGCGCAAGGCCGGTTTTCTGACCCGGGACGCGCGCGAGGTCGAGCGCAAGAAGGTCGGGCTGCACAAAGCCCGCAAGGCGCCCCAGTACTCCAAGCGCTGAGTTTTGGCCGCCCTCGGGGGAGCCAAAACTCTTTATTGGGGGATCGTCTAGTGGTAGGACAGCGGACTCTGACTCCGCTAACCGTGGTTCGAATCCACGTCCCCCAGCCAATCCTTCGCGCCTGCC
>CAZAQG010000159.1:0-2399 GCA_964487445.1 uncultured Chromatiales bacterium
GCGCCTCGCCGCGGCGCACGAAGAACTCGTGCGCGCGGGCTACTTCGGCTCCTACGCCCGGGACGACTGGGGCGTAGGCAGCGATATCGATCTCGTGCTCGTGGTCCGCGAGAGCGACAAGCCCTTCGAGCGTCGCGCCCTGGATTTCGATGCCACCGGTCTGCCGGTCCCCGCGGAGCTGCTCGTCTACACGCAAGCCGAGTGGCGGCGCCTGATGGAAGAGGCGGGCCGATTCGCGCGCACGCTGGCCGCGGAAACCGTATGGGTTTATCTGCGCGAGCCGGACGCAGTGAACTGAGGGCGGCTTCCGTTCCCGATTCAACCCACCGCCATCCGGCGCAAGGCACCCAACCCCTGACCTGGAACACCCCATGAAAAAAGCACTCATCACCGGCATCACCGGCCAGGACGGCGCCTACCTCGGGGAGCTACTCCTCGCCAAGGGCTACCAAGTCCACGGCATCAAGCGTCGCACCTCGCTCTTCAACACCGACCGCATCGATCACCTCTACCAGGATCCGCACACCGCCGATGCGCGCTTCATCCTGCACTACGGCGACATGACCGACTCGAGCAGCCTCGTGCGGGTGATCCAGCAGGTGCAACCCGACGAGATCTACAACCTCGCCGCGCAGAGCCACGTCGCGGTCTCCTTCGAGGAACCCGAATACACCGCCGACTCCGACGCCCTCGGCGCGTTGCGTCTCCTCGAGGCGATCCGCATCCTGGGACTCGAAAAGCACACCCGCTTCTACCAAGCCTCCACCTCCGAACTCTTCGGCGAGGTGCGGGAGACCCCGCAGCGCGAGACCACCCCCTTCTACCCGCGCTCGCCCTACGCCGCGGCCAAGCTCTACGCCTACTGGATCACCGTCAACTATCGAGAAGCCTACGGGTGCTACGCCTGCAACGGCATACTTTTCAATCACGAAAGTCCGATCCGCGGGGAGACCTTCGTCACCCGCAAGATCACCCGCGCGCTCGCGCGCGTCGCGTTGGGCCTGCAGGACTGCCTCTACCTCGGTAACCTCGAGGCGCGCCGCGACTGGGGCCATGCCCGCGACTACGTCGAGATGATGTGGCTCATGCTCCAGCAGGACGCGCCCGAGGATTACGTCATCGCCAGCGGCGAGCAGCACAGCGTGCGCGAGTTCGTCGAGTCCGCCGCGCGCGGCCTGGGCATCACGTTGCGCTGGGAGGGTTCCGGGCGCGAGGAGACCGGCATCGTCGAAACGGTGGATCCGGCGGGTCGCTACGAACCTCCGAAGGGACTCGTCCCGGGCGCGGTGATCGTGCGCGTCGATCCCCGTTACTTCCGTCCCACCGAGGTCGAGACCTTGCTTGGCGACCCCACCAAGGCGCGCGAGCAGCTCGGCTGGCACCCGCAGGTCTCGTTCGGGGAACTCGTGCGCGAGATGACCGACGCCGACTTCGAACTCGCCCGCCGCGACGAACTCTGCCGCAACGCCGGCTTCGCCGTCCCGGACCGGCATGAATGATCGTCCCGACCGCACCGATGGACCTGAACGCCTGCATCTACATCGCCGGCCACCGCGGCGTGGCCGGCCCCGATCTGCTGTGCCTTGCGCGCCGGAGGCTCTTAAAGGGAGAACGACAGGACGGGGACAAGTGCAAGCGGTTGCGGGCAGGCTCGCGATTTCGCGCTGTCCAATCGGGCGTTGGGCGTTACAAAAACCCTGTCAGGCTGCGATAATAACCTCATGAGTCCGACGGTATTCCGCGAGAAGGGTTATCGTTTTTTCTTTTTCTCCCGCGAGGAATCGCGGATGCATGTTCATGTCTACTGTGGCGAGGGTGAGGCCAAATTCTGGCTCGAACCCGATATTGAGCTGGCACACAATTTCCGGTTGTCACGGAGCCAACTCAAAGAAGTCGAAAGAATTATCGAGGTGCACTATGATGAACTCAAGCGCGCTTGGAAAAACCACTTCCCCGATTGAGGTCACGCACATTTCAAATCACGGCGTCTGGCTATTGGCTGGTGGCCGTGAGTGGTTCATGTCCTACGACGACTTCCCGTGGTTCAGGGACGTGGCTGTGGGGAAAATCCTCAATATCGAGGAACCGACTCCGGGGCACTACTACTGGCCGGATCTGGACGTCGATTTAACGAAAGAAATCATTTCACACCCCGAGCGGTTTCCGCTTCAGGCCAAGTAACGCATAACGCTTTTTTTCGATCGACGGCACGGACGAAAGTCTTGTATTTCGCTGATAGAGACACGCTCTACATTGAGTTCTGTAACTCTGTAGCGGCGATCTCGCCGGGCGCAGGCATCTTCCGGCGTCCGGCAGGCTGAGGCATATGGATCAGAACCTCCCGGATTCGATGCAACGCGTCTTCGCCCGCCATCCGGAAATCCGGATGGCCCTGCTGT
>CAZAQG010000160.1:0-2345 GCA_964487445.1 uncultured Chromatiales bacterium
TTCATCTGCCCCAGCAGGCTCATGGATCGCGCCTGCAGGGGGTATCGCTCCCCGGAGTGGAAATTGCGCCCATCGCCGCGGTGCCCGCCGGGAAACGCGGTGTCCACCAGGACCTGCCAGCGCGCGTACGGGGGAGTGCGGGGAATCGAGAAAGCGATCTCTTGCGCACCGGCATTCAGCAGCAGGAGCAGGTTGTCGTCCCGAACCGGCCGGCCGCGCGGGTCTTCCTCGATGAGGCCGTCGCCGGCGAAGAGCAGGCCGAAGTTGCGCAGGTCCGGGCGTTGCCAGTCGTCTCCGGTCATCTCGAGCCCCGCCGACGTGAGCCAGGTGAGGTCCTTGGCCCCGGAGCCGTTGACGATGCGCCCCTCGAAGAAGCAGCGGCGGCGGAATACCGGGTGGTGCTTGCGCAGGCGAATGAGTTCGCGCACGAACGCGAGCAGTTCATGTTCCTGCCGGGCGCTCTCCCAATCGATCCAACTGAGTTCGTTGTCCTGACAGTAGGCGTTGTTGTTGCCCTGCTGGGTGCGGCCGATCTCGTCGCCGGCGAGCAGCATCGGAACCCCCTGCGAGAGCAGCAGCGTCGCGAGCAGATTGCGCTTCTGGCGATCACGCAGGGCGCGGATGTGCCGGTTCTGCGTCCGGCCCTCCACCCCGCAGTTCCAGCTTCGATTGTCGTTCTCCCCGTCACGGTTTTCCTCGAGATTGGCTTCGTTGTGCTTGTGCTCGTAGCTGACGAGGTCCCGGAGCGTGTAGCCGTCGTGACAGGTCACGAAGTTGATGCTCGCGTAGGGGCGCCGCCCGCTGTGCTCGTAGAGATCGCTGGAACCGGTGAGCCGCGAGGCGAGTTCACCGAGCATGCCGCCGTCGCCCTTCCAGTAGGTCCGCACCGCGTCGCGATAGCGCCCGTTCCACTCGGTCCAGCCGATGGGGAAGTTGCCCACCTGATAGCCGCCTTCGCCGAGGTCCCAGGGCTCGGCGATCAGCTTGACCTGCGACAGTACGGGGTCCTGGTGGATGATGTCGAAGAATGCGCCCAGGCGGTCGACGGCGTGCAGTTCGCGCGCCAGCGCCGAGGCGAGGTCGAAGCGGAATCCATCGACGTGCATCTCGAGCACCCAGTAGCGCAAGCTGTCCATGATCAACTGCAGGACGCGGGGGTGCATCATGTTCAGCGTGTTCCCGCAGCCGGTATAGTCCATGTAGTGGCGCCGGTCTCCGGCCACCAACCGGTAATACGAGGCGTTGTCGATCCCGCGCAACGAGAGCGTCGGGCCCAGGTGATTGCCCTCGGCGGTGTGGTTGTAGACGACGTCCAGGATCACCTCGATGCCCGCCGAGTGCAGCGTCTTGACCATGGTCTTGAATTCGCCGATGTACCCGGTCGCGGCGTAGCGGGCGTCGGGGGCGAAGAAGCCGATGGAGTTGTATCCCCAGTAGTTGCGCAGCCCCTTCTCCACGAGACGGCGGTCGTCGATGAAGGCGTGCACGGGCATCAACTCGACGGCGGTGACGCCCAGATACCTCAGGTGATCGATCGCCGGTGCGGTGGCGAGGCCCGCGTAAGTGCCGCGCAGCGAGGGGGCGATCTCCGGATGTCGGGCGGTGAAGCCCTTGACGTGGAGTTCATAGATGATCGTGTCGTGCCAGGGGGTGCGCGGCGGGCGATCCTCACCCCAGGTGAACGCCGGATCGATCACCCGGCACTTGGGCATCCCGCGGGCGCTGTTGCGCCGGTCCATGACGGGATCTTGCGCGCCGGACCCGATGCGGTAGCCGAACAGCGCGTCGCTCCACAGGACCGAACCGACGATGTCCTTCGCATAGGGATCGAGCAGCAATTTATTGGGGTTGAAATGATGCCCGTCGTCGGGCGCGTAGGGTCCGTGGACCCGGTAGCCGTACAGCAGGCCCGGACGGGCCTCCGGCAGGTAGCAGTGCCAGACCTGATTGGTCCGCCGGCGCATGGGGATCCGTTCGATTTCGCGTCGTCCGCGCCGATCGAACAGGCACAACTCCACCCGCTCGGCATGCTCCGAGAAGAGGGCGAAGTTGACCCCTTCCCCGTCCCAGGTCGCACCGAGGGGATAGGGTTGGCCGGGCCAGACCGTGACTGCGCGTTTGGGCATGCGGGTCGGGTGTCCGGAGCGGCGGGGGTTCTCCAGGTCGCCTTCGTGCCCGCCGGGTGTGCTGCGACCGCAACGCCCCACGGCGGTGCAGAATCGTCCCACCGGCGTTTGATGCCCGGCGGTCGGGACCTGCGCGGGTCCACTGCCCGGGGATCACCGGGCCTGCGGCGTCGGGGCGGGCCGGCCAACGGCGCCAATTCCGATCTCGGCCCGACCACC
>CAZAQG010000161.1:0-2185 GCA_964487445.1 uncultured Chromatiales bacterium
GTAGGAGCCGAAGTAGCCCGCGCGCACGAGTTCTTCGTGCGCCGCGGCGAGGCGCGCGGCCCAGGCACGCACGGCGCCGTCGACCTGATTGCGGTCAGGCCATTTGAGCACGGACGAATTCAAGGATCTCACGGGCATAGCGCACGGCCTCGCCACTTTGCAGGGGTCCGTAGTGTTCGAATGGGGCGCCCTCGGGGTGTGCGTCCGGATCGCGCGTACCTACGTAGAGGTTGTCCAGTACACGCCCTTTTTCCACCAGATCCGGGGGCACGGGGACCGGAAGCTCCTGCAACAGGCGGGCCGTCATATGCCCCCAGGCCTCCTGCCCCTTGGCCAAGTGCAATGCCTTGACGGCCTTCTCGGCGCTCTGTTGCGCGGCGAAGCACGCCCACTCATGCCGCTCTTCTCTACGAGAGGTCTCTGCCTGCTCGAGATCACGCTCGGCTTGGGCGAACCAGTCTCGGGCACGTGAAGCCATGGTTGATCCCCCGGTTGCGTTTCGCGCTACGCTCCGCCCTGCGCGCGTATCGGCGATCACGACCCCCTGTCGGGCCGGGCTCGCCCGGCCGACGACCTCGACATCTGCTCCGCGCTTGGCCCATATCAACGCCTATGGCGGGGCGAGCCCCGCCCTACAGGAGGCCTTGTACGTTTCAGTCACACTCCGGCGACGCGAGCCCGGGTATTCAGAAGAATACCATTCGGCGGCGATGCAACGGTGGCTTCGACACTCAGCACCGATTGTAGCGGTCCTCGAAGCGCACGATGTCGTCCTCGCCGAGGTAGCTGCCGGACTGGACCTCGATGATCTCCAGCGGGATGGTGCCCGGATTTTCCAGACGGTGCCGGGTGCCGAGCGGGATGTAGGTCGATTCGTTTTCACTGAGCAGAAAGACCTCTTCGCCGCGCGTCACGCGCGCGGTGCCGGCAACGACGACCCAGTGCTCGGCGCGGTGGTGATGCATCTGCAGCGAGAGCGAGGCGCCGGGGTTGACGGTGATGCGCTTGACCTGGGAACGCATGCCGTTGCAGAGGCCCTCATAGCTGCCCCACGGGCGGTAGACGGTGCGGTGGATCTTGTGTTCATCTCGCCCCTGTTCCTCGAGGCGCTGCACGATGTCCTTGACCCGCTGGGCGTGGTCGCGGTGCGCGACGAGCACCGCGTCGGCGGTCTCGACGATCATCAGGTCCTCGACCCCGACCACCGCGAGCAGGCGGTGCTGGGCGATCATCAGCGAGTCGCGCACACCCTCAGCGAGCACGTCCCCCTGTGCGACGTTGCCCTGGGCATCGCGCGGGCAGATCTCCCACAGCGCGGGCCACGAGCCGACGTCCGACCAGCCGGCGTCGAGCGGGACCACCACGCCGCCGGCGACCTTCTCCATGACCGCGTAGTCGATGGATTCCGCCGGACAGTTCGTGAAATCCTCCTTCCCGGCGCGGTAGAAGTCCTCGTCGCGTTCGCCGCCGCGGTAGGCACGCCCGGCGGCCGCGGCGATGTCGGGACGGTGCGCCTCGAGTTCCTCCAGCCAGCGCGAGGCGCGCATCATGAAGATGCCGCTGTTCCACAGGTACTCGCCGGAATCGAGGTAGCCCTCGGCGATGGCACGGTCCGGCTTTTCCACGAATTGCGCCAATTCGAAGGCGCCGGCTCCGTCGAGGGCTTTGCCCTTGCGGATATAGCCGTAGCCGGTCTCGGGGCATGCCGGGACGATGCCGAAGGTCACCAGCCGCCCCTGCCCGGCAAGGCGCGCACCGGTGGCCACCGCCTCACGGAAGGCCGCGGCATCAACGATCACTTGGTCGGCCGGCATCACCACGAGCACCACGTCTTCGCCCGCGTCGAGCGCGGCATGGGCGGCGAGCGCGAGCGCCGGTGCGGTGTTACGCCCGACCGGTTCGAGCAGGATCAAAGCGCCGGTGCGGTTCAGACGCCGCAACTGCTCGGCGACCAGGAAGCGGTGCTCCTCGTTGCAGATCAGGATCGGCGCCGACACCTCCGGCAAGCCGTCGAGCCGGCAGATCGCCTCCTGGATCAGCGGGCGCTGCGCCCCGAGCGACAGGAGCGGTTTGGGGTAGTATTCGCGCGAGAGCGGCCACAAGCGGGTACCCGAGCCGCCGGCAAGGATCACCGGCTGTACCTTCACTGCAGCATACCTGTGGTGTTCAGTCTCACCGTACTCAC
>CAZAQG010000162.1:0-2162 GCA_964487445.1 uncultured Chromatiales bacterium
CAGCGATGTCGATCTGCCGCTCCAGATCCAGCAGTCGAATTATTTCGCCAATGTGTTGCGTCACGCCGCGGCCGCCGAGACGCCCGGACGCGCGGTTGCGGAGATCGAACGGTTCCTGTTGCACAACCCCGACCGGGTCTGGGAGAACAGTTGGGTGCGCATCCGCCGCGCCGACCTCGGTGCGTTCGCCGGGCGCGTGCTGGAGACGGATCTGCGCCGCGACCGCCGCGACCCGCACGGTCCCTTGCGCGGCGATGCGCACCGCATCCTGTATCGGGCGGCCAACGGCGAGGCGCGGGTGCGGGTGCCGATCAGCTACCTGCTCAAGCTGACCCTGGCGGAGATCATCGGGTGCCACGAGCGCATACCGGCGCTGGTCTATCAGACCGGCCATCGTCTGATGGGGCACTACCTCAACGACAACTGCTCGCCGGAGACCTTGTCGTTCCACGTCGCGCGCCTGCGGGCGCGCGAGGGCATGGGCGATGCCGTGGCGCGCGAGACCGCCAAGCGTTTTCTGCTTACCCACCTCCTCATCCTCTACGCCAACGTGCGTTTCGGCCTGCGCGAGAGCGGGCAGACGGCCATGGTCTACAGCTCGCCGCACCCCCCGGTGCGCCAGCGCCGCCTGAACGATTGCATCTCGGATACGTTCTACCGCGAGTTGTTCGTCAGTCCCTGCCTGTCCGGTTGGGACGACGGCGAGCGCAAGCACGCCTACATGATGTTGTGTCACGAGGTGCTCAGCCGCAGCCAGCTCAACGCGGTGGCCAAGCTGCGCGAGGCGGGTATCATCACCCGCGATCTCGTGGTGCTGCCCAACCTGTCGAACGTGAGCCTCGCCAACAACGGCACCCACGTGAGTCTCGGGAGTCTGCGGCTCGGAGCGGCGTTGCGCGATCCGGCTTCGGGATTCGGTGCGGCGCATGAGAAACACCTCGGGGACCTCGCGATCAAGATCACCGAGCACTTTCTGCCGCTGTTCGTCGGCACCTACAGCGCGGCCCCGTATCGCCTCGACTTCCAGGACTTCCACCCGGAGAAGGCGCTCGCCTTTCTGCCCCACGAACTCGACTATACGCATCTGCGCATGCTCTGGCGCGGCTGGCGGCAGAAGGCCGAACTGCGCTTTCTCGGTCATTCGCGTACGCCGCTCGGGCCGCGCTGGATCGACCGGCCGCTGGCCGCCGTCCTGCGCCTGCGCGGCGACGTGGTGCCGGATTTCCGCATACTCGATTACCTGGTCGCCCTCGGCAGCACCGATCGCAGCCCGGCGCTGGACGGCTCGCCCGGCAACGAGGAACGCCTCAAGCGGGATCTGGCCGAACTCGGGGTGTTCGATACGCGCATGGCTGTCTACCAGTTTCTGCGGCTGCGCCCCATGGCGCGCATGGGATTTTCCGGTTTCGAGGGCCGTCACTACAGCCTGTTCGAGGACCTGCGCGGCGATCTCGGGCGTGCGGTCGATCTCCAGGGTCTGCTCTGCGCACTCGCCTACAAGTATATCGCCGCCGGCGGCGTCGGCCACGGGCACATCCCCGATACCCGCTTCGTGGAAAGCGAACGGCGCCAAATCGTATTCGCCGCGGCGATCGGGCTGCCCGCCTTCTACGTGCGCCGCGATACCGACAACCGTTTCCTGCGGCGGGTGCTGGAGCGTACCGCCCGCGTGCGCCCGAGCCGCCGCTACCGGCGGTACCTGAAGGTGCCGTTGGCGGAGTACCGCAAGGCGCTGCTGCGCCTTGTGCTGGACGACGGTGCGGATCTCGTGGAGGGGCTCGGACTGGAGGCGACGATGCGCGACCTGCGCGAACGCCTCGAGCAGCCCGAACGCCTGTCGGCCGCCGCGCGGCTGAGCGCCGGAATCCTCGCCGAGGCCGGGGCGCGTTCCCCCCTGTCACTCACCGGTGCCGAGTTCAACCGCGCCGCGGAACGCTACTACCGGGGTCCGCTCAAGCAGCATCACCTGCACGAGGGGCTCGCCTACCTGGAGAGCGACCTGCGCGCGCTGGACGCCGACCGGGTGCGCGAACCCGCCTACGGGCACGCGCTGCACGCGCTGCTGGGCGAGCGTCCGGCGGTGGACTTCCTCGAGAGGATCCGCCCGGCGCTGCTGCGCGAGAGTCCGCGTGAGGACGATCTCTACCGGCTGATCTGTCTGC
>CAZAQG010000163.1:0-2157 GCA_964487445.1 uncultured Chromatiales bacterium
GTGGATCCTGCAACGGCGCGAGGAACGGCGACGGCACCGGGGCTGAATTCAGCCCCGGTTGACCGGGATCAAATACCCAAGGTTGCAGTGAGTGTAGGGTTCTCCTGTCGTAGAAGGGGCGCGGCGGCCTGTGGCCGTGCGCGCGTCAGGCGTGGCCGGGCGCGGCGATCGCGGCACCCCCCCGCCGGAAATCAAAAACCAGCAGACTTGGGAGACGGGCTCATATGAACCATATCAAATCGAAAGGGCTTTGGGCACTAGCCGGGCTCGCGGGTACCGCGGCCCTGGCGGTATCCATGAGCGCACAGGCCGTGCCGAGCTTCTCCCGGCAGACGGGAATGCCCTGCTCGGCCTGCCACACGGTATTCCCGCAGCTCACGTCCTTCGGGCGCGAGTTCAAACTCAACGGCTACACCCTCACGGGAATCAAGCAGATCCAGAAGTCCAACGCCGCCGGGAGCCTCAAGATCAACGAAATCCCGGCGCTCTCGGCGATGCTGCAGGTGGGCTGGACGCACGTGGCGAGTAATACGGCGGGAAACCCAAACAATAGCGTCGAGTTCCCGCAGCAGTTGAGCCTGTTCTACGCCGGCGAGATCACCCCGCACATGGGGACTTTCATGCAGGTCACCATGGGCCCCGGCACCGGCTTTGAATGGGACAACACCGAGGTTCGCCTCGCCTATCACACCAACGTCTTCGGCGGCGACACGGTCTACGGGCTGACGCTGAACAACAACCCGACGGTGCAGGATCTCTGGGACACCACGCCCGCCTGGCAGATTCCAGGAATCACCTCCGATACGGCTCCGTACCCGGCGTATGCGGCGCAAATCGACGGCCCGCTGGGCGGCACCGTGGTCGGCCTCGGCGCCTACGCGATGGTCAACGGGCACCTGTACGTGGAGGCCGACGCCTACCGCCAAGCGCTTGGCAACGGTGGACCGGTGATCGATAACTTCGCCCCGTACTGGCGCGCGGCTTGGCAGCAGAACTTCGGGTCCAATTACCTGGAGGTGGGCACGTTCGGGATGTACACGAAGCTTTTCCAGACCGGAAACAACGGACCCACGGATGAGTACACCGATGTCGGCGTGGACAGCCAGTTCTCGCGCCCCGTGACCGGCGGGAATGTGGAAACGCATTTGGTCTACATCTACGAGCGCGAGAACCCCGCAATCGGGAATGCCATGACCGGAAATACGTTCCGAGTGGATGGGACCTATAACTATGGCCACCGTGCAGCGGCGACCGCGAAATACTTCCAGACGACCGGATCCTCGGGGCTGCTGGGGGGTGGCACGAGCCGCGGCTACCTCTTGCAGGCGAGCTATCTGCCCTGGCAGAACACCAAGTTCACTTTGCAGTACACGGGCTACACCTCGTTCGACGGGGACAGCACCACGGCCTCCGACAACAACTCGTTGTACTTGATGGCTTGGTTGCTGTGGTAGACACCCGCTAGGGGAACGGGCCGCGGCATGCCCATGCCGCGGCCCGTTTTTTTTGCTTGACCGATACGCGGTCCGCGCGCGATCCTCGGCCGGGCGCGGCGCCACCGGCCGACTCGGCCCCCGGCGCCCCGTCGGAACGCCTTCGGTGATTGCGGAGAACCCCACGATGAACCGACCCCCCGCCTCCCGCCGTCGCGGCGCACTCGCCGGAGCCGCGGCCCTCGTCCTGCTCCTTGGCACCGTCGTCCCACCACCCGCCGTCGCCGCCGGTGGCGACCGCGCGACACTGCAACGCCAAATCGATGCGCTTCAACACACCGTACGGCAACTGCAACGCCGGGTGCGCGCCCTCGAGGCACGGCCCCTGCCCGCGGCGCCGGTACCCACCGCCGCGGCGGGCACGCAAGGCACCACCCCGGCCCGCTCCGCGCACGGCGCAACGGCACCCGCCGCCCACACCACACCGCCCGCCGCGACACCGCGGGCTACCGGCACCCTCCTCACGCCGCAGATCAAGGAGCACTGGGGCGCCCTCAAGCGCGGCATGAGCGCCGACCGGGTGCGCGCATTGCTCGGCGCACCCAGCCGTCGGCTGGAGATCAACGACGGCCAACCGCTCTGGTACTACTACTACACCGGCACGGGCGGCGGATCCGTGATGTTTTCCCGCGATGGTGTCGTATCCGACTGGCAGCACCCGCCG
>CAZAQG010000164.1:0-2125 GCA_964487445.1 uncultured Chromatiales bacterium
CGACCGAGGCGCTCTCCCTGACACTCGAACACCTGATCGGAAAGACCGACTACCCGGCGTTCCGGATCAACCTGCTGGTGCCCGAGGGGCGGGAGCCGGGTTGCCCGGAGGCCCGGCACGAACGGGTGGCGTTGGTGCCGTACGACGCCCGGCAGGGCTGGCGGTCGACGATCGAGGCGCGCATCGAGGTCACGGATGCGCCCTACCTGCTGTTTCTGAGGCCCGGCGTCGTCCCGCTTCGGGGCAACTGGCTTGCGCGGCTGCTGGGACCGATGCGGCGCGCCGAGGTGGCGGTGACCGCGCCGCGGCTGGTGTCAGCCGATAATCGGGTAATCGACGGCGGCATCCTGCTCGGCGGCGGGGGCTGCTCGGTAGGGGCGGTCGCGCACAGCGGCTTGGCACTGGATGCGCCCGGCTATATGGGCCGTGCACAGGTGGCGCAGGAACTCGGCGCGGTGACCGACAATTGCCTGTTGATCCGCATCGACGCGTATCGGGCGGCGGGTGGTTTTTCCCCCACGATCGAGACGCCATTGTTCCGGGCGGTCGATCTGTGCCGGCGCGTGGCCGCCGGGGGGGGGGCGATCGTGTGGACGCCGCACGCTACCCTGTTGTACGTGGAGGCCGCTATGGGCGCGGCAGACCGGTCGGCGCGTGCGCAGACCGCCGATCGGGAATCGCCGGCGGTGTGCGAGCGGTGGCTACCCGAACTGGCGCGCGACGCCGCCTACAATCCCAATCTGTTATTGCGCACGGCCGATTTCCATGTCCCCGAAAATCTTCCCTCTCCGGTGGCCTTCGATTCCTCGCGCCCGAGGATCCTGGGGTTCGGGGCCACTTCCTTCGGTTCCTGGAAGTATCGCGTGGATCAGCCGCTGGAGGCCCTGCACCGCGAGGGGCTGGCGCATCGGTTCCTGATCGACTTCGCGGAAAACGGCATCGCACAGCTTCCGACCGTCGCTGAGTTAGAACGGCTGGAGGTCGATGCACTGCTGTTCCACAATACGGTTCACGACTATACGCTGGACGCCCTGCGCCTCTACCGGCAGGTGAATCACGCCTTCGTGGTCCTGGGCGAGGACGACCTGATGATCGCGCTGCCGCCCAAGAATCCGTACAGCAAGACGGTGTATAAGGATATCCGGCGGCGCATTCGCCGGGCCTGCGAACTCGCCGATCGCGTGGTGGTGACGACCGAGCCCCTGGCCGAGGTGCTGCGGCGTTACAGCGACGATGTGCGGGTGGTCCCGAATGGGCTGCCGACGGAGATCTGGGGGGCGCTGCCCCGGACGCGACGCCGGGGGGAGCGGCCCCGCGTAGGCTGGGCCGGCGCTTCGCAGCACCACGGGGATCTGGAACTGCTGCGCGGGGTGGTCGAGGCGACGGCGGCGGAGGTCGACTGGGTGTTCTTCGGCATGTGTCCGGACTTCCTGCAGGCCCACGCCCGCGAGATCCACGACCCGGTGGCCTTCGAGGCCTATCCGGAGAAGCTGGCATCCCTCGAACTCGACTTGGCGCTGGCGCCCCTGGAACTGAACGATTTCAACCGCTGCAAGAGCAACCTGCGCCTGCTCGAATACGGGGTGCTGGGCTGGCCGGTGATCGCGAGCGATATCGAGCCCTATCGGGATGCCCCGGTGTGCCGGGTCCACAACCAAGCGCGCGCGTGGATCCGGGCGATCCGCGAGCGCATCCACGATCCGGACGCGACGGCGCGCGAGGGGAAGGCCCTCCGGGAATGGGTCCTCGCCAACGGGATGCTCGAAGGCCGGCTCACCGATTGGCTGGATGTGCTGACCGCGCGGACCGGGACCGTCTGTGGCGGCAGCGAGGCCGGGCAACCCGATCGACGGCGGCAGGACGCCGGCTAAGTGCCCCGGCAAGTGGCCGTGGGATCGGGGTCGGCGGTGCGTCGTGGCGCCTGGGCTTCTCGGCGGCGGATTTTTGGCATCCCGCCTAAAGTTCCACCGCTCCCGACCGATACCGGGTCCGGGAGCGGTGAATACGCAGGCAGTCTGCCCGCGATATCCGCTAATCATGCACCGACACGAATAGCGTCTATGAAATATCACGATATTCGTGAACACTGAGGGTTATCGTCATGCCTCTCGTGATCAACTCCAAT
>CAZAQG010000165.1:0-2124 GCA_964487445.1 uncultured Chromatiales bacterium
GCCGCGCGTGTGTATCGCTCACCGGGTCGGCGAAGGGTTATACTCCCAGGTCATGGAGCCCGCCACGCACGACTCGGCGCCGCGCCCCGATCTTCCGGCGCGCGAAGACATCCGGCGTATCCTGATCATCAAATGGAGTGCGCTCGGCGACGTGGTGCTCGCCACGGCGATCATGGAGGATATCTTCCGCGCCTTCCCCGGCCGCACCATCGACCTCAACACCCTGCCGCCCTGGGTGGGACTGTTCCGCGACGATCCGCGCTTCCGCGAGGTGTTCGCCTTCGACGTGCGCGGTGCGCACCGGGCGCGCGAGATGCGCCGTTGGGTCGCCCACGCAGCGGCGCGCCGCTACGACCTGATCGTCGACCTGCAGTCCACGGACCGCTCGCGCATCCTCCTCGGCCTGCTCGCGCTACGCCGCCGCCTGCCGCCGTGGCGCATCGGCAACCACCGTGCGATCCCCTACAACCTCTACCCGGACGTCCTGCCGCGGTCCTCGCACATCCACGATCATATGCGCTCGGCGTTGCGCAACGCGGGCATCGAGCCCCGCACCGAGCGCCCGGTGCTGCATATCCCCGCCGGGAGCCGTGCCCGCGCCGCGGCCCTGGTCGCGAAACACGATTTGGTAGCCGGCGATTACGCGGTACTCCTGCCGGGCTGCCAAGCGGCCGGTTTCCTCAAGCGCTGGGGCGCGGAGCGCTACGCCGAACTGGCACGGGGGCTGGTCCGGCAAGGGGTGGCGCGCGTCGTACTGCTCGGCGGGCCGGACGAGGAGGAGGAATGCCGGCACATCGCGAAACTCGCCGGTCCCTGCATCGCCGATCTGTGCGGTGTGACGCGGATCCCGGACCTCGTGCCGCTGTGCGAAGGCGCGCGCGTGGTGATCGCCAACGACACCGGCACCGCGCACGTCGCCGCCGCCGCCGCACGCCCCCTGGTGCTGATCTGCGGCCCCACCGACCCGCGCCGCGTGCGCCCCATCGGCCCCGGCGTCGTCACCGTGCAAGCGGACCTGCCCTGCATCAACTGCTACCGCAAGACCTGCCCGCACCACGCCTGCATGCGGCTCGTCACCCCGGAACAGGTGCTCGCATCCGTTCCGGACTAAAGCGGTCAGCGATATAGGCCCTGTAGGGCGGGCCTCGGCCCGCCGACACCGCCGAAGAATCCCGCTGCCGCGGTGCGCAGTCCACGACGCCGGCCGGGCCTGGGAAACCCCGTACGCTCGGGAACCCCCCTGTAGGGCGGGCCGAGGCCCGCCGACGACGTCGGATACCACGCCGACGCCGCGCCTCAATACCGCTGCGTGCGCTCGGGTCGCGGCGCGGGGGGCGCACCCGGCGGCATCAGGCGGGTTCCGTGGCGGCGGAACTGGCGTTCCTCATAGGTCTTGGCATACTTCATGAACACGTAGAACGCGCCGCACACGGAGGTGATGAACCCCGCCCAACCGTTGAGGAAGTTGCGCTTGAAGAGATAGGAGCGCAGGAAATAGACCGGCGGATAGAACACCAGGATCCAGGGACTGCGACCGCGCCCCTTGGCGAGCTTGTCGGCGACCAGGCCGGTCGAATAATGGTTGAGCTTGTCTATTTTGGTGTGCAGATCAGTCTCGCCAAAATGGTAGAATGGGTGGCGCAGGCGCCGCACGGTGCCCGTGACCTTCGGAGCGGCGTGCACCGGCATGCCGTCGATGCGCCCCTTGGTCTTGTCGAACAGCCTCAGAAAGGCGTTGAGCCGCACGTGCGGGCTGCTCATGCGCCAGAAGAGCTGCTCCTGGCGGGGGATCTCGTAGCCGTCGGCCTCGGGCCCCGCGCCCAGCAAGGCGCGGATCTCCTCCTGCGACCCCGGCGAGAGCGCCTCGTCGGCGTCGAGCAGCAACACCCAGCGATGGCGGGTCTTCTCCAGCGCGAGCTGCTTCTGACGGCCGTAGCCCAGGAACTCGTGCCGGGAGATACGACAGCCGTAGCGCCGGGCGATCTGCACGGTCGCGTCGGTGCTGAAGGAATCCAGCAGCACGATCTCCTCGGCCCAACGAACGCTCTCCAGACAGGCCGCCAGCGTGCGTTCGTTGTTGAACGTGGTCACGAATACGGATAGATTCGTCATGATCGATCCTTG
>CAZAQG010000166.1:0-2109 GCA_964487445.1 uncultured Chromatiales bacterium
GCTGTCGGATGGAGTCCAGGCGCCGTCTCGCCTCCCCGGGCGTGTTGTCCGGGAAATCCCGGTTGATCGTGATCAGGATGTGGCGCGCGGTGCGGGTTTCCGGCCGGGTAAAGCGATCCCGGTTGGTGCGATAATAAAGCGCTACGTTCAGATCGTCGACGCGCGCGGCGTGACCGGACGCCTCGTCCAGGACCGCCTCGACCGTCATCTGCCGCCGCAGGGCGGTGCGCAGGGCCGCTACCGACAGGCCGTTGGCCGCCAAGTCGGCTTGGAATTGCGTCTCATCGGCGTAACGGGCCCCGATGGTCTCCAGGGCCGTATCGAGTGCCTGTTCCGTGATCACTATGCCCGCCGCCTCGGGCGTACGGACCACCCGCTCCTCCACGGCGTACCGGTGCGCCGCCTGTTCTTCCACCGCCGCCCGCTCCGGCGCGGTCAGGGCCGACGGGGGCCGCCCGAAGCGCTCCAGTGCCGTTTTCAGGCGCTGGTAGGCCAGTACTGCAGCGCGGTTGCGTGAGATCGTCACGGCTCCGCGTCCTCAGAGGGGGCTTCCCCGCCGCCGGTTCGCAGAGCGTTTTCCGGTACCTGCAAGGTACGGTCGGGGAAGCGCACATGATAGACCGGGCCTCCGGGGGCATCCCGCAATACCCGAACGACCTCCCCGCCGGTCCCGGGTTCCGCCACTACCTCGCCGCCGATCGCGAGCCGCAGGGCCGCTTCCACTTGGTCCCGGAACTCGAAGCGGGTCGGCACCCAATCGGCCTCGATCGGGATCAGTTCCTCCTCGCGGCAGCCGACCACCCGTCCCGAATCCGGAAAGTGAACCGCATAGATGATCTGGTCCTGCAGGAAGGTCCCGACGTTGTGCACGAAACCCGGGCTGCCCCGCCTGACCAGGGGCGCACCGATGTCCAGCCCCGGGTAGGTGCCGTCATTGCGCACGTTGCGGACCACCCGGACCGAATCGCCGTAGTCGAAGCGGGGAGGCATGATCGCTCCTATTCGAACAGCGATGCCAACGGAACGAAGACGCTCCGGGATTCGTGCATGCGGAACACTCGAAACACCTTCTCGGTCAGGGCGTCCGATTCCACGAAGTCCCGGTAGGCCCGTTTCAGCAACCGCCCGTATATCTCCCGTCCGCCGTCCTCGGCGTTCGCTATGGCATCTTTCTCTTGAGCCAGGTAATCATGGAAGCGCTGCAGCACGTGCAGGCGGTTCACTTGCACGACCCGCGGATCGTACTCGATGCCGAAATATTCCAGGAAGTCCTCCGCGCTGCTCAGTTCCTGCAAGTCTTCGTCCAGCGTAATGTCGCTCATCCGGTCGTTCCTCCGTTTCCGCCCTGCCGGGCGCCTCGGCAAGTCTCAATCTGCCCGCCCGGCGCACTCGCGCCCGTCGCCGTTACCCGCGGCATCGTCTTTGAGCAGCTCCAACAGGGCGGCCGCCCCCATTCGGTCCTTGGGGTCCAGTTCACAGACCTTGCCCAGCATGGCGATACCCCCCGCCATATCGCCCATGCGCAGGGACAGATACCCGGCCCCCTTCAGGGCGAGCAGATAGAATCGCACCACGCCCATGGACTGAATGGCCGCGCGGCCCAGGTCGTAGACACCGACCTGGCGCCAACTCGCCGGCAGATTCAGGCGGGTCCCCGATACCTCCACCGCCTTCCGGGCCACCTCCAGGGCATCCGCCAGTCGGTGCTGGTAGTAGTGGAATCGATACAGCGCCACCAGTACGGTCAGGCTGTCCGGTGCCAGGGCATGGGCCTGCAACAGCCGGATCTCCGCGGCCCCGCCGCCGTAGGCTTGGGCGGCCTCGGTCAAAAGCTTACCCACCTGCTCCGGAAGCGGTTCGTCGAAATACAGACCTTGACCATCAAAGTCGAGCAGATCCATGTTCTCCTCCGGCGATCTCGCGCCCGGGCGCCTTGAACTTCGGCACGCCGCCATCGCACACGCCGCAGTTTTCGCGATTGCCGCAATCTTCGGTCGCCGCCGTCTCCCCGATCCGCGTGTCCGCCGGCCCGTCGCGGCTCCGTCAGGGCCGGGCCATCGTCATGCGTGATCCGCCGTACATGCCCCGTCGCACAGTTCCCGGTACATC
>CAZAQG010000167.1:0-2091 GCA_964487445.1 uncultured Chromatiales bacterium
GCCCCTAACGGGCGGGCCGCGCGCCGGTCGATGCCGCCGGGGCCGGTGCGCCGAGCATGATGCGCTGGCGCGGATCGCCGGCGCTCAGCGTTGCGGCCATGAGCAGATAGAACACCAGTGCGAGAGCGCCGTTGCGTACCAGGGCCCGCTCGCGGGTACGGCTCAGGCCGAGTCGGGGATCGATCAGCCCGAGCACGGTGAGTACGGTGAACAAGGCGCTGCACGCAGCGGCGACGATCAGCAGGGTGTGCATGGCGGTGTCCGGTCGGATGGTCGGCGGATCTCAGGCGCCCGCGGCACGCGCCGGCACCGCGGGCGCGGCGGCCGCCAGCGCGCCGACGTGGGACGGTCCGACTTCCAGGGCCCAAAGATCCCACGCGCCGGTTGCGGAGGCGTCGCCCAGAAGGCGCGCCGGTTCGTCGGGGGCCAAGGAGACGGGCACCTCGCGCAGCCCGCCGCCGAGCCCTTCGCCGGTGGCCTTGAGGAAGGCTTCCTTGCGGGTCCAGGCATTGAGCAGGGCCTGCTTGCGCTGCGTCTCCGGCACGCGCAGAAGGGCATCGTGCTCGACCGGATCCAATACCCGGCGGGCGAGGGGCCCGACCTGCAGCGGGCGGTCGAGGGCTTCCACGTCGACGCCCAGCGCCCGCCGACGGCTGAAGGCCAGCACACACAGCCCGCGCGTGTGCGAGAGGTTGAATTGCAACGGGGTGCCACGGGGGGCCAGCATCGGTTTGCCTCGCGGTCCATATTCGAAGCCGAGCGTATCGGGCGCCCGCCGCAGATACGCGCCGAGCAACACGCGCAACGCGCCGCGCGCGATCACGAAACCGCTGCGCCCCTGCGCCCGGTGCAGACGCCCGGCGCGTCGCTGTTCGTCGTTCGAGAGTACCGACCACAGGCGCGCCGTGCAACGGGGGCCGGCCACGGGCGGCATGCGCCACACGTGCAGTGCCTCGCCTTCGAGCGGCGCCGGCGTCGTGTCCCACAGCGCGTCGGGATCGATATCGAATGTATCGAACGAGGGGTGCATCGTTTGACCGGTTTGAAGGCCCCACCTATGATACCGCGGGTTCCGCCCGCGGTCCTGATCGGGGCCCGGGGAGGCGGTGCAGTGCTCCCAGGGTAGCGCGATCGCCGGCCGCGGGTCCACGGTCGATTGCACGGCCGGTCGTTCAACGGGAATCGCCGATTCAGTGGAAACCCTGCTCAAACTCCTCTCACGCCTGCCGCTGCCGGTCCTCCACCGGCTCGGCGGTGTGGTCTACCTGCTCGGCTATTACGTCTTCGGCTTCCGAAGGGCCCTCACCCTGGCCAACCTGCGCCGCGCCTTTCCGGATAAGAGCGAAGGCGAGCGACGCGCCATCGCCCGGCGTTGCTACCGAAACTTCTGCGACGTGCTGATGGAGACCGTCAAATCCCTCACCATCCGCGAGGCGGAACTGCGTCGCCGCGTAACGATCGCCAACCCGGACGTGTGCCGCGAACTGGCGCGGATGGAGGGCGATCGTACCGTGATCTTCCTGGCCGCGCATCAGTGCAATTGGGAGTGGATGCTGCTGATCAGCCGCCTGACCTGCGCGTTTCCGATCGATGCGGTCTACAAGCGCTCGCGCAACGCCGTCGTCGACCGGCTGCTGGTGGCGCGGCGCTCGCGTTTCGGCGGCGCCCTGATCCCGGTGGATCGGTTCCTCGTCGAAGCCATGCGCCGACGCCCCGGGGTGCACGCCCTGGCGCTGGTGGCGGATCAGACGCCGCGTCGTGAGAAAGAGAAGTGCTGGGTGCGGTTCCTCGGGCAGGACACGGCGTTCTTCACCGGGCCGCAGAAGCTCGCCGCCCTCAAACACGCGGTGGTCTATTTCGTCGCCATGCGCCGGACCGGACGGGGCCGCTACGAGGTCTCCTTCGAGCGCATCGCCGAGCCGCCGCACGCCCTCGACGGGCGCGAGGTGATCGAGGCCTATGCAAGTGCCTTGGAGCGCCGGATCCGCGCGGCGCCCGCGGACTGGCTCTGGATGTACAACAAGTGGAAGTATCCGAAGGGACTCTATGAATGAGCCAAAATCGATAAAGGGGACGGAGGGAATATTATTT
>CAZAQG010000168.1:0-2003 GCA_964487445.1 uncultured Chromatiales bacterium
TCCGGCAGGCGGCGTTCCAGGTCGCGCTGTGTGTACCGGGGGCATTCGCGGGTCCGGTCGCTCGCCTCGAAGCCCATGTGCGCGGCGTCGAGGATCCGGAAGCGCGCCGGGAGCACCGGCATCCGCGGCTGCGACCAGAGGAAGGCGTGCAGGCGCGTGCCGTGCCGCAGCAACGGGCGCAACTGCGCGGCGAAGGCGGGGAATACCGGTCCGTCCAGGTAGTTCAGCAAGTCCCAACCGAGGATCACGTCGAAGGCGTCGCCCCCGGCGCCGGGGAGCTGGCGCCGAACCTCCGCCTCCAGCGGTGCGGTCCGAACTGTGCCGGTCTCGGGGTCGATCTCCGGGCGCAACCCGGCGAGCGCGCCCACCGCATCGGCGATGTGCAGCGCGCAGGGGAAACGCCCGAAGAACTCGATATTGCCGCCGATGGCGGGCCCGAGATCGAGGATCGAGACGCGCTCGACCTCCTCGAGCGCCCCGGCGAGGGCCTCGAAAAGCGGGCTGCTGGTCTCGCCGAGAACCGTCGTTGCGCCTTCGTCCGCGCCCGGGGTCGCGACCGAAAGGGGGCTCACGACACGCGCCGCGCCGCCCGGACGGTGCGGTTTCGGTCGAGCCTGCGGGTCATGCCTGCTTGAGGCCCGGCTTGTCTTTGCCCGCGCCGGAACCGTCCGCGGACCTGCTCTCGAGAGGGCGGGAGACCGCGGGTACCGGACGGGCCTGCGCGACCACGGACTCCACGGCCTTGGGATCCATCTCGATGCTGCCCTTGAACTTGGCGCCGTCCTCCAGGTTCACGCGGGGGGCGACGATGTTGCCGCGCACATTGCCGGTGCGGCGGATAACGACCTTCTCGGTGCCGTACAGATCGCCCTGCAGCTCCCCCTCCACGGTGATCGTGTTGGCGAAGATGTTGGCGTGGATGCGGCCGTTGCCGCCGATGGTGAGGTTGTTCTGCTTCAGATTGATGGTTCCCTCGACGTGGCCCTGGATCACCAGGTCCTCCTCCCCCGTGAGGTCGCCCTTGAGGTGGATGGAAGGGCCGATCGTGGCGGCCGGACCGTTGCCACGGGCATGCGGGGCGGCGGACACGGGCTCGTCGATGGGAAACGGTTCGTCGATCCGGTTCTCATTCTTGGGTTCCTTGCCGGAATTGCGCTTCTTGGGATTCATCTCGAACATGTCGTACCCTCCGTTGGTGGCCGCAGCCGACCGCCGCCGCGTATCGGACGGGACAGCCGGCGCCGCACGGCTTGGTACCATTAAGAACCCGGGCACGGCGCCGTGCAAGCCGGATGAGGATATAGAAGGGGACCGCGCCCGAAATGCGACCCAGTTCTCACCTCGGCGCGCAACGGCCGGGGATCCATGCGACGAGTCGGTACCGCCGCAGGTCCGGCGCGCGACAGCCCGGCGCGCGGCGAGAAGGCGGAATGGGGCGAGGCCGGTGGGCGGCGGGCGCTGTCGAGCAGAGAGGTTCCACCCGGAAAGGATTGGAGCGATGAGCGATTTGGATCGAATCCCGGCTCGGCCGGTGCCGACGGGTGCGGGCTTCCTGGAGCGCTTTCGCGGCTGTTTCACCGGCATCCTGCGTTGGGAGCAGCTCGACCGCTTCTGGGAGGTGTTGCGCGCCCGGGCCGGCGAGGGCTGGTATATCTACGCAGTAGGCGAGGCGCCCCCGACCGCCCCGGTATCGGCCGACAAGCTAATGGCCTTCGTCGATGAGATCGATCCCCTGTTGCGCCGCGAGCACGGAGAGGACTACTGCGGACTGGTCTACACGGATGACCTCGCGGCACCCACTTATATCAAAATCTTCGATCCGCACAACCTCGGGGTCTCGTGCGGCTACAGCGACAACCCCCCACTTCCAGGCTGGGTTGTATCTCAACTCCGCCCCGAGGATCTCGGGGCGCTGACGCCGCCCGGCGGGCGGCGTCGCTGGTGGCAGCGCCTGTTCGGCTCCTGATCTCCCCCGGGCCCGGATCGGACCTGCCTGGAGGGGC
>CAZAQG010000169.1:0-1889 GCA_964487445.1 uncultured Chromatiales bacterium
CCGGCGACTGCCTCCCGGACCGCGCGAGCGCGTAGCGTACGGATCATCAGGCCGACCGGGACGGCCAGGGCCACGACCAACACCGCTACGAGGATCAGCCCCGGTGTGCGATAGGGCGCAAGATCGACGGCCATCCCGGCGAACGAACCCGACGCCGTGAACGCATCCCAGAACCTCCACCAGTAGACGGCTCCAGACACGAGGTAGGCGAGCGACAGCCAGGACAGCGCCTCGAGAACCGAACGCGCCCAGGCGCGCAGGCGCAGGAAGTCGATGCCCGCGAGCACCGCGACCCCCGCCAGCGCGATCTGCAGCGCGGCGAACCACGCGGCGTGGTGGACGAGGAACAGCGGAAGCGTCGCGGCGGTGCGCGACGCGGGCGACACCTGGGCGCTCAACCCCTGAAGCAGGCCCGCAGTGAACAACCCGCCCAACGCCGAGACGCCGTTGACCGCCCCGGTGAGGATCCACGCCCAGGCGATGAGCCGCACGCCGCGGGGGCGGGTCACGGAAGTCACCGACGCCGCCCCGCTCAACGCTCGCCGAGCCGCCGCAGCCACGCGGCCGCGCCGAATAGCGCGCTGAGTCTGACGAGCGATCTGCGCATCCCGGCCCCCGTTCCACCACCGCCCCATGATCCGTCATGGGGCCGCGCCCGGCAACCACTCCATGCAAGGGCTTTCATCCCGGGGTACCCTACGCGACACACAGGCGTTTACGCGGTGCGAAGGCCGCGTCCACCCACCCGTGAGCCGGCGCTTGGATGCTATAGTGACGCGCCCGAACCCTACACCGTACCGGAGCAGACGATGAGCAGACCGCGCCCCGAACCGGGCGCCGGCGAGCGCGGCGCCGCCAAGGTCGCCCGCATCCCGGTGAAAATCGAACCCACCACGCGCGCGCCGCGCAAGCCGTCGTGGATCCGCGCGCATTCGCCGGCACACCCGGCCGTGCAACGTCTCAAGGCGGTACTGCGCGCCAATCGGTTGCAAACCGTGTGCGAGGAGGCCTCGTGCCCGAACATCGGCGAGTGTTTCAGCCACGGCACGGCGACGTTCATGATCATGGGAGGGATCTGCACGCGGCGCTGCCCGTTCTGCGACGTCGCCCACGGCCGGCCGCTGCCCCTGGACGCCGAGGAACCGGCGAACCTCGCACGCACGATCCGCGCGATGGGATTGCGCTACGTGGTGGTCACCTCGGTGGACCGTGACGACCTGCGCGACGGCGGCGCGGCCCACTTCGCCGCGTGCGTGCGCGCCATCCGGGAGACGAACCCGGATATCCGGGTGGAGATCCTGGTCCCGGACTTCCGCGCCCGCGTGGACGCGGCCCTGGAATGCCTCGTGCAGGCGCCGCCGGACATATTCAATCACAACCTGGAGACGGTGCCGCGCCTCTACCGGCAGGCGCGCCCGGGCGCCGACTATGCCGGATCGCTGCACCTGCTCGAACGATTCAAGGCGCATTGCGCGGACGTGCCGACCAAGTCCGGACTGATGCTCGGGCTCGGCGAGGAGACCGCCGAGGTGGAGGCGGTCATGGCCGACCTGCGCGCGCACGGCGTGCAGATGCTGACCCTCGGCCAGTATCTGCAACCGAGCGTCCACCACTTGCCGATCGCGCGCTTCGTACCGCCGGAGGAGTTCGAGCGCCTCGGCGCCGTGGCGCGGCGCATGGGATTCCGCCACGTGGCGAGCGAACCCATGGTGCGCTCCTCCTACCACGCCGACCGTCAGGCCCGCGAGGTCCTCGCCGGCGATTGACGGCGAGCAGCGGCATCCCCCTGTAGGGCGGGCCGAGGCCCGCCGACGTCGCCGAACAATCCCACCGACCGTGCAACACAGCACCGGCACGGCGACCCGCAGCTCGCCGTCGACCTCGGCGAA
>CAZAQG010000170.1:0-1876 GCA_964487445.1 uncultured Chromatiales bacterium
GAATCTATGGCCATTCAACTGCTTATATCCTTTGCGAGATCCGGATAGACCCGTATAACCGTATAACAAACGCATGCCCTCGGACAAAATGAAACTGCGTCGCTTCGCTATGCAGCTTTATTTTGCCGGTGATGCGAAACGTCCGAGCCAGCAAGGGGAACAAGGACTGCGTGACGGTGTTTCCCGAGGTATTGCGAGATCCGCTTCGGCAGCAGCTCGAACGAGCCCGGGCACTACACGCGACTGACCTTCGGGATGGCTTCGGGCGGGTCTGGCTACCCTATACTTGATCCGAAAATATCCCGGGGGATGCGCTCACCGGGCGGTCCCCGGCGCACGCAGCAGGTCCCGGCCGTTGACCGTCAAGCGCCCCGAGTCGTAGCGCAGTGCCGCGCGACACTCGCCGCCGTCGCATTCCAGCAGGCCGCGGGCTGTCAGGGCCTGCATTCGCTGTCGGCCCATCAATGCCGCCACCCGCCCGATCTGCGCCGGGTCGAGTCCCTGCACGGCGCCCTTGCGGCGCGCGGCGACGAGTTGTGAACGCGCCTGGGTGCCCAGGGCGGCGCGTAACAGAGTCGCGGGCGCGCGCAGTTGCGCGCCACCGACGAGCCCCTCCCACCAGTTCCGGCCGGGAAGAATGGACGCGGGGAATTTCACGCGCCCGCGCAGCAGCACCGGGCCCGCCCCGGTGCGCAGGCTCAGCCGCTCGAGGACGATCTCGGGTGAGCGGCGCAGCAGATCGAGCAGTAGCGTGAGCACCTGCCCGGCAAACCGGCGGCGGAACACCGCCGGGTCCGCGACCTGATCGCGCAGGCGGCGCATCGCCTTCTGCAGACGCACCACGGCGCCCGTATCCAGACGCGCGATGCGTAACTCATAGATCAGGGGCCCGACCTCGATCGCACCGGCCCGAATCGTGTGCGCCCGCATCGCCATGCGCACCGTCATGGCGCCGTCGTGTTCGGCGCCGGCACTGTGCAGCTCCAGCCCTGTCACCGAAAGAGAGAATCGTTTCGAGCCGGTCGCGGCAGCATCGAAGGAGGCCGCCCGCAGCGTCATCTCCCCCTGCATCAGCCCGGAGGGCGCGCGGCGGCTGTGGTCCTCCAGGCTCACGTCCCGCAGGCGCACGACGCCGCCGGGTCCGTCGATCTCCAGTCTCGGCGCCGTGAAGCGTTCGGTGACGCGGCCGAAGTCGGCGCTCCACCCGACCCGTCCCCGCGCCCCACACGACCCGCTGCGGGCCGTGTGGGGCGGCCCGTAGCGGGCCGACACCGCGGCCGGTCCCGGTCAGGCGCCAAGCCGGCATTCGCACGTCGGTGTCGCTGCGCCCGGACAGGTACACCACGGTCACCGCTTCCAGTGGCTTGGCGGGGAGCCCCGAGCCGGTCCCGAAACCGGACTTGGCATCGCCGATCAAAACGCTGTGGATCACCGCCTGCACCGGTGCCGCGCCCATCGCGCCGTCGCGCCGGCCAGCCACCGGATGCGGACCGTGATCGATCCGCTCCTCGAGGTCGAAGCCGAACTGCGGCAGGGCCCGGGCGGCGCCCGCTGGCGGGATCAGGGTGACGTGGATCCGGGCGCGCGAGGAAAACCAGCCGCGTTCGTAGTCGACGATGCGCAGGCGAAACGGACCGGCCCGCCCGGCCTCGCGCACCAAGGCGCGGACCTCCCGCTCGGCACGGATCCCCATCCAGTACGGCAGGGCCAGGGCGGATACGACCGCGACCGCGACCGCCGCGGCGGCGAGGATGAGAACTTTCCTGGGCATGGCGATTCCCGGCGCGAAGTGGAGTTCCCCCCACGATCTCCCGCCGGCCACGAATCCGGTCTCGGGATCTTCGGATCGGTTCCGGGTATCGGCCGGGAGGACATG
>CAZAQG010000171.1:0-1867 GCA_964487445.1 uncultured Chromatiales bacterium
GTGCACACTACGGGCCAACCGAGAATCCCGTACTCAAGCAGCCGCAGATTCGTCTTGGCGACGTTGAACGGGTGATCCTCCAACGGCGCAACCGCTAAATCGAGTGCCAGCGCCGCCAGACGTGCGGGATATTCGGCAAACGGCACCAGGTCATGCACTTCCCGCACGTAGGGACGCAATACGTCGGGGCACATGCCGAAGAACACCCAGTCGACCTCCCGCGCGGTCGCCTCCACCACCGGAAGCAGAATCTCCAGGTCCCCCTCGTGCTGCTGTCCGCCGGCCCAGCCTACCCGCGGGCGCCCGGCCTCGTTTCCGGCGGGGGTGAGCGACCCCCAACGGTCCCTGGCAAGGTAGATCGGCACGACGCGGATATCGTCGATAAGCCCGCGATGGGCCTCCGCCAGCGGCTCGGTGGTCACGAGCAGCCGGTCACACAAGGCCAACGCCTTGCGGGTACGCGCCTTGACGTCGCGCAAGAGGAATTTGCGTCGCGAGTTCTTCTCCGGGACCGAACTCTTCAGGTCCTCGATATCGAATACGCGAAACGCTCGATTGAAACGGCGGTAACACCGCAGCGCTTCGAGGTGCACGTCGTGAAGCGCCCCTTGTAACAGGAGCGTGTCCGGGGCCAGACGCTCCATCTCCACCACCGACGGCATCCGCGGCGCCCCCTCCTGGGGCGCGAGCACGCCGCACTGGGCACGCGCCGCCTTATCGAGGGCATTCAGCGGCGCAAGGATACGGTATTCACCGCAGCCGAAGGTGTCGGACGGAACACCGAGGATACGGGGACGATCATGGAGGGCGGGGTTCCAGCGAACGGTGGATTCGGTGCGGGGCCGGAACGCGGTACCGGAAAGACTCAGGTCGCGATGGTAGAACGGGTCGCGGGCGAGCCGCGGGAGCCAGCGCTCGTAGAGCGCGGCCTCCTGCCCGGCATCGCCCGTTGGACGTGCAGGCTCCGGAGACTGCCAGCCGACGAGGGCGTACGGCGTCCAGATCGTGCGGCGGCCCGCCGCCTCGGCGCGAAGGCAAAAGTCCACTGAAAACCAGTCGGATGAAAACCGCTCCGCATCAAACCCGCCGGCCTCCTCGAAGCACGCGCGGGATACGAGCAGGCAGACAGGTGGGACCGCGGAGCAGCCCTGCTCCGTGAGCGCACGACCCCCGTATCCTGGATCCTCCGCCGAAAGCCCTTGAAACGCATCTTTCGCCGGTCCACCGAACCCGAGAATCAAGGCGCTGTGCACCAGTGCGCTGTTGGCACCGACGATACGCGGGGCGACAATCCCCACTCCCTCCCGCTGAGCGTGCCCGAGCAGAATCTCCACCCAATCCTTCTGAACGAACCCCGTCCGGCGATCCGCAAAGACCAGATACTCGCCGCGCGCGGCACGCGCACCGGTATTCCAAGCCTCGGCACGCCCCGCCCCCTCGCGCGCCGAAACCACGACCGCGCCGGTCGCGCGCAACGCGTCGAAATACTCGTGCGTGTCCTCATCCCGGCTGCCGCAGTCGACCACCACGAGTTCCAGCTTCGGGTACTTGGTGACCGCCCGCAGCGTTTCCACAAACTGCTCGAACACGCGCAGGTCGTCCGTCGTATCCACGATCAACGAGACCGACAGCTCTCCCCGAACGGGATAGCGCACGCGCAACGTGCCCGGGGCCAAGCCCGCCACGATATCCCCCGACTCTCCCACCCGCCGCAGGTGGGCGGCGAGGACCGCGCGGTGCGAGCCGGTATCCTCGCCCTCCTCCGCCGCGTGGTTGGACGCCGGACGATGGCAAAGCACCTCGTCCACATGACCGAAGGCATCCGCGCCGAAGCGCTCGAACACACGCAACGCAAGATCACGCACCT
>CAZAQG010000172.1:0-1725 GCA_964487445.1 uncultured Chromatiales bacterium
AGGGGCTGCACCCCGGCGAGGGGCTGCACCCCGGCGAGGGGCTGGTACTGCTCGTGGATGAGATGGAGACCCTGCTGACCGAGCGGGATCGTCAGAATGGGGATGTGGGTGAGATCGCGCGGGTCACAAGCACACTGTTGCTGGAGATCGACCGGCTGCCGGATCACGTAGTGCTGATTGGCGCCACGAATCACGCGGAGATGCTGGACCGGGCCGTTGTGCGTCGATTTGAGCATCAGTGGGAATTGCCGGAGCCGGCCTGGGATGCAGTGGGCCACTGGTTTGATCGCTTCTCGCAGCGGTATCCCTCCGTGCCTCTGATGGAGCACAAAGGCGAGGTGCTCCAGGAGTGGGCCGCGCAGGATCGCTGCTCCCTGGCGGACATCGAGCGATCGGCGCTTGCGTGGTGCCGGGCGTGGGTGGTGCGCGAGGCCGGCGTGCATCAGGGAGAACCCATCGTCGCGCCTGCCGGCAGGCAGGATGAGCAGACCGGCGGTGGCCCGGTCCTGAAGATGGAGCCGGCCCCCTAAAATTCTCTGCTCGCCCCCCTACCCCGGCGCTCTGAGCGATGAGCATTCGCCACCGCCACCCTCATCGCCACAATCGCCGGGGATTTGGCGATTCGCCCTGCGCCGCGCGGGAGGAATCTGACTGTGAAAGTCGAGAACCGTCACCATCTTGCCACGCCCTGGCCGGCCGCGGCGGTCTACGTCGGACGCGGTCATGCGTTGGGCAATCCCTACCGGATTGGGCCGGACGGGGATCGCGAGACGGTGATCGCAAAATATCGGCACTGGTTGGCTGGCCGAATCGAGGCGCGGGATGCGGTGGTGCTCGCCGCGCTACGCACGCTGAGGGACGAGACCCTGCTGGTGTGTTCTTGTGCGCCGAAGCCCTGCCACGCCGAGGTAATCCGCGACCTTTGGCGGGCGCACCATATCGAATTCGCGGCTCGGCCCGCGGTGTTCGTGTTCGGATCCAATCTGGCCGGGCGCCACGGAGCCGGCGCGGCCCGGTATGCTGCGGCGCTCTTCGGTGCGCGGTCCGGCGTCGGGGAGGGCGCCTGCGGCGAGAGTTACGCGATCCCCACTAAAGACGAGCGGCTTGCCACGCGCACGGTCCTGGAGATTCTGCCGGCGGTTCGCCGCTTCCTGCGCTACGCGGCCGAGCGGCCGGACACGGATTTCCTGGCGACGCCCATCGGTACGGGTCTAGCCGGTTATCGCGCGAAGTGGATCGCCCCGCTGTTCGCCGCACCACCGGAGAACGTGTTGTTCACGGACCCGCAGTTCGATGCGCTGGTGCCGAGGCTTCGCGCCGCGCACCGCGTGATCGTGGCCGGCAGCCGCTCGGTTGCCAACCGGGCTCTGGTCTTCGGCGCGCTGGACCGGCTGGCGTACAAGTGGGGCGGCGAGGACCGGTTCGATGTGGTCTGCGGAGAGGCGGGCGGGGCGGACACCTTGGGGCGGGAGTGGGCGCGGTCCCACGGCCATCCCGTGCGCAGCCTGCCGGCCGAGTGGGGCGCGCTCGATGTCCCGGGGGCCGTAGTCCGGGAGCGAAACGGGCGCCGCTACAACGCCCGGGCCGGGCATGATCGCAACGCCTGGATGGCGGCCTACGGAACCCACTTGGTTGCCTTTTGGGACGGGCGCTCGCCGGGAACCCGGTCGATGATCGATATGGCGCGCGCCTGCGGCCTGCCGGTGTGGTGCCCACAATCCCGGT
>CAZAQG010000173.1:0-1713 GCA_964487445.1 uncultured Chromatiales bacterium
GGATCAGGTAGCCGGTGCGAGAGACCTTGACCAGGATGCCAAGCCCATTGACGAGCACGCCGCGTCCAAGTGCCGCTCCATGTCGGCCGCCGCCGGGTGAAGGTGATTTCTCAGTCACGGGGCGCGTCCTTTCTTCTTATCCACGGTGGTTCGTCTGATCGGATGTCTATAGGAGGAGTACACAGTCGACGACGATCACTTCCCGGCGGGGATACTCGAGCCGCTCCAGCGCGGCGAGGCAGGACACGGTCTCCCGCCACCCGTGCCACTTCAGTACGATGACTGCGGGTTTCGGTGACGATCATCGCACGTCGGGGGGACTGTCCGGGTGGTCTCTACGGCGCGGTACCGGCTCATGTGGCGAACAGCTCGCGATAACGGTTTTCGTAGGTGCGCGCGGTGGCCGCCCAAGAGTAACGATTCAGTACGTGGGCACGCGCCGCACGGCCCATGTGTTCCGCGTGGTCGGATTCGCGCAGGAGCCGGGTGATGGCCGCTGCAAGGGCGGGCGCATTCCCCGGTGGCACCAGCAGCGCGTGCGCCGTCCCCCCGACAACCTCGGGCATGGCCCCGGCGTGGGTGGTGATCAGCGGGACGCCCGCGGCCATTGCCTCGACCATGGCGCAGCCGAAGCTCTCGACGAACGACGGCAGCACCGCCAGGCGCGCACCGGCCAGGAGCCGCGCCAGTTCCGGCTGCGCCATCCAGCCGAGGAGGTGCACCCGCTCGCCCAGGCCGGCGGCGGCGGCGCGTCTGCGGACCGCACGATCGAGGGGGCCGCGGCCCACCACGAGGAGCGGCGGCGGATCCGGTCCGAGTCGCGCGAGGGCCTCGATCAGGGTGAGCACCCCTTTTTCATGGTCGAGGCGGCCGAAGTAGACGAGCGGGCCCTCTATCGCCTCCGGACGGCGTTGTACCCGGGTAAACACCGGTTCCACGCCGTTGGCGACCACCCGCACCCGGGACCCGTCGACCCGAACCGCGTTCGCGAATGCGCGGCGGCTGGCCTCGCTCGGGACGCAGCACAGGTCCGCGCCGCGCGCGGCGAGACCGAGGGCGTGAAACTTCGGGGGAACGAACAGGCGCCGTAGCGCCGTAACGGGGCCGTCCGCCGTGGGGCGCGCGAGCGCCGCTGGATAGTCGCCGTAATGGGCGGTCAGCACGCACTGCACTTGGTTGCCAAATTGGCGTTTCAGGCGCGGGAGCAGCGCGCCTTCCTCGCCCTGGGCGTGCAGGAGCGTGGGTTCGCCGCGCGCGAGGAGGGCGGCCACGGTCCGGGCGACCGGCACCGCGTTCAGCGAGCGCAACGGTGCGCCGCCCCGGCTCCGCAGGCCGATAAAAGGGGCCCAGCGGATCTCGTAAGGCAGTCCGTCCGGGACCGGGATGCGTTCCCACGGGGCCTTGGTGTAGACGACCGTGACACGGTGGCCGTTTCCGGCGAGGGCGGTGGCCAGGGAGTGGGTCGCCTGTTGCCCGCCGCCGCAGTACGGGGACCAGGGGGAGTAATTGACCGTCAGTACGATGCGCACGGGCTCCGGATTCGTTCGCACGGGTTCGGAAGGCGCGGCGTGGGCGACCAGTGGGCGGTGTCGCTGGAACCTGGCCGGGGGGCTCACCCGAACACCTGTTTGCCCAGCCCCCACTTGCCTGCCAGGGTCTCGGTCGCGTTGAGCAGCTCCTCGGCACGGGCCGGGTGATTGTAACGTCCGGCGG
>CAZAQG010000174.1:0-1692 GCA_964487445.1 uncultured Chromatiales bacterium
CGGCAGGGATCTTCAGTGGAGGATCTGATCGCCGGGGGGGTCCTCCACCCGCACCTACGCCAGCGCATCCCGGACGCGATCCGCCAAGTCTACGGCCACCAGGAAGAAGCCATCCGGGCGATCTGCGGTGGCAAGACGACGCTCATCTCCACAGGCACCGGCTCGGGCAAGACCGAGTGCTTCCTCTATCCCGTCGTGAGCCGTTGCCTCGAGCTGAAGGACGAGGACGCCCCGCCCGGGATTTGCGCCGTGCTGGTCTACCCGATGAATGCGCTCGCCGAGGACCAGCTCGGCCGTCTGCGCGGTCTGCTCGCCGGGACGGGCATCCCCTTCGGCATGTACGTAGGCAAGACCCCCGAGAACGAGAGCGACGTGGCCGGCATTCAGCTCCCCGCCGGCGCATCGCGCGCAGACTACGCGGCGCGCCTGGCCGAGGTGCGCGGCGAGAAACGCAGCGAGACGGTCTATCCCGCCGAGGAGGTCTGCTCTCGGCAGAAGATGCGCGAGTCGGGAAAGCAACCCCGCATCCTGCTCACCAACGTGAAACAGCTCGAGCTACTGCTTACGCGCCAGCGCGACATAGGGCTCTTCGCCGGTGCCCGGCTCGACTTCCTGGTCTTCGACGAGGCCCACACCTACACCGGCGCTCAGGGGGCCGAGACCGCCTGCTTGATCCGGCGGCTGCGCAGTTTCTGCGGTCGCGGAGCGAGCGACACGGTTTGCGTCGCCACCTCGGCCACGATTGTCGACCGGAAGAATCCGGATGCGGCTCGCGACTTCGCCTCGCGCTTCTTCGGGGTTCCGGCGCAAGAAGTGGTAACCGTCGACGAGTCCTACGAGCCGCAGGTATGGCAGGGTGGGCGCTCGGCTCCACCCGCCCCGGAGAAGGATCCGGCCGAGTTGCTCGAGGCCTGCGTGCGCGCAGTGGACGCCGAGGCGGATCACGATGTGGCTGTGCGTAGCGCCTACCGTGCGCTCGCGGGCGAGGATCTGCCCGGTGGCGCGGTGTCGCCGGCGCTCCACACGGCCCTCTCGCACAACGAACTCGTCTTCCAGATCAACGAGGCACTCGAGTCACCGCGCTCGCTCGACGAACTGCCGCCCGAGATGGAGGAAAAGATCGGCCGGCCGGTCAGCGAGGCCGAAATCCTGGCTTGGCTCACCCTCGGCGCAGCGGCGCAAAGGGAGGGCCGGCCGCTGCTTCGGCCCGTGGTGCACGGCTTCGTACGCGGGATCAGTGGCGCGGTGGTGAGCTTTCCCGAAGCGTCGAACGATCCGCGCCTGTGGCTCGCCGCGGAGGACGAGATCGAGGCGGCCGGCGGCGAGAGCCGACTCGCACACTTTCCTACCACCACCTGCACGACTTGTGGGCAACACTACTTTGTCACCTTCCTGAAGGACTTCGAGTTCTCCGGCAAGGCTCCGGGCGGCGGCGAGGCTCACGGTGACGGCTCGTACTGGGAGCCTCTGGAAGAGGCGCAGGGCGGCTGCAGGATCGTCATGACCGACCGGATCGTCGGGGGAAGCGACGACGAGGCCATCGAGGAACACCGGCGCACGGCCGCGCTCCACTTCTGCCGGCGCTGCGGCGCGGCACACCCCGACGCAGTGACACGCTGCCTGCACTGCGGCGCCCTGGGTGATACCGTCGAGCTCTTCGCCGTGCGCCAGAAGAAGGACAACCCCGGCCAC
>CAZAQG010000175.1:0-1659 GCA_964487445.1 uncultured Chromatiales bacterium
TGCTGATTACCCAGGATCTGGACTTCTCGGATATTCGCCAATTTCGGCCGGGCAACCATCATGGGCTTCTACTCGTCCGTCTCATCAACCCCAGTCGGCAAAACCTGATCGAACGGGTCACATCGGCCTTTAAAACGGAAGACGTCGAAACATGGCAACGCTGTTTTGTCGTGCTGACGGAGCGAAAAATCCGCATACAGCGGCCCTGATAACCCGCATACATCACATATGGCGCGCATGGGAGGCCCTCGGCCGGTCCGGGCGGACTCAGGGGCGTTCCGCCGCCGCTTCCAGCAACACGTCGTAGACACGGTGCGCGATGACCGTGGGTTCATAGCACCGCTCGACCCGGGCGCGCCCGCGCGCCCCCATCGCGCGAGCGCGATCGCGCTCGTCATGCAGCGCACGGATCGCCGCGGCGAGCCCGTCCACGTCGTTTGCGGGTACCCACAGACCTTCCTCCCCGTTGCGGACGACCTCGACGGCGCCGCCGTGCGCGGAGGTGATGACCGGGATCTCCAGGGCCATCGCCTCGAGCAGCACGCGGCCGAACGACTCCGGCTCGACCGAGGGGAAGACCAGCACGTCGAAGTCGGCGAGGTACGGGCGCACGTCGTCGCGGTAGCCGGTGAACACGACGCGCTCGTGCACCCCGAGCGCTGCGGCGAGTTCCGCGTAACGGGCGATCGCGTCGTAGTGCAGGCTCGAGTCGTTGCCGCCGACGATCGCCAGGCGCGGGCCGCTCGCGTCCGGGGCGAGCCGTGCGAACGCCTGCAGCAGCCAGTCGATGCCCTTCTTCTCGTGGATGCGCCCGATGAAGCCGACGACGAAGTCCTCCGGTGCCAGCCCGAACTCGTCGCGCAGACGCGGGGCCACGGCACGCCGGTCGAACTGCGCCGGGTCGAGGCTGTTGGGGATGATCCGCACCTTGTCGGCGCTGTGCCGGCGATAGACGCGCGCCGAGGCCTCGGAGTTGCAGATGATCCGGCGCACGATGCCCCGTCGCCCGAGCCAGTCGTAGAAGGCGCCGTCGATCCACAGATGGTGGCACGCGCGCGAATGGAATACGACCGGGATCCGCGTGCGCGCGCCGAGGGCGGCGCCGAGCGGCTTGGCGAGCATGTGGTTGCAATGGATCACGTCCGGGTGCGTCTCCTCGACCAGCCGTGCCAGCTTGCCGAGCGCACGCGCCAGGGCATAGCCGTTGGCCGGCAGGTGCGCCCACGGTACACGCAGGCGATCGGGCCAGGCGTAGGGCGAACGCGAGAGCCGCTCGACGAATTCGGGCACGAACGCGAGTCGCGCCGCGCCCTCCAGGCGCGCGGCCATGACCCCGGGTTCCGGCATCGCGACGATCGGACGGATGCGCGGATCCGGGACCCGGAGCAGGGCGTCCAGACTGCGCCCGGCGCCCCCGCCGTGGACACAACTATTGAGGAAGAGGACCGTGGTTGGCGTTGTCATGATTGAATCGATCCGAAGCGCCTGCGAGAATAGCCCATCGCGTCGCTCGGGTCTTGATCGGAGGGGGCGCTGTCGAGGCCGCCACCCGATCCTGTCTCCGCCGCCCCGTCGGGTCGCTC
Organism: uncultured Chromatiales bacterium; assembly: GCA_964487445.1. GTDB lineage: Bacteria > Pseudomonadota > Gammaproteobacteria > 21-64-14 > 21-64-14 > BMS3Abin12. The sequence goes on from CAZAQG010000175.1 coordinate 1,584, forward strand.
GGGTGCACGGACCGGCGGGGTCGGAGAGGGCCGGAAACGCCGCGCTTGCCCTTTTTCCGCGGGTATTGTACCGTCG
>CAZAQG010000176.1:0-1651 GCA_964487445.1 uncultured Chromatiales bacterium
AGTGATCCCCGAGTTGCGCGCCGACGTGCGGGTGCGCGACCTGCACCTCGCGTCCCTGACCCGGACCTTCCCGTTTGGTAAGATGGAGGGGCGGTTGGACGGGACCATCCGCGGGTTGCGCCTGGAGGACTGGCGACCGGTACGCTTCGACGCGCGCTTCGAGACCCCGCCCGGCGACCGCTCGCGCCACCGCATCAGCCAGCAGGCGGTGAAGAGCCTGACGCGGATCGGCGGGGGCGGGATCGGCGGATTGCTCTCGGGCACGTTTCTGCGCCTCTTCCACGAGTTCTCCTATCGCCGGATCGGGATCGGCTGCGTGCTGCGCAACGGGGTGTGCGACATGGACGGGACGGGCCCGGCGCCGGACGGCGGCTATTATCTCGTGGAGGGCGGGGGGCTGCCGCGGATCAGCGTCGTGGGCTTCGTACGGCGCGTGGACTGGGATACGTTGGTCGATCAGGTGCGCGCGGTCATCGCCCGCGGTGCGGGCGGCGCGGGACAATGACGATGGGATCCGGAGGAGGACGTATCATGATCCACGGGCGGTGGCTGGGCTACGCGGCGTTGGCGGTATCGCTGTCGGCGTGTGTGACGATCAACGTATATTTTCCGGCCGCGGCCACGCAACGGGCCGCGGATCGGATCATCCAGGGCGTATACGGCGCCAAGCCCGGCGGCGCCAAACCGGGTGCCCCGGCCCCGGCCCCGGGCACGCCGCAAGGCCGCACCGTCCCCGGCGACGGGCCCCTGGTCGCGCTGGTGGACTTCGTGATCCCGCCCGCGCGCGCCGCCGCCGACCTCGACATCCGGACCCCCGCGATCCAGGCCATCCGCGCCTCGCTGGTGGCGCGCCATGCGCGCCTCATGCCCTTCTACGCCAACGGCGCGGTCGGTATCACGCGCGCGGGCCTGCTCACGGTGCGCGACCTCGCGGCGGTGCCCCTGCCCCAACGCAACCTCATACGCCGCCTCGTGGCCGAGGACAACCGCGACCGTAACACCCTCTATCGGGCGATCGCGGCGGCCAACGGCCACCCGGAGTGGGAATCGGAGATCCGTGGCGTATTCGCGCAGCGCTGGATCGCCAACGCCCCGACCGGTTGGTGGTATCAGGCGGCGGACGGCACGTGGCGGCGCAAGAAGTGATGCGGGTCCGGACGTCGCGCGGGTCCTTCGGCGTATGAACAACGTCTTCGTCTTCGACATCGAGACGGTACCGGACGTCGATGCCGGGCGCCGGCTCGACGGGCTCGACGGACTCGACGACCGGGACGTCGCGCAGGTGATGTACGCCGCCCGCCGCCGGGAAACCGGCGGCAGCGAGTTCCTGCGCCTGCACCTGCACCGCGTGGTCGCGATCTCGGTGGCCGCGCGCACGCGCGACCGGTTCAAGGTATGGTCCCTGGGCGAGGAGAGCGCCCCGGAGGCGGAACTCATCCAGCGCTTCTTCGACGGCGTGGAGCGCTATACGCCGGTGTTGGTTTCGTGGAACGGCGGCGGCTTCGACCTGCCGGTCCTGCACTACCGGGCGCTGCTGCACGGCATCGCCGCGCCGCGCTACTGGGAGACCGGCGGCGAAGACCAGTCGTTTCGCTACAACAACTACCTCAACCGGTTCCACGAGCGTCACACCGATCTGATGGACGTGCTG